>CAZLHQ010000209.1:0-5028 GCA_964559355.1 uncultured Hyphomicrobiaceae bacterium
GACGATGCCGCCGCCAATACAGCGATGCGTCTCGGCGTCAAAGATGAGCTTCGTGAAGCCTTCATCGCGGCCATTAGCGATGGCGCGACCCGATGCTGCCCATGGAAACACCGCCTTGTCGATCTTGATGCCTTTGGCCTTGGCCTCGGTCTCGGTGAGGCCGGCCCAGGCGATTTCGGGATCGGTGTAGGCAACCGAGGGAATCTGGCGCGCATCGAAGAAGCTCGGCTGACCCGCCGCGACCTCGGCAGCGACATGCGCTTCGTGTACGGCCTTGTGCGCCAGCATCGGCTGGCCAACAATATCGCCGATGGCAAAGATGTGGGCGACGTTGGTGCGCTGCTGCTTGTCGACGTCGATGTAGCCGCGGTCGGTGACGGCGACGCCGGCCCTGTCTGCGGCGATCAGCTTGCCATTGGGCGAACGGCCGACGGCGACCAGAACCATGTCGTAGCGCTGCGGGCCCACGGGTGCCTTGGCGCCTTCGAACGTCACGTAGATGCCGTCGATCTTGGCCTCGGCGGCGACCGTCTTGGTGCCGTTCATGATGTTGTCGAAGCGGTGCTTGTTGACGCGCTCCCACACGTTGACGAGATCGCGATCGGCGCCGGGCATCAGGTGGTCTAGCATTTCCACGACATCGATGCGGCTGCCCAGCGTCGAATAGACGGTTGCCATTTCGAGGCCGATGATGCCGCCGCCGATGACGAGCATGCGCGCGGGGATCTGGCGCAGCTCAAGCGCGCCGGTCGAATCGACGATGCGCGGATCCTCAGGGATGAAGGGCAGCTTCACGGATTCCGAGCCCGCGGCAATGATCGCATGATTGAACTTGACGATCCTCTTGCCGGAGCCATCGCTGAGAACGACCTCGATGTGATGGGGATCGAGGAACGTGCCAGTTCCGGTGACGACGGTCACTTTGCGCGCCTTGGCCATTCCGGAAAGACCAGTGGTGAGCTTGCCGACCACCTTTTCCTTGTGCTTGCGCAGCGAAGGCAAATCGATTTGTGGCGCGCCGAAGTTGATGCCGTGCCCGGCCATCGCCTTCACCTCGTCCATGATCGCTGCGGTATGCAGCAGCGCCTTGGAGGGAATGCACCCGACGTTGAGGCAGACGCCGCCGAGCACGCTCCAGCGCTCGACCAGAACGGTCGTCATGCCGAGATCGGCGGAGCGGAACGCGGCCGAATAGCCGCCAGGGCCGGCGCCCAGCACCATCATGTCGCAAGTGATATCGGCGCCGCCCGCGTGCGATGCGGCCTTGGGTGCCGGTGTGCCTGCCGATGCGGTGGGAGCACCTTCTCCCCGCGCGGGAGCGGGTCCAGGCGAGGCGGGTTTGCCGGCCGCCGCCGATTCCAGCGTCAGGATCAGCGTGCCTTGCGAAACCTTGTCACCCTTCGCGACCTTGATCTCGACGACCTTGCCGCCCTCCGGGCTTGGCACGTCCATCGTCGCCTTGTCGCTTTCGAGCGTGACGAGTGCGTCCTCGGCTTTTACGACGTCGCCGGGCTTCACTAGGATTTCGATGACCGGCACGTTCTTGAAATCGCCGATATCGGGTACGCGGATGTCTTTGACGGTCATCGTCGTTGCCTCGGATCTCCAGCTCCCTCTCCCCTCGGGGAGAGGGGAGGGGTGAGGGGGACTTGCATTCGAGAATGGCTGAGGAAGGCCCCCTCATCCGGCCTTCGGCCACCTTCTCCCCGGAAGGGAGAAGGGGTGGTTGGTCACAGCACGAGTTGCCTCACGTCGCCGAGGAACTCGGCCAGCCGGCGCGTGAACCTGGCGGCAAGCGCACCATCGATGACCCGGTGATCGTAGGACACGCACAATGGCAGCATCAGGCGTGGCACGAACTCCTTGCCGTTCCATTGTGGCTTCAACGACGAGCGCACGACGCCGAGGATCGCCACCTCGGGCGCGTTGACGACTGGCGTGAAGCTGGTGCCGCCGATGCCGCCGAGCGAGGAGATCGAGAACGTGCCGCCGGAGATGTCGGCGGGCGTTATCTTGCCATCGCGCATCTTCTGCGATACCTCGCCGAGCTCCTTTGACAACTCGATGATGCCTTTCGCGTTGACGTCCTTGATGACGGGAACGACGAGGCCGTCAGGCGTGTCGACGGCAACGCCGATGTGATAGTAGCGCTTGTAGATGAGCGCATCCTTGGCCGGATTCAGCGAGGCATTGAACTCGGGGAACTCCTTGAGGCAGGCGACCGAGGCCTTGAGCAGAAACGCCAGCAGTGTGACGCGATAACCCTTGTCCTTGGCGCTCTTGTCGAGGCCCTTGCGATAGTCCTCGAGCTCGGTGATATCCGCCTCGTCGGTGTGCGTAACGTGCGGAATGTTGAGCCAGGCGCGATGCAGATGCGGGCCCGACAGCCGTTTCAAGCGTGACAACGGCCGTTCTTCGACGGGGCCGAACTTCGAAAAATCCTGCGCCGGAATCTCGGGAATGCCAAAGCCGCCCGAGGGTGCCGCGGCCGCTTTGCCCGATACCGCGCGCTTGACGTCGTCGACGTTGATGCGGCCTTTCTCTCCGGTGCCCTGAATCTTCTTCAGGTCGACGTCGAGTTCACGCGCCAGGCGACGCACCGAGGGGCTCGCATGCGCATCTCCAAAATCGATCGGCGGCGGAATCGCTCGACCCTTCGAAGGCTTGCTGTCGATTGCATCGCCGGGACCTTTGGAAAGATCGGCGGTCGCGGGAGCTGCTGTGGCTGCCGGTTGTGTCGGCGCCGGCGCTGCCGCTGCGGGCGCTGCCGCAGCACCGGCACCCGCGGCATCGATCTTGAAGATCGGTGTCCCCTCGGAAACCTTGTCGCCGATCTTGATCAAGACCTCGACGACCTTGCCCGAGATCGGCGATGGCACATCCATGGTGGCCTTGTCGCTTTCGAGCGTGACGAGGGCATCCTCTGCCTTCACGCTGTCGCCCGGCTTTACCAGAACCTCGATGATGGGAATGTTTTTGAAGTCGCCGATGTCGGGGACTTTGACGTCGATGAGGGACATTGTGAATTTCCTCGCGGGGCGGGCTGTGTCGTTGACTTGTCCCTCTCCCCAAGGGGAGAAGGGCTGCGTTCTGCTACGCCGTCGCCGGGTTGGGCTTCGACGGGTTGATCCCATACTTCTTTATTGCCTCTGCCACCTTGGTGGATGGCACCTTGTTTTCGTCAGCGAGCGCCTTCAACGCGGCCACTGCAACAAAGTGGCGATCGACCTCGAAGTGCTCGCGCAGCCGCCGGCGATAGTCGGAGCGGCCAAAGCCATCGGTGCCGAGCGTGCGGTATTTCGCCGGCACATAGGGGCGGATCTGCTCAGAGTAGGCGCGAATATAGTCGGTGGAGGAGATCACCGGCCCATCACCGCGCTCGCCAAGCTTCTGCGTCACATAAGCGGTGCGCGGCTTTTCCTCGGGGTTCAGCATGTTCCACCGTTCGACGGCGGCCGCCTCGCGGGCGAGCTCGGTGTAGCTCGTCACACTCCAGATGTCGGCGTGGATGCCAAAGTCTTTTTCCAAGAGCTCCGCGCCCGCGATCACTTCGCGTAGGATCGTTCCCGAGCCCAGCAGCTGCACCTTGTGACCCTTGGCCTTGGCGTCGGCAGGCTTCAGCAGATACATGCCCTTGATGATGCCTTCCTCGGCGCCAGCCGGCATCGCCGGGTGCTCGTAGTTCTCGTTCATCACGGTCAGGTAGTAGAAGACGTCCTCCTGGTTCTCGACCATGCGCCGCAATCCATCCTGTACGATCACCGCAACCTCGTAGGAATAGGTTGGATCGTAGGAGACGCAGTTGGGGATTGTCGCGGAAAGCATGTGGGAGTGGCCGTCCTCGTGCTGCAGCCCCTCGCCGTTGAGTGTGGTGCGCCCGGCAGTGCCGCCGATGAGAAAGCCGCGTGCGCGCGAATCGCCGGCCGCCCAAGCGAGATCGTGCACGCGCTGGAAGCCGAACATCGAGTAGTAGATGTAGAACGGGATCATCGTCACGTTCGATGTCGAGTAGCTCGTTGCCGCCGCGATCCAGCTCGACATGGCGCCGGCTTCGTTGATGCCCTCCTGCAGCATCTGTCCGGACTTGTCTTCCTTGTAGTACATGAGCTGGTCGGCATCCTGCGGCCGATAGAGCTGACCCACCTGAGAGAAGATGCCGTACTGGCGGAACATGCCTTCCATGCCGAAGGTGCGGCTCTCGTCGGGCACGATCGGCACGACGCGCGGGCCGATGGATTTGTCGCGCAGCAGCGTGTTCAATATGCGCACGAACGCCATGGTGGTGGAGATCTCGCGGCCTTCTCCAGTGGCCTCGAGCTGGGCCTTGAAGGTGTCGAGCGGGGGAACCGCGAGCTTCTCGGATGCTTTCATCCGCCGCTGCGGGAGATAGCCGCCAAGCGCCGCGCGCCGCTCACGCAGGTATTTCATTTCAGGCGACGACTCGTCGAGCCGCACGAGCTTCAGCGCCTTCACCTCGTCATCGGTCAGTGGAACGTTGAAGCGATCGCGGAATTTGAGCAGCGGCTCGTAGCCCATCTTCTTGGCCTGGTGCGCGATCATCTGGCCTTCGCCCGACGCGCCCATGCCATAGCCCTTCACCGTCTTGGGAAGGATGAGCGTCGGCTGGCCTTGATGCTCGATCGCCGCCTTGTAGGCGGAATAGATCTTGACCGCGTCGTGCCCGCCGCGCGTCAACGTCCAGATCCTGTCGTCGGACCAATCTGCCACCATGGCCGCGGTCTCGGGATAACGCCCGAAAAACTTCTCGCGGATGTAGGCGCCGTTCTTCGATTTGAAATCCTGGTATTCGCCGTCGAGGCATTCCTCCATCAGCTGGCGCAGCCGGCCCGAATAGTCTTTCGCCAGCAACTCGTCCCAGGTCGAACCCCAGATCACCTTGATGACGTTCCAGCCCGCGCCGCGAAAATCGCCCTCCAGCTCCTGGATGATCTTGCCATTGCCGCGCACGGGGCCGTCGAGCCGCTGCAGGTTGCAGTTGATGACGAAGATGAGGTTGTCGAGCTTTTC
>CAZLHQ010000210.1:0-5001 GCA_964559355.1 uncultured Hyphomicrobiaceae bacterium
AGCGTCTTCAGCCAGAAGCGCGAAGACTTATAGGAGCAGTGCTCCGACCACATGACCGAGAAGATGCCAAGCTCGGTGATCGAGGGCTCGCGGCCGAGGATTTTGAGCAGTGTGGGGTACTCGTCGCCCTTGAAGCCGTGCTCGGCGACCATTTGTGGCGTGATGGCGGGCGCTTTGGTGGAGGCGGTGTCGGTCATGCGGGTTCCGGCCTGAATATACCTGTTCGTTCCGGCCAGCTTATAGCGTCCGCCCCGTGCCTTGTCTCAACAGGTGAGACGATTGTTCACCCTGGCGTAGGCTGCAGATCGTGATTTGATCGGAGTATCAGCCGGGTCGCCCGGTGCAAGGGGAGGCAAACAGGTGCTGAAAGCGCTGATTTTCGACGTGGATGGGACATTGGCGGAGACGGAGGAGGCACACCGCGAGGCGTTCAATCGTGCTTTTGCAGAACGCGGGCTTGCCTGGCACTGGGACCAGCCGCTCTATCGGCGCTTGCTGGACGTCACCGGCGGAAAGGAGCGCATCCGCTATTTCCTCGACGATTTCGGGCCATCACGGGACGGCGTTCCGGCCGACGCGGACTCCCTCAAGGATTGGATCGCGGGGCTGCATGTGCGCAAAACGGCGATCTACAACGCCATCATTGCCGAGGGCGGCGTGCCGCTGCGACCCGGCGTCGAAGCGCTTCTGCGCCACGCCCGAAACGAAGGCGTGGGGCTCGCCATTGCCACCACCACCAGCCTGCCGAACGTCGAGAGCCTGCTCGATTCGACGCTGGGTGAGGGCTGGCGCCAACTGTTCCACGCCGTTGCCGCGGGCGATATGGTGAAAGCGAAAAAGCCCGCCGCCGACGTCTATCTGCTGGCGCTGCAGCAACTCGGAGTGTCGGCTGAGGGGTGCATCGCGCTCGAAGATTCGATCAACGGCGTGCGCTCGGCGCAGGCAGCGGGTCTGCCCGTGGTGGTGACACGTTCAACCTACACCGACCACCAGCAGTTCGAAGGCGCGGCACTCGTCGCAAATACGCTATCGGATATCGCCGGCCCTGCCGCGCGCACGGCCGCGGAAGGTGCGGCGATCCTCACCGCTCTGCGTGCCGTCGAGGTGCAAGCCTGAGCGGCGCGTTGGCGTCTGCAATTGGGACTTGGCAAACGAAATTGGCGCATTGGTGCCAGTGGGTGGCAGTTGTCGCCGCCCCATGGACCAAGCCGCGGCCTACCCGTTCGGGCTGTGACGGGAGCGCGCTGCAGTGCGCGCATTGCTGCTGTGCAGCATTGTGTATTTATCGCAGCAAATCAAATCACTAATTAGAGCGCCAGGCCGCCAGGTGAGGACAACCTCACGTCGCATGAGCAACACGAGCGGCACTGAGATGATCACGAACCTTTTTTGAGAAGGAGCACGGCAATGGCAGCTTTCAAGTCGAAGGGTATTGTCGCGGCACTAGCAGTGATGGCACTGGCTGGAGCGAGCATGACGGCAGCCGGCGCAGGCGAAGCGCAGGGTTTGAAGCTCAAGCCGCATCACGGCGTCAGCTTCGATGTCGGCTCCACGCGCGCCGTCAGCTACTATCTGGCGGACGGCGGCGTGTGTAGCCTGACGGTGCTGATGGCCGACTCGAATGCGGATGGCGATGTCAAAGGCGCGGCAACACGCGTTACGATTCCCGTGATCCCGACACGGGCGGCGCGCATCGATACCGCCGAAGGCAAGACGCTCGAGATCAAGTGCGCTCCCTCAGCGCAGGCCATGTCGATCAAAGTGCTGGATCAGGTGGCGGCTGTTACGCCTAAGGGCTGAGAGCCCATATCACAAGGCAATCGACTTCAAGAGGGGCCGGGCAACCGGCCCCTTTCGCTTGCTCACTCACATCGCGGCGGCCATGCCCGCGACAGCGTATTCGAACACGCGGCGGCCATCGGTGCCGCCAAGCACCGTCTCGTAGAGCCGCTCGGGATGGGGCATCATGCCGACGATGCGGCCGCTCGCATCTGAAATGCCAGCAATGTTGTTGAGGGCGCCGTTGGGGTTTGCGGCATCGCTGGCGTTGCCCGAGGCGTCGCAGTAGCGCAGCACCACGCGGCCTTCATCTTCGAGCCGTTCGAGCGTTTCAGGATCGGTGAAATAGTTCCCTTCCGCGTGCGCGATCGGGAACCGGACGACTTCGCCCTTGCGATATCCGCGCGTGAAGAAGCTTGAAGCGTTGTCGACGCGCAGATGGACATCGCGGCATATGAACTTGAGGCTCTTGTTGCGCATGAGCACGCCAGGCAGCAGCCCCGATTCGCACAGAATCTGGAAACCATTACATACGCCCAGCACCGGCGTTCCCGCCTTCGCCTTGGCGATCACGTCGCGCATGATGGGGGAGTGTGCCGCCATCGCTCCGCAGCGCAGGTAATCGCCATAGGAAAAGCCGCCCGGCAGCACGATGAAGTCCGAGGCAGGCACCGAGGCATCGCCGTGCCAGACCATGTTGACGGGGCTGCCCGTGATGCGCTCGATCGCAACCTTCATGTCGCGATCGCAGTTGGAGGCGGGGAAGACGATGACTGAGGCGCGGATCATGGGGTTCTCACTTCAGCGAGCCTGCGATTCCGGAACAAGCGACACGGTTGTTTAGCAGCGTCTCGGGCTTAACGGCAACTCAACGGGATTGTGCCAGTCTCCCGAACGTCGAGTTGTCCCAGGGTTCGCCATGCATATTCGCGCCGTCAGCCGGAAACCCGGCCTGTCTATGCCCTTCAGCAGCCTCTTGCTGACGCTTATCGCGGTGGCGACGGCCGGAAATTTCTCTTACCGGTATGTTGCGACTAGTGGCGCCGAGGCCGAGGTTTCGGCAGTTCGTCCGTATTGCGAGTTGATTTCCTGCCGTTGGGGCAAGTGCAACAGCCGCCAGCAGATGGCGTGCGCCGATCTGCCCGTGAGCCTCGAGCACGATCAGCACGTCCGGCAATTCGAACAAGCACGCTTGGAGTTTGTCGGCAGCGACGGGAAGCGACGCGCCGCGTGGGCGGACTCTAGCCGGCTGGACAAAAGCAAAGTTCACGTCGGCGACCGCATCGCCATCCATTACATCGACGGTTTCGGGTCCGAGCCCGAGATCACGCCGCCACGTAACCTGTTCACGACCGTATTCGGCATTGCGGCGTTCTTGTACTTCCTATCGATCGGTGCCCGCCTGCGGCAGAAAAAGCGTGTGCGCATCGGCTCGTAAACCGGACTGCCGCTGACGGTGGCGCTGCCTGTGCTACTGACCTGGAGCTGCGGCAGGTGCGGGCACTGAAGGTGGCGCGGGATCAGCCGTCTTCGCACCGTCGCCGGAAACGCTGCGGCAGGCACCCTTTTCCAGCGCAACGATATCCTGGCCGCGAAACGTCGAGATCGAGACCGACAGCGGATCTGGCTTCATGACGGCGATCGTCAGTTGATCCTTGGCGCCGAGCTTGTCGAGCGAATTGGGGGCAGGCGCCCATAGCTGGGCCGCGCCCTTGGCGGTCATTGTGAACGGGCACCCGTTGGCGCAGGCCTCGGCCAACAGCTTGACGATCGAGGCGGCATGCGTGTCGCCTGGGCCTTCGACGCGCCAGTGCCCAGCAACCAGCCCGGCAGGCCCCGGCGTCGCCTCGCGGGGTTCGGCAGCGGTGGTGTCGAGGGAGATGCGGATTGCCCCCTTGGTGCGCTTGAACGGCTCAAAATCCATGCCGAAGGCTTCGGTTTCGCACTCATAGGTGCGCACCGCGGCTACAGCAGTCAGCGGTTGCGGCGCGGCTGACGGCGATCCCGACGGGGGTGTGGATGCCGGTGGGGAGGGCGTCGGCTGGATCGGGGCTGCCGCAGGCGCATCTGCGCCCTGGCTGGGGATCGTCAAGCCTCCCGCACCAAGGATCAGAAGGGTTGCCAGACCAAGAGCGCGGCGCATCATCTGAGCAGCACCAGCACGGCAACCACGGAAGCGAGCAATGGCACGAGGATGAACACCGCCGCCTTGACGGCGAGAAAGCGCACCGCCCTGGCGGCATCGGTGTTGCGGCTCTCAGTGTCGCGCTCGCGGCTCATTGCGGCGCCTCAGCGCTCGATCTCGTAGGCGTAATTCTCGATGACGGTGTTGGCGAGCAGGTCCTTGCACATGCGCTCCACCGCCTCACGCGCCTTGGTCTCATCGGTTTCGGCCAGCTTGACCTCGATGTATTTGCCTTGGCGCACATCATCGACACCGGCAAACCCCAGGCTGCCGAGAGCATGTGCGATGGCCTTGCCCTGGGGATCGAGAACGCCGTTCTTCAGGGTAATCTTGATGCGGGCTTTCATGCGCTGTGTTCCCGGATTGCACGTCAAAAGTGGGCTCGACATGCTTGTGCCCGGAAACGGGGTCCGGGCACAAGGCTTCGTTGGTGTTTTTGCACCCTGGCGCGGGGCAGCTTCAGCTCGTCTTGCCACCAGAGCCGTTGGAGGCGACGAGCACCGGGCCGGCCCCCTTGGGTGGGCGCGCTTCGGCCAGTACGCCGAGACGCTTGGCGACCTCCTGGTAGGCCTCGAGCATGCCGCCGAGATCGCGGCGGAAGCGGTCCTTGTCGAGCTTTTCGCCCGACGAGATATCCCAAAGGCGGCAGCAGTCGGGGCTGATCTCGTCGGCCAGCACGATGCGCATGGTATCGTTTTCCCAAAGGCGGCCGAATTCCACCTTGAAGTCGACGAGACGGATGCCGATGCCGAGGAACAGGCCGACAAGGAAGTCGTTGATGCGCAGCGCCAACTGCATGATCTCGTCGATCTCGGAGGGGGCGGCCCAGCCGAACGCGGTGATGTGCTCTTCGGCCACCATCGGGTCGTTCAGCTTGTCGTCCTTGTAATAAAACTCGATGATCGAGCGTGGCAGCGGCGTGCCTTCTTCGAGGCCGAGGCGCGTGGCAAGGCTGCCGGCCGCAATGTTGCGGATGACGACCTCGAGAGGAATGATCTCGACCTCGCGGATCAACTGCTCGCGCATGTTGAGGCGCT
>CAZLHQ010000211.1:0-4888 GCA_964559355.1 uncultured Hyphomicrobiaceae bacterium
CGCGCAGACGTCAGCCCCTTCCCATCTTCGCGAGCCTCAGCCGCAGCGCGTTCAGCTTGATGAATCCTTCCGCGTCGCGCTGGTTGTAGGCGCCGGCGTCTTCCTCGAAGGTGACGTGCTTCAGGCTGTAGAGCGATTTCGGGGATTTGCGGCCGCAGACGATGACGTTGCCCTTGTAGAGCTTCAGCCGCACCGTGCCTTCCACGTGCTCCTGGCTCTTGTCGATCAGGGCCTGCAGCATCTCGCGCTCGGGGCTGTACCAGAAGCCGTAATAGATCAGCTCGGCGTAGCGCGGCATGATGTCGTCTTTGAGATGCGCGGCGCCGCGGTCGAGCGTGATCGATTCGATCGCGCGGTGCGCGGCGTGGAGGATCGTGCCGCCCGGCGTCTCGTAGACGCCGCGCGACTTCATGCCGACGAAGCGGTTCTCGACGAGATCGACGCGGCCGATGCCGTTGTCGCGACCAAGATCGTTCAACGCGGCGAGCAACTTCGCCGGGCTCAACTTCTTGCCATTGAGTGCGACCGCATCGCCCTTGGCGAATTTGATGGTGATGATGGTCGCCTTGTCGGGCGCGTCTTCCGGCGCGATCGTGCGCATGAATACGTAGGGCGGCGGCTCGTTGTTCGGGTCCTCCAACACCTTGCCTTCCGATGAGGAGTGCAAGAGGTTCGCGTCGACCGAGAACGGCGCTTCGCCGCGCTTGTCCTTCGCCACCGGGATTTGATGCTTCTCGGCGAACTCGATCAGGTCCTCGCGGCTCTTGAAGGCCCACTCGCGCCACGGTGCGATGATTTTGATGGAAGGCTCCAGCGCATAATAGCCGAGCTCGAAGCGGACCTGATCGTTGCCCTTGCCTGTCGCGCCGTGACAGACCGCATCCGCGCCGGTCTCACGTGCGATCTCGATCTGGCGCTTCGCAATGAGCGGCCGTGCGATCGAGGTGCCGAGCAGATAGACGCCTTCATAAAGCGCGTTGGCGCGCATCATCGGGAACACGTAATCGCGAACGAACTCCTCGCGTAGATCCTCGATGTAGATGTTCTTCTTCTTGATGCCGAGCAGCTCCGCCTTCTTGCGAGCCGGCTCCAGTTCTTCGCCCTGTCCGAGATCGGCCGTGAACGTGACCACCTCACAGCCGTAGGTCTCCTGCAGCCACTTGAGGATGATTGAGGTGTCCAATCCGCCCGAATAGGCGAGTACGACTTTCTTGATGGCGGACTTCGATTTCGACATAGATCAGCCTGCGATGTTGGAGGGCGAGGCGCGACGGGCGCGTGAATCGGTCGGCACTATAGGCACCGCGGGCGATGCCGCAAGGGGCGCTGTGACGTCGAATCGGATCAACTTTGGCGGCTCGATTGAAGTGGATAATTCATCACACACCACCTGTTACGGTCGTGTGTTTATTTCCCGTGTCAGGACCGTGGCGGTGAATAGTCGGGTCTTGCCCGGTGGCAGCAAATAGTTGTCCTGCGGACGAACGCGGTCTGCCTTATTTTCCCATCGATGATGAAGTATTTCTCTTGCCGACGTCTGTTGTAATTTCAGATTGGTGATATAACGCGCGTCGGCAAAAGCACATGGAGGTGTCTGCCGTGATCACGAAACTACGAATTGGCGCTATGGCCACTGCTGCCGGTATGGCGCTCTTCTGCATGGCGCCTGCCGCCATGGCTCAAAAGGCTCCGGAGGCACCCGCCGTGAAGCCTGTTGCTCCTGCGAAGCCTGCAGCAGCTACTCCCGCAAAGCCCGCAACGCCAGCGACGCCGGCAACGGCTGCCAAGCCGGCGGCCAAGGCGAAGCCTGCTTCCGAATGCAAGGGTCTCGACGAGATGGCATGCAAGGCCAAGGCTGATGCATGTGGCTGGATCGTTCCGACGAAGATCGATGCCAAGACCGGCAAGCCCGACAAGGCTTACTGCCGCAAGGTTGCTGGCATCGCCAAGAAGACTGCTCCGGCTGCCGCCAAGCCCGCTGCTGCTGTGCCGGCTACACCGGCAACGCCGGCCAAGCCCGCTGCTCCGGCCGCTGCCGCCAAGAAGACGGCAACGCCGCCGCCGGCCGCAGCAGGCGCACCGGCAAAGGCCAACTGAGATCGCTTCTGCACACGCCGACGTGAATTCAGCTAGCGCTCGAATACAAGATTGAGGGCCGCTTCCTAAAAGGGATGCGGCCCTTGGTCGTATTGGTTGGCGTGTGGCGTTGCAGTCAGATTGTGCGCGGGAAGGCGTTGAAGGCGGCAAGCCATGGCGCCATCATGTCGGTGCCGATGGGCAGCATCAGCGCGGCGACCGCCTTCTCCGTTTGGAACATGATCTGCGCGGTAGCATGGCCGCCATCCGAGCGGTAGGTCGCGAACTGCTGTTGGGCCGCGCGTGCAGCAGTTGAAGCGGCGTCGATGGCAGCGACATTGGCCTGCGCCATGGGATACGCCACGTTGCGTGACCATCCCGCTCCCATCAATGCAAAGGCCATCGGCCACGCGGCTGGGTTGCCCTGCAGCGGCCAGGCGCGCATCCATAATGTGAACGGATTGAAGTCGACGGCATATCCGACGGCGGAGGGAACTGCGGGCTTGCCCAAAGCATGCTGCCAAAACTGTCCGTAGATCTGGCTCCACACCTGCGCGGGCTGGGCGGGCAGACCCATCCAGGCGAACGGCTGCGCCGATAGAGTGGGCGCTGGGCGTTGATCGGGGTGGCGATACCAGGAACGGGGTTCAGGCTTGGGCAGCATCGCGTCGATGGTCTGCGCCCAAAGGCCGAGTGCTTGCGACGCAAAGTCGGCATATGCGGCGACAGCGGCGTTCGCGTAGCCTGTGACGGCTTCGGCGCTTGAACGTGCAATCCGCGCGTTGGTGTCTTGGAACGAGCGGGCGTCTGGGAGCGTGTGCATGTCGGGCCTCTCTATTGGAGCCGACGGCGATCAGCGACGTGTCGAAACTGAAGCCGCAGAGTAGCGCACGTGCAGCGCGCATTGCACGGCGCATTTCATCTTTCATAGCATTCATTTTGCAGTGCAGCAAGAATTCCGCAGCGCAATGTGCCATTAACCCTTAGATGGGGACCGCAACCCATCGATAGGAACCGCCACGAACGGGCAGCCGTGAACCTCAGGCCTTGGCCGGCACGCCTTCTGGCAGCGGCGCGGCCCGCACCACGCGCAATGGCGAAGTCGAGCGGAGCGGTCTGGTGGTCGGCACCGAGGTCATCGGCTTTTGCGGTGCTTCCGTTTCGCTGTCGCTGCTGTCCGGCGCGTGGCCGGTCGTATCGTCGTCGTCACTAACGGCAATCTTGGCGCCGGGGCGGTTTGCGCCAGCGCGTCGGCCAGCCGTGAGCCAATAGACCAACCCGCCAATGCTGCCTGAGGTGATGAAGGCGATGAGCGCATAGTTGTTGAATATGGTCGGCTGGCTGGCGTTTTCGGCCGCGTATTGGGCAAAGAAGCCGCCGATCGCGATCGCCATTCCGGTCAGCACGAAATAGACCCAGGCGCGGACGCCTTGCCATTCGGAGATGGCAATGGCGAGAAATGCGAACAAGAACGAGAAAATCGCAATGTGGGTCGCGGCAACCAGGGCCCAGACGCCGGCTTGCAGAGCCCAGGCCGCAATGTCGTCCATTGCTGTCGGCGGGAACGCGAACAAGACCTGCGTCACCGCAGCCGCCAGCATGGCGAGGATGAAGCCAGTCAAGACCCGAATGAACATGCGCACGTCAAACCTCGCTGGCATGGGGCGAAACGCGGCGATGCTCTGCGATGCACGCGCGCAGCACGTCCGCCCGCCCTTAGAGTGCTTCCGGAAAAGTGGGAACCGGTTTTCCGGTAAGAAGCACGACGAAACAAAGACCTGGAGCGAGCCGTTCCGCGATTCCATCAAAGCCGGAACGGCTCTAGTGCCGGCGATCTTGGGTGCCTGTTCGTGCGACTGCAAGGGCACAGCCGGCCTTGATCCCGGCGAGTGGTGCATTTCTTCGCGAGGTTGTGCGTTTGCCGCCTCAGATGCCGGCCCCCCGATTTCGCAAACTCAAGCGTTGCGGCCCGCCAGCAGCCAGTAAACCCAGCCACCCGCAAAACCCGCAGTGGCAAATACCTGCCACACCACGGTCGCCGGCAGCGTCAGCGTGCTGGTCTCGCCGTAGCGCGCGATCAATGGAATGGCGACGAGTGCAAGGCCGCCGCCGAGAATATAGTAGAGCGAGGAGCGGATGCGGGCGACTTCACCGATGATGACGACCGCCAGCGCGGGCACCAGCGTCAACCCCGAAAGCAGCAGATGCCCTTGCGTGATGAGTTCGTAGAAGCCGCCGATGCTATCACCATCCTGCCAGCGGCCCTGCGTCGCCTGGGTGATGCGCTCGAGCCCAAGCGTCACGAGCACCAGCGCGGCAACAAGCCCCGACAACAAAAACGCGACCGGAATCAAGACGAGCCGCCCTATCGTTCGCCAAACCATTCCATCTAGCCTTGGTTGCCGTTGTCGCCGGGTGTGACAGTGGCGACGTGCGCGGGCGCTGCCACTTCGGTCGGTGCGGTCGCGGAACGCGCCGATGCCCGCAACTTCTCGCTCGCCGATTTCAACTGCCCGCACGCGGCCAGGATGTCGCGACCGCGCGGCGTGCGAACGGGGCTGGCGTAACCGGCGCGATTGACGACCTCGGCAAAGGTCTCGATGGTCTCCCAATCGGAGCAGTCGTAGGTCGTGCCCGGCCAGGGATTGAAGGGAATGAGATTTATCTTGGCGGGAATGCCCTTCAGCAATTGCACCAGCGCCTTGGCATCGGCAATGCTGTCATTGACGCCCTTCAGCATGACGTATTCGAAGGTGATCCGGCGTGCGTTGGAAAGGCCCGGATAATTGCGACAAGCCTGCATCAGCTCGGC
>CAZLHQ010000212.1:0-4862 GCA_964559355.1 uncultured Hyphomicrobiaceae bacterium
AGTGCGCCATGTCGACCATGAAGATGGCGCCGACTTCATCGGCGATTTTGCGGAAGGCGGCAAAATCGATCTTGCGCGGATAGGCCGAGCCGCCAGCGATGATGAGTTGCGGCTTGTTGGCCTGGGCGGCCTTCCTGACGTCCTCCATGTCGACGACCTGGGTGTCGGGGCGCACTTCATAGTGCGTCGCCTTGAACCACTTGCCCGACTGGTTGACGGGTGCGCCATGGGTGAGGTGACCGCCATGCGCCAGGCTCAAGCCGAGGATGGTGTCACCCGGCTTCAGCAGCGCGTTGAAGACGCCCTGGTTGGCCTGGCTGCCCGAGTTCGGCTGCACGTTGGCAAAGCCGCAGCCGAACAGCTTCTTGGCACGGTCGATGGCGAGGTTCTCGGCAATGTCGACGTATTGGCAGCCGCCATAGTAGCGCTTGCCCGGGTAGCCCTCGGCGTACTTGTTGGTCAACACCGAGCCTGCCGCCTCCAGCACCGCCTTCGACACGATGTTTTCCGACGCGATCAGCTCGATCTCGTGCTGCTGGCGGCCGAGCTCTTTGGCGATGGCCGATGCCATTTCGGGATCGGTCTCGGCAAGGGTGGCGGTAAAGAATTTGGACTGGGTCGGAGCGGCATAAGCGGCCTTGGCTGTCGACATGGGACGATTTCCTCGTTCTGACAGGTTTTCGTTGGTTTGATCGCTCAATGGAAATGGATCAGGACGGCCAGACAGCGCGAGGCATGCCACCGCTCAAGCCGTTTCCTACCATGGTCTAAAGAAGCGAAACAAGGCTGTGGTGACACAGCGCCACGAGGGCTGGCCGTTCGGGTAGGCCGCGTTGGCCGCAAAGGGTGGGGTTGCGCTTCGCGTGCGGTGCGAACGAACTTCAATCGCACGCTTGTCGCTGCAGATATGGCGCCCCGACCAAGCTGGACCAGAGGTAGGAACTCGTTGCGAACCTCTGTCCTTCATCGACGACACTTATTCCGGCGGCACCGCACCGACTGCACTGCAGACCCGGGAACTTGCGCCAGCCCCAACCTCAGTCCGAATGAGGATTGCATTGATGGCAGCGGGAACGCCTCACACGCCACAAACCAAAACGCCCCCGACCGATGGCCGGAGGCGTCATGATTTTCTTGCGCTGCGTCGAACGTGGCCTACTCGGCCGCCAGGCGCACATATTTCCCGTGCGCGACCGGGCAGCGCTCCCACAGTTCTGTCAGAGCGTTGACCAGGTGGTCCATCTGCTCATCGGAATGCACCGGACCCGGCGTCAAGCGGATGCGCTCGGTGCCTTTCGGCACGGTCGGGTAGTTGATCGGCTGCACGTAGATTCCATAGCGGTCGAGCAGCGTGTCGGTGACGGCCTTGCAGTGTACCGGATCGCCGACCATCACCGGGACGATGTGGCTCGGCCCCTCGATCACCGGCAGACCGGCGGCGACGAGACGCGCCTTCAGCGTGCGGGCGCGTTCCTGATGCCGCTCGCGCTCGACTTGGCTGGACTTCAGGTGCCGGATCGAGGCCAGCGCACCGGCGGCCACTGCCGGCGCCAGCGAGGTGGTGAAAATGAAGCCCGGCGCGAACGAGCGAATGGCATCGCAGGTATCGCGGGAGGCCGCGATGTAGCCGCCCATGACGCCAAAGCCCTTGGCCAGCGTGCCGTTGATGATGTCGACCTTGTGCATGACGCCATCACGCTCGGCGATGCCGCCGCCGCGCGGGCCATACATACCGACTGCGTGCACCTCGTCGAGGTAGGTGAGTGCGTTGTACTTCTTCGCCAGGTCGCAAATGGCGCCGATCGGCGAGATATGGCCGTCCATCGAGTAGACGCTCTCGAACGCGATCAGCTTCGGCGTGCCGAGCGGATATTTCTTGAGGCGCGCCTCCAGGTCGGCGACGTCGTTGTGGCGCCAGATCTCCTTGCTGCCACTCTTGCCGCCGCGACGAATTCCCTCGATCATCGAGGCGTGGTTCTTCTCGTCGGAGAAGATGACGAGGCCGGGGATCAGCTGTTGCAGCGTCGACAGCGTAGCGTCGTTGGCGACATAGGCGGAGGTGAACAAAAGCGCCCCCTCCTTGCCGTGCAGGTCTGCGATCTCGGCCTCGAGCTCGACGTGATAGTGGCAGGTGCCGGAAATATTCCGCGTACCGCCCGAGCCGGCGCCGACGGTGTCGATTGCCTCATGCATCGCGGCGAGTACGGAGGGATGCTGACCCATGCCGAGATAGTCGTTGGAGCACCAAACAGTAATCGGGCGCACTTCCTCGCCCTTGAACTGGTGGGCGGCGGGGAAAGAACCGCGCTGACGCTTCAAATCTGCAAAGACCCGATAGCGGCCCTCGGCCCGAATGGCATCAAGCGCGCCGCGCAACTGTTTGGCGTAATCCATCAAACTGCTTCGCTCCCTAACCGTTACCCTATTGCAGCACGCACAAGAGCTACGGGCAACGCCTTCTTAGGTTCCAACAGTGACACCGATTGTCGCGACTTACCGGGGCCCGAGCACGGCAAAACATGCGGCTGGCCTAGTTGTCGCACCCTCGAGGTTCCGTCTTCCCCCTTATAGCAAACGGATTACCCGGTTGCCGCGGCCCGATCAAGGCAGCATTGCGCAAAGAAAATGCCGCCAAGCGACCTCTCGCACGGCGGCATTCCTATTGTCTTGATCATAATCAACCATGCCGCCCGTGGGCGACAGCCACCGCGGCGACCGCCGCTCGCGACTTCGCGGCGGCGAAATCAGTAGGCGCTGGCGGTCTCCCCGACACCATCCTTCTGATAGAGATCGCGGCGGAACTGGACGATGCCATCCTCGGTGGCCCAGGCGGTGATGTAGACGAAATAGAGCGGCACCGGCCGCTTCAATCGCACGTCCTTGCGCTCGCCCGATTTGCGCAGCGTCTCGATTTCCTCGCGACTGACGCCCTGATCCGCCAGGATCCAGGCGGCCAGACTTTCGATATTGGACACGCGGATGCAGCCGGAGCTGGCGGCGCGGAAATTGCGGCCGAACAAGCTCTCCGAAGGTGTGTCGTGCATGTAGACCGAATGCTCGTTGTGGAAGTTGATCTTGAGGAATCCGAGCGGGTTTTCCTTGCCGGGCTGCTGGCTGTAGCTCAGGCCGTGCGGCATCGGGCCATCCCACTTGATCTTCTCGGGATCGAGCTTTTTTCCCGATCCGTCGTAGGCGTCGATGCCGAATTTGACGAGCACGTTCTTGCCGGATGCTTGCATTTGCCGGCCCTTCGGAATCAGGTCTTTCAACACGACTGTCGGCGGCAACCGCCAGACCGGATTGAAGTTCAGCTCATGGATTGCCGACTTCAGCAGCGGCGTCTTGCGTTCAGGCTTGCCGACGACGCCAGTGTGTCGCAGCGCCACGCGCTCGCCTTCCACCGCTTCGATCTGGGCGGCAGGAATGTTGACCAGGACATACTTCTTTTTGCCCATGGTGCCGGCGTATTGGCGCAGCCGTTCCAGCCCCTGCTTCAACTGCTTCAGGCGGGCGGTGGCCGGCACGTTGAGGGCGGCAATCGTGCGCTTGTCGACGATGCCGGTCGGGGTCAGGCCATTCGACGCCTGGAACCGCTTCACCGCTTTCTCCAGCTCGGTGCCGAAGTGGTCGGGTGCATAGCCCTCCTCACGCAGATCGCCCGAAGCCTTGAGCCGCGCATTGAGTGCGACGACCGCAGGTCCGTTGGCGCCGGGTTGCAGCTCGGACGCTTCAATGGTCGGCCAGCCGCCCGAATTGACGATTTCCTCGTAGCGTTTGATGGCTTGCTTGGTCGCCTCGATGTTGGCACCCGAAAGCGTGGGATACCCTTTCGGCGGGTTCGCCTCCCATTCGCGGATGAAGGAGCGGTCGTAGGTCGAGGCCGCATTGGCATTCAGGGTCGATTCGCCCGACGGGCCGAACTGCAACCAGGAATTGTTGTCGTGAGCCTCGGCGATGCCAGCCGACGCCAAACCCGCGGTTATGACGCACAACATCTGTCCCAGTCGGCGGCCAAAGCCCGATCGCGATAACCAGTGCGACACCTCAAATCCCTCCAGATCAACAGCAGGCCCCAGCTCGAGCCCGCCAACATCAAATCGTTAACGCGGCAGCAACACCGCAAATGCGGGCTGAGCACCAATACGCGCCGTTGGTTAACACTCTTGAAACCATGTCGCACGGTCCGCGCTTAAACACTGGTTCCTTGGCTACCGCACCGTGTGGGACGAACGCGATGAGACGACACAGCGCCAGCCGTGCACCCCCGGGCAGGTAGCGCACCCTTGGTGGCCGCCGCTCACGCCTGCTGGCACTAGGTTTCCCCCGGCAAACGCCCGTTCCTACGCCAAGCAACCGACATGGCGGGCCCCGAAATCGGCGATGCCCGTAGGTGCTACTGGTCCTTGCCGCCGTGCCGAGCATCAAATCTCGCCAGACGCAGCCGTGCGCGGGCACAACCCACCCGCTGGACGACGCATACGGAACCAGACGATTGAGCCTGCGGGATCGAGCGCGGTTTGAAAAGGCCATAAACCCCAAGCTCTGCGGGCCAGCGCCGGGGTGGTGCGCATCCGCCACAAACGCGCAAAGGGCACGCCACTTGGATGCGCCCTTTGCACAAAACCCGTTCAATGCCCGGCGCTTGAGCCGGTCAGAGATTATTAGAGACGGTAGCGGATCTGATCCGACCAGAAGCGCTCCAGGCGTACCAGCGAGCGGTTCAACCGGCCCAGGTCGTCAGTGTTGACCTCGCCCACCGTTTGCAGCGAGCCAAGCTGGCGCTGATAAAGGTTCTGGACGATGTCACAGGCGTCGAGGCCCTTGTCGGTCAGGCTGACACGCACCGAGCGGCGATCGGTTTC
>CAZLHQ010000213.1:0-4857 GCA_964559355.1 uncultured Hyphomicrobiaceae bacterium
CACTACAACATGGGTGGCATTCCGACCAACTATCACGGCGAGGTGCTGACACTCAAAGACGGCAATCCCGATCATGTCGTTCCCGGGCTGATGGCGATCGGCGAGGCGGCGTGCGTGTCGGTGCATGGTGCCAACCGGCTCGGTTCCAATTCGCTCATCGATCTCGTCGTGTTCGGGCGTGCGGCCGGCTTGCGCTGTGCGGAGGTTCTGGACGCCAAGGAGCGGCCGGCGGAGCTGCCTTCGGATGCTGTCGATCAGGCGCTGTCGCGGCTCGATCGGTTCCGTAATGCGAAGGGCGACACGCCGACGGCGGCCCTGCGTCTCAGGATGCAGAAGACGATGCAGTCAAACTGCGCGGTGTTCCGCGATGGTCCGGTCATGCAGGAAGGCATCGTCAAGATCAACGAGATCTGGAAGCAGTCCGACGATATCAAGGTGACCGACCGCTCGCTGATCTGGAATTCCGATCTTGTCGAGACGCTGGAGTTCGACAACCTGATCGCCCAGGCGGCGGTGACGGTGGTCGGTGCGGAGAACCGCAAGGAGAGCCGCGGTGCGCATGCACGCGAGGATTACTCCAAGCGCGACGACGCCAACTGGATGAAGCATACGCTGGCGTTCGCCGACTATGGGGCGAAGTCGGTGCGGCTCGATTCCCGCCCTGTCCACACCTACACGATGACCAACGAGATCAGCTACATCGAGCCCAAGGCGCGCGTTTATTGAACGTGTGCGAATGAGCACAACGCTCTGATCCGAGCGAGGCGATGGTGGTGCGGAGCGCTTCTGTGGCGGCCGGTTGAAGCCGTGCTTTTCGCGCCTCCAGCGCCCTAAGTCGTGCACGTCTTTGGGCACCGCCAACTGCAACCGCAACATGAGGGGAACACCGCCCAGCCGAAGGCGTTGAGATGAAGGCGTGCGCGGGGACTTGCGTCAGTACGGGCCGATGTAGCAGCATCGCGTCGCTGCAAACCGCCGCTGGGGTGGTGCAGGAACAAGGCCGGGATCGACGCGTGGTAAAGCCCAAGCCCAAGCCCAAGCTCAAACCTAAGCCGAAGGTCGTCGAATTCTCGGTGGAGGGCGACAGCCGCATTGCGCCCGATCCATTCGCGGCGGTGCTGCCGGCCATCGCCGCGCTCGGCGCCATCTCCTCAATCGCCACGATCAATTGGGTTGCGCAGGAACGCACCGACGAGCGCCCCAAGCCCAAACGCAAGGCGGGGACCGCGTTACGCGATCTGGAGACGTGCTGCCTCGGCTTGATAGAGATTTTCCGGCGCTTCCAGCGCAACCCAAAGCTCTATGCGGGCGAAGGTGCGCAGGGTGCTTCGCCGTTGAAGTTCGGCGTGCATGGTCCGCGTGTGGAAGCGGAAAGCTGCCGGCTCTACCACCAGCTCATGAACGACGTCGCCTCGATGCTGGTGTTGGCGTCGCAGAATGCCTTCGATGTCATGTGTGCGGTCGAGGACGGCGATATCGAGGCGCCCGAGCAGGTGTTCTTCGGGCTTGGTGAGCAGCAGGAGCGTCTGAACGGCCTGATCCAGAGCCGGGCGACGCTGCGCCAGTCGGTGGATACGGGCCTCGAGGTCGCCATGCGGCTGGCGGAGCTGGTGCGCGAGTTGGAGGCGCACAAGGTTTGATCCGGGATTGGTGTGGTCGTGCTGCGGCCCGCATCGTGTGCGGCTGCAGCGCCACCGCGTTTGGCGCTCAACCGGCAGGCAGGGTCGCGCGACCGGGTGCGGTGCCGAGCAATTCCACAACGCGAGCATCGCTGGCAAGGCCCAGCACGCTCAAATGCTCGAGCGCTTCGTCGGAATTGTCGCTGGCGTGGACGATGCGGTTGGCGCGTCCGCTGCCGCCCAGAGCCTCGCGCATGGCGAGCTTGACGAGCGCGGTCTTCTCGTTGTCGAGGTGTGGATACTTGCGGCGCATTTTGCCTTTTGGCGTGCGCGGGGCGTCATCCCAGCACACGAACCAGTGCACAGGCTCGCCGAACGCAGTGCCGGGCATATCGCGCCAATTGCCGCCGCGAATGCGCTCCAGTATCACGCTGCGGCTGGCATCGGTGACAGGACCTTCGGCCAGAACTTTGTATTCCTTGCGTAGCACGTCGGCGATGGCCGGCACCGGGCCCGCGCCATTGCCGAAGTCGCGCACGAAGAAGACGGCAAGCCCTGCCTTGGCACGGCCACGGTGCAGATAGCGCTTGGCGACAAAGCTATTCCGGCGGGCGTAAAAGCCGATCAAATCCTTGCCGGGGAAGGCGCTGTTGTCACGCAGCACCTTATCGAGATCATCGAAGCTCGCAGGTGTTGGAAATCCCGCTGCAGCCGCCAGTGCCACCAGCGCATGGTAGTGCTTGGGCTTATCGAATGTGGATTCATCGAGTCGCGCACCAGGGTCGAGATGGCGCGACTTGCCATGAAAAATGAGATGATAAGCGAGCGCCAGATATTGCCACTTCGCCGACGGCACGCGAATGCCGGAAGGGCGCACTTCGCCAGAGGCCAGAATCTTGCGCGCCATGTCGGGGAAGAAGTAGGGGACGCTTTGATAATCGTGACCGGCGATGCCGCCTTCGGCGTAGACGTCGAGCGGCAGCGTTGCCACTTGGGCGCGCAACCGTTCGGTCATCGCCGGAAGATCGGCGTCCGAAACCAGCATGTCGATATCCTTGTAGCCGTCGTCGGCCTCGACAGCTTCGACCGAGCGCAACAGCACGTAGTCGAGGCCTGACAGCTGTTCGAAGATGCGGCGGCTGGGCCAGTCTGCCGGTACGAACAGGTGCCGGTTGTGCGCAGACTTTTTACGCTTAATCTCAACGACGGCGAACGTGCGCGCGCCATTGGCCGTCGCGATTTCGACGGTGCCCGCCGGTTTCAACCGCCCGGAAAATTGGTAGTAGCGCAGGCCGGCAAAATAGAGCGAGCTGGCCGAACCCGTGGGGACCAAGAGCGTCTGCAGCCGCGTCGCCCAGAAATAGCGCTTTCGGTTGAGCGCAAGGCTCGACCACTTATCGAGGATGGCGACCTCACAGTTGCTGTAGGCTATGTCCACAATGCCTTCGAGGCGCACCTCGGCGTGACTGTCGTAGCGCTGAGGTCTATTGTCGGCCCCGGCGGTTTTTTCGCCTGAAAATACCAGCACGTCCTTGGCGCCGCTGTCGCGAAGCTGCCCGACGATGCTTGGGTCCGATGGCAGGGCCGCAAGCACTAGCTTGCCTGCAACGAGATCGGCGAGTGTCTTGCGTTCGGCCATGGAGTCTTCTGCAAGTCCGCTGCTGGCGTTGAGCGCGGTCGCTGCCGCGGTCGTTCTCGCACGGTCGGGTAGCATGTACCGACAGAAGTTCAAAGCCACAGTGTCGTATCGATCACGCGCCAATCAGGGAGAACTGGTTGGCGGCCGGGATGACGCGGTTTGGAGCTACACGCACGATCCGCGTTTGCGGCTTGGCGCGCACGAGGTTGGTCAGAAATGCCTCCCACTCGCGATAGCAGCTCTCGATCTGGCCGCTGACGCCGTAAAGGTCGGTCGTTTCCGGCAAACCCTTGCCGGAGAGCACGCGCTTGGCCCATTTCAAGTTGCGGCGGACATGGCGCGCCCACAGGCTGCGCAATGTCCCCTTGTTGCTGAGCTGAGCACTGAGCCGTTCGCCAAATTGGGTGCGGAGCTGTTCGGGTGGCAGCTGAATATCGACGACGACGATATTGGAAGCCTGCGAGATCACCTGATAGACGGGATCGCGCGCGTAATCGCCGATGCCGGCGCGGCGGATGAAAAACGTGTCGTAGTGCAGGATGATACCGTCTTGTGCGCCGCTTGTGCCGTTTGCGATGTCCGCTGCCTGACCACGTTTGAGCAGATCGTTGGCTTCGACGACCGGCCAAGTGGCGGAGTCGCGCGGCATCAGGGCGCCGATATCGGGATCGAGCTGGCGGCTGGCGAGCGAGCGAATGAAGGTCGATTTGCCGGCCCCCGAAGGCCCGCTGATCAGCAAAACGCTGGTCGCGACCGGGCACGTCGGCGGGGGGCGTGCGGCCGGTGATGTGATCTCAGCCATGATTGTGCAATCAATCCGCAAGAAATTCAGGGCGACGAAAACGAGAGCAGGGCAGACCGGTTTGAAGGTCGCGCAGCCACCCTGCCCTGCACCACAAAACTGTAGCACGACCGTCATGCGACTGTACCGCCACAGCCGTGTGAATTCCTCAACGCCATGACACATCAGGACAATTCTTTGAGTATTGGTGTTGGTAACTGCGGCGGTCCCGCGCTTGCGGCCGCGTCGTCGAGCGCTCCCCGCAACCTTGGCCCGGTTGACTTTGCCCGGCCCATCCCGCATACGTCTGGCCAATCCAGACGGCCGTCATGCACGAGCCGCCGCCCTGCACATGGATTCCGGTCCCTTGGGTTTATCGCCCACGGCGGCCACATATCCGGGAGGTAGGGGGGTCAACATCCGCCGGCGAGTTTCGCCTGCGGGTGCGTTTGTGCTTTGGCATATGGATATGCGGTGGGAGGTAGGGCTCCCGGCGCTTTGAGGAGACGAGATGTTCCAGTCCCTGAGTGATCGCCTCAACGGCGTACTCGACAAGCTGACGCGGCGTGGCTCTCTTTCGGAAAGCGACGTCGGCGAAGCGATGCGCGAGGTTCGCCGCGCGCTGCTGGAAGCCGACGTGGCGCTCGATGTCGTCAAGGACTTCGTCGAGAAAGTCCGGGTGAAGGCGATCGGCCAGGCAGTGCTGAAGTCGGTCACGCCCGGTCAGATGGTCGTCAAGATCGTCCACGACGAGCTGGTCTCCATGCTGGGTTCCACCGCCGAGCCGGTCGATCTGGCGGCAGCGCCTCCGGTTGCCA
>CAZLHQ010000214.1:0-4835 GCA_964559355.1 uncultured Hyphomicrobiaceae bacterium
TCGACCTGATCATCGGCGAAGGTCCGGCGGCGCGCTCGGTGCGGATCGATCACAGCAAGTTCACGCTGATAGGGGCGACGACGCGGCCGGCGCTGCTGACGACGCCGCTGCGCGACCGTTTCGGCATCCCGGTGCGGCTCAACTTCTACACCATCGACGAGTTGCAGCATGTCGTGACGCGTGGCGCGCGGGTGCTTGGTGCGCCGATGAACGTCGACGGTGCACGCGAAATTGCCCGGCGCGCGCGCGGCACCCCGCGTATCGCCGGCCGCCTGTTGCGGCGCGTGCGCGACTTTGCGTCCGTCGCCGGCGTGCCGACCATCGATGCCGCGATTGCCGATACTGCCTTGCGCGCCTTGGAAGTCGACAGCGAGGGGCTCGACGCACTCGACCACCGCTACCTCTCGTGCATCGCCCGCAACTACGACGGCGGGCCGGTCGGCATCGAGACGCTGGCGGCGGCCTTGTCGGAGCCGCGCGATGCGCTGGAGGAAATCGTCGAGCCATACCTGCTGCAGCAGGGCTTCATCGGGCGGACGCCGCGCGGGCGGGTGCTGATGCTGAAGGCATATCGGCATCTCGGCATGTCGGGGCCGGCGCGCAGTGCAACGCCCGATCTGCCCCTGTTCGACAGTGGCGACGACGTGGACAGCGATGCCGATGGCGGGCGTGTGCGCAAGTCCTGATCGGCGTCAAATTCGCTACAGCGTTGCAAGGACGCGTTTCCCATCACCACATTGTTGTGCTGATTTGTGCTGATTTTTGCTGACGGCCGGATATGGCGTAGGCGCTAAAGAGTTTGTACCAACTCCCGCAGTCGCCCCATGAGTTCGCCGGATGATCTCGCGCCGCCAAATCCTCAAAGGCATTGCCGCACTCACGGTCGCCAGTACAGGTTTTGGCGGCTATGCGCTGGCCGAGCCGTTCCGTCTCAACATTACGCGCTATCGTTTGACGCCGCCCCGCTGGCCACGCCAACTCAAGCTGCGCGTCGCGGTGATCGCCGACTTGCACGTCTGCTATCCCTGGATGTCGCTCGAAAGAGTGCGCCAGATCGTGGCCCGCACCAATGCGCTGGCGCCCGACATCGTACTGCTGCCCGGCGATTTCGTGCCGAGCTATCGCATGAAGAAATTCTCCAAGGATGTGCCGCATGACGAATGGGCCGGTGTGCTCGCCGGTCTGCAGGCGCCACTGGGCCGCCATGCCGTGCTCGGCAATCACGACTGGTGGGAGGACGTCGCGGTCCAGCGCCGCCGCAAAGGACCGACGCCGGCCGGAGAGGCCCTGCGGCGCGCGGGCATTCCTGTCTACGAGAACGATGCCGCGCGCTTTGAGAAAGACGGTGAGGCATTCTGGCTGGCTGGTCTCGCCGATCAATGGGCGTACTGGCCAAAGCGTGATCGCTACCAGAGTTTCCGGCGGCGCGGCAAGGTCGACTACGACGGCGCACACGATCTGCCGGGAACGCTGGCGAAGATTACCGACGATGCACCGGTGGTCTTGATGGTGCATGAGCCCGACATTTTCCCCAACGTACCCGATCGCGTGGCGCTGACCATCTGCGGACACACCCACGGCGGGCAGGTTCGCCTGGGAGGGTATGCGCCGTTCGTTCCGTCGAAGTTCGGCACGCGCTATATCTATGGACACATCGTCGAGGGGGGCCGCGATCTCATCGTCTCCGCCGGGCTCGGCGTGTCGGGATTGCCGCTAAGGTTCGGCAGGCCGCCTGAGATCGTCGTCATCGAGCTTGGCGAAGGAAGCGCTGTGTGATGCTGCGTTGCGCCGGAGCGGAGTTCATGGTGATGGCCGACATTATTGGGGCAACACCTGCAACATGGAATTTCTGACGATCACGAATACGATGGCGGTTGGATCGCATGACTGAGGATGCCGAACGATTCTCGCGCAACCATCCCGCATTGGCGCCGTACTACCCTGTCTATATGTCGGAGTTCTTCGACAAGAACGACCGCTTCAGCCCGTTGCCGATGGTCGAAGCAATCCGAGCGATGCTCGATGACATGCGTTTTGTCGATCGGCATGGCGAGAGGTTGCAGCTCGAATACTTCTTGTCGCTGCGCAAGGAACTCAATGCATATGCGGCGCGGCAGGATGACCGGCACTTCATCGGCATTACCCACAACAAGGTGCTCTACAGTTTTATTGTCTGCCAAGAAGCGTTTTTTCTGCAGTTGATATTCGACGACATCAAGGATGAGGTCAGCAAGGAAGAGGCCGCGCGCCGCGAGCTCGACGTGCTTTATCGCTTGCGCAAGGCCCAGAGTATCGACAGCCTTGCCGAAGCCTTCAAGGACCACGTCGCGGCCGGATCGGTGGCTCCGCTTTGGAAGCTGTTCGATCCGGCGGACCATACGCGCCGCCTCGCTGCCTGGTATGTCGCGCAGGCGATCATCGAGCTATCGCTTCTGCACGAGATGACGCACGTCCTCAATGGCCATTGTGGATTTCTTAAGGAGCGTCTCGGCGTCGGCAAGTCGCAGCTCGTCTGCCTCAACGAGACAAATGCCGCGGCAAACGGGCTCGATGCCGATACGTTGCGCTGGCTCGAGCACGAGGCGGATTTCTACGCGGCGAGCTACTTGACACATGACGTCATCTCCGGACGTGACACCAGAAGATTGGGGATCAGCGGCTTCGATACCAAGACCCGGATCGCCTTGATGACTTTTGCGATGTGCCTGCTGGCCGCGATCTGGAGCAAGGACCACAAGGCGGAACCCGGCAGCGGGCGGCATCCGCATCCGCTGACGCGCGCCTTGACCTATCTGCATGGCATCGAACTGGCGCTGCTCAATCATGGCGACGAGACGATGCGCAAGGGCTACCTGGAGGGGCTGACCAACGTCTTCGTCTTGGGCAACTACATTCCGCAGATGCGCAAGCTTGGCGAGCTTGTCGACATGGGCTCCCATTGGCGCGAACGCGATGCCTATCAGGATCCTGCCTCGCCGCTAAAGCCAGCAGTGGAGCGTCACATGTTCAAGCCGGAGGTGGCAGGTTCCTGGCCGCCACCGGCGCCGACGTGAGTTGGCTTGCATTTCATCAAACGCAGCAGACCGCGCGAGCCTGGCTGTTCACGACTTGACCGCGCTCTTCAACATGCCGATCAGCGGGTTGATGATCGCATGGGCCACCGGAATGAGGAGAAGCCCCAGGAGCAGGCCGAAAACGCCGTCGAGCGCGGCTTTGACGAACCATTCGACGACATTGTGGATTGCCGCTGGCATCGCATTGCCGAGCGTGGCAGCGACATCCTCGATGTGGTGGCCAAGGCCAGTGAAGCCAAACGTTTCCAGGCCATGGATGATGATCGAACCGCCCACCCACAGCATCGCCGCCGTGCCGACTGTCGATATCGCCGACATGACGGTGGGCATATGGCGCACGATGGCGCGGCCAACCGCGCGGGTCGTCTCCAACCGTCCCGATTGACAAAGCTTCAGTCCGAAATCGTCGGCCTTCACCAGCAGCGCAACGCTGCCATAGACCGCGACCGTAATGGCAACCGCGACCAGCGCCAGAACGATCGCCATTTTCCACCAGCTCGTGCCGGCATCGATGCTGGCAAGCGCGATGGTCATGATCTCGGCTGACAAGATGAAGTCGGTCTTGATCGCGCCGGCCACGCGCTGCTGCTCGAGATGGGCGGCATCCAGCGTCTCGTGCGCCACGGCTTGGTCTGGCTCCGGGTGCAGTATGTGCCAAACCTTTTCGGCGCCCTCGAAGCACAGGTAGGCGCCGCCGATCATGAGCAGCGGCGTCAACAGCGAGGGTGCGAAGGTATTGAGTGCCAACGCTGCCGGCAGCAGGATGCCAAGCTTGTTGAACAGTGAGCCGCGCGCGATCTTGGCGACAATCGGGATTTCCCGGGCCGCCGGCAGGCCGACGACGTATTTCGGCGTCACTGCGCTATCGTCGATGACCACGCCTGCGGCCTTCGCACCCGCCTTTGCCGCCTGCGCGGCGACATCGTCGAGTTGAGCTGCCGCGAGCTTGGCGAGTGCTGCGACATCGTCGAGAAGGGCGAGTAGACCGCTCATGCCATGACGTCCCTCAAAGCCGATTGCTGGGCCTGTAGCACCGGCGTCGATGGCAACGCCTGGTTGTTTTGATTCGTTCCGCAGTAGACGTTTATGCGGTGAGATCGCACAACGGACAACCCCGCGTGTGGGTCGAGGTTATGCGCCTGGGCGGGGGTCGATCGGCAGGGCTTGCACGCGCGGTCGCCAGATGCGACACCCCCGCCATCAGGTTCCGTCACGAAGGCCGGTCGCTGCCATGACAACAAGCCACCCTCCAGCCCGCACTTGGCCCGATCTCGCCGGCCGCCTCGGCAGCGATCAGCACGGGCAATTCCATGTCCTGCCGGTGCGTGTCTATTTCGAGGATACGGATGCCGGCGGTGTTGCCTACCACGCCAGCTATATCCGTTGGTGCGAACGGGGCCGCTCGGATTTCCTGCGGCTTCTTGGCACCGACGCGCGGCGCATGATCGACGGCAGCGACAGTCATGAGCCGGCCGCGTTTGTCGTGCGGCATATGACGTGCGACTTCAAACGGCCCTCGCGCATGGATGACGTGCTGGAGGTGACAACCCGAGTGAAGGAGCTCGGCGGCGCCAGCGTCACTCTCAATCAGATTGTGCGGCTCGATGGGCGCGCCATATTCGAGGCCGACGTGACTGTGGTGCTGGTGGCGGTTTCCGGCAAGCCGCTGCGTTTGACCGCGACCTTGAAGCAGGCCTTCTCGAGAACCTAGAGTGCTTCCGGAAAAGTGGGAACCGGTTTTCCGATAAGAAGCACGACAAA
>CAZLHQ010000215.1:0-4712 GCA_964559355.1 uncultured Hyphomicrobiaceae bacterium
ATCGACAAGGCCGGTCACCGCATTGGTGGCGCCCGGCCCCGACGTCACCAGCACCACGCCGACCTTACCGGTCGAGCGCGCATAGCCTTCCGCAGCGTGCACCGCACCACCCTCCTGGCGCACCAGGATGTGCTTGACCTTCTCCTGCTGGAACAACTCGTCGTAGATCGGCAGCACGGCGCCGCCGGGATAACCGAAGATGTGCTCGACGCCTTGGTCCTGTAGCGCCTTGATGACCATTTCCGCGCCTGTCATCTGCCGGGCCATGTCGCGTTCTCCCAAGAAAGAGGTGGTATCGTGGGGCCATTGCCCTGAGCCGATTGCCGTGAGCCGATTGCCCTGAGCCGATTGCCGTGAGGCAATCACCCGCCGCGCCGGCGCGACGACGCACCGGCCCAAAGTCGCCGCGGACGCTATTCGGCCGTCGACCGCGCGTCAACCCATCAAATCAATAACAGGAAAGCTATTCGCGCCTTGTATTTCCATTTATTGCGCCGATATAGCTATCCACGAAATCATATATCGCCTCAGCCACGTCAGTTGCCGTTTGATGAAGTGCCGCGTGTCGCGCTCGGCGCTTTCGATGGCGGCCTCACGGCTCACCTTGGCCGACAACAGGTCGATCAGCGGCTGCAAACCAAGCGCCCGCATGGCCGGAAGTGCCGGCGCAAGTTGCATCTGCGCCATGCGTTCCGCCTCGGCCATCGCACCCTCCTCCAGCATCTGCCGAAAGCGGCGGCCGGCCCGCTCGTAAAGCTCGCTGCGCGCGCGTGTGACCACGAACTTGGCGACATCATCCTCGGTCAGCACGGGCCGGCCCTTGATCTGCTGCCAGCGCACCAGCGGGCGGCCCGTCGCCTCGATCACCTCGAGCGCACGCACGATCCGCTGGCGATCGCTCGGCCGCAGCTGTGCTGCGGTTTCGGCGTCGCGACGCTGCAATTCGGCAAAGAGCTCGGTCGGCGGCATCGACGTTCCCGCGTCACGCCAACGATCGCGAACCTCCTGCGGGATCGGCGGCACCGGCGACAGGCCCTCCAGCAGCGCTTTGAAGTAGAGCCCCGTGCCGCCGACGATGATGGGCAGCTCCCCATTGCTTGTGACCTTGTCGATCTCGCGTTCCACCTCCTCGAGCCACCGCGCAACCGAATAGGGCTCGGCCGCGCTGACGTGGCCATAGAGCCGGTGCGGTAAAGCCGCTTCCTCTTCTACGGTCGGCCGCGCGGTCAGCACACGCATCTCGGCATAGACCTGCATGCTGTCGGCATTGATGATGACGCCGCGCCGCGCCCGCGCCACGTCGAGCGCCAGCGCCGACTTGCCGCTCGAGGTTGGACCTGCAATAAGGATCGCCTTCGGGGCGCGTCTCGTGCTCATCGCCCCTCATTAGCGCAACGCTGCCGCCGCCGCGAGACAAAGCCCGCGCCGCCAGGCGGATTCCCAAGCGAGACCTTCGCCGATGCCTCAAATGCTGTGTCGCGCGCTGGTCCTCACCGGAAAGCCGGACGCCAACGCCGTCGATCAATCGGCGATCAGCACGGCGCGCGCGGCGCTCGACGGATTTCAGATCATCCAAGAAGACATCCTGGCCCCAGGCGATGCCTGGCGCGCGCTCATCGTTGCATCCGAGGATGAACCGATCGCGAACCTGCGCGCTCGCGCCCGCCACGCCCTTGCCGGTGCGCCCGTCGACGTCAACGTCATACCCGACGATCTGGCTTACACCAGAAAGCGTCTGATCGTCGCCGACATGGAATCGACCATCATCGAGCAGGAGATGCTGGACGAGCTGGCCGGCGAGATTGGCCTGCGCGACAAGGTTTCGGATATCACCGAGCGCGCCATGCGCGGCGAACTCGACTTTGCGGCAGCCCTCAACGAGCGTGTCGCACTCCTTGCCGGGCTTGACGCCGGCATCCTCGATCGCATGGCCAACGAGCGCATAACACTGATTGACGGCGCACGCGCCCTGGTCGCGACGATGAAGGCACACGGCGCTTATTGCGCCCTGGTGTCGGGCGGCTTCACCTGCTTCACCGGGCCGGTGGCGGGTCGCGTCGGTTTCGACCAGCATCAGGCCAACACGCTGGAGGTGAAGGACGGCAGGGTCACCGGCCGGGTCGTGCCACCCATCCTCGGGCGTGAGGCCAAGCGCGATGCCCTGCAGCGCATCGCCCGCCAGCATGGCATCGACCATGTGCTCACCCTCGCCGTAGGCGACGGCGCCAACGATCTGGCGATGCTCGCCGAAGCGGGTCTTGGCGTCGCCTTCCGCGCCAAGCCGAAGGTGCGCGAGGCCGCCAGCCTTCTGGATACCGGCGCCATTGTCACGCATGGCGATCTCACCGCTCTGCTCTACCTGCAAGGCTATCGCGCGGTTGAGTTGGCGCGCGTGTGAGCACTACCGCGCGCAAAAAAATTGACGCCGCATTGACAAACACCGCTCGACGCCGACACGGCGAATCAGCAGAATCGAGACTTCCACAATCGATGTTCCCCGAAGCGTCAAACGCCGCGTTGTCGCATTCAACCCACCTTGTCCATGGGGACCCGGGATCATGCCTTCGAAACTTCTTGCAGCCCTCCTCGGCTCCATCGCAGTCTTTGCGCTCGCCGATTTGACGCGCGCGGCTACGACCTACCTCACCTCGTATCTCGCCGGATCGGCGGCAGACAGCGCCTCGCACATCGTGCATGCCCCCAATCGCTCGACATGGCGCACCGCCAGCGGCGATTGATGATCACCCGCTTTCATCATCGTTCATTCAGCCGCTGATGTTGCTGCCGCCGAAGTGGCGTTGCCAGAACGCTTTCGCGCGAGCCTTGATGTCAGCCAGCAGAGCCGTCACGCGGGGCTTCCAGCGTTCGACGGCGCGCCGTGCAATCTGCTTGATGCGTGATTTCACCACGCGGCCGTAACGCCACGCAAAGGACGCGCGCACCTGTGCGAACAGCGCGTCCTTCCACGGCACGAACCAGGCGTAGGCGCGCGCGAACCAGCCGATCCGCAGCAACGCCGGCTTGGTCAGCGTGAAGATGCGTGCGACCAGCGCCGTGCTCGCCACCTTGGCAACCGCCAGCAACGCGCCCGCCTTCAGCACATGACCGCCAGCCAGCAGCCACAACGCGCCGATCTTGACCGGAAACAGAATTGCGCTCGGAGCAACAAACACCAGCAGCGAGGGATAGGGCGGCAATCGCGTGATCAGCTCCTCCAGCCGTGCGATCAGCCGGAATCGCGCCAGCCATGCAAGCGCGGCGGCCAGCGGCTTCCAGCCCCACTCCTCGAACAGCATGACCAAGGCGAGAAGCAGATTGAGCAGGCCGACGAGCGGCGGCTTCAGGAAACGCCAGAACATGCGTGCAGCAGCGGTCGCCGCAGCGCCAATCGATGCCGCGGCTTGTGGTCGTTCCGGATCGGGCGATGTCCCTGTCACGGCCTGCAACTCTTACGATCCATGCGCGCTGTCTGGCGCGGAAGCGCCCCCTCGCTGCAATGGTGACAAGATGTTTGGGGAACTTCGATGCCACGACGATTGCCGACATGCCGCATCAGGTTGCTCTGCCAATATGCGCCTCTCGCGGGAGTATGGCGCCGGCCCGCTCGGCCGCCTCCAGGGCTGCTGCCAACTCCTCGCGCGCCTTCTCCGCCTGCCGCTGGCGGTTCCACAGCGACGCATAGAGCCCGTCGCGGGCAATCAGCTCGGCATGCGTGCCCTGCTCGACCAGTCGCCCTGCGTCCAGCACGATGATGTTGTCGGCATGCACGATGGTCGAAAGGCGATGCGCGATCACCAGCGTCGTGCGGTTCTGCGCCACCTTGTCGAGCGCATCTTGGATTTCTCTCTCGGTATGGCTGTCGAGCGCGCTCGTTGCCTCGTCGAGCATCAGAATAGGCGGCCCCTTCAGGATCGTGCGCGCTATCGCGACGCGCTGCTTTTCGCCGCCCGAGAGTTTCAGGCCACGCTCGCCGACCATGGTCTGGTAGCCCTGGGGCAGCGTCTTGATGAACCCATCGATCTGCGCCAGGGCGGCCGCCGTCTTCACCTCCTCGTCGGTGGCGTCAGGCCGGCCATAGCGGATGTTGTAAAGAATGGTGTCGTTGAAGAGCACCGTGTCCTGCGGCACCACACCGATCGCCGCGCGCAAGGATGCCTGCGTCACGTCGCGGATGTCCTGCCCGTCGATCTTCACCGCGCCCTTCTGGATATCGTAGAAGCGAAACAGGATACGGCTGATGGTCGATTTGCCCGCACCCGAAGGCCCGACGATCGCCACCAGCTTGCCGGCCGGCACTTCGAACGAAACATCCTTCAGGATCTGTCGCTCGGGGTCATAGGAAAATGACACGTGATCGAAGCTGATGTGGCCGCTCGTGACCTTCAACGGGACGGCACCCGGCTTGTCCTGGACCTCCGCCTTCTCGTCCAGCAGCACAAACATCGCCTCCAGGTCGACCAGGCCCTGTTTGATTTCGCGATAGACCATGCCCATGAAGTTCAACGGCATGTAGAGCTGGATCATCATGGCGTTGATCATGACGAAGTCGCCGACCGTGTGGGTGCCGTTCATGACGCCGCGCGCGGCGAGCCACATGACGATGGTCATGCCGATGGTGAAAATCAGCGACTGTCCGGAGTTCAAGACACCAAGCGAAGAGTAGGTCTTGATGGCCGCCTGCTCGTAGCGCGCCATGGCGACATCGAAGCGCC
>CAZLHQ010000216.1:0-4681 GCA_964559355.1 uncultured Hyphomicrobiaceae bacterium
CACCATGCGCGGCCATTGCTATGACGCGATGGTCGGCATCGCCGGCTGCGACAAGTCTCTGCCCGGTATCATGATGGCGATGCTGCGCTTGAACGTGCCGTCGGTCTTCATGTACGGCGGTTCCATTCTGCCGGGCAAATTCAAGGGCAAGGACGTCACCGTCGTCGATGTGTTCGAAGGTGTCGGCATGCATTCTGCCGGACGCATGTCGGACAAGGACCTGCACGATCTGGAATGCGTCGCATGCCCCTCGGCGGGCTCGTGCGGTGGCCAGTTCACCGCCAACACCATGGCCTGCGTATCGGAAGCAATCGGCTTGGCGCTGCCGGGCTCGGCAGGTGCACCAGCACCCTATGAGAGCCGCGATGCCTATGCGGCGGAGAGCGGCAAGGCGGTGATGCGCCTGCTCGCCGATGGCATCCGCCCGCGCGACATCTGTACGATGAAGGCGTTCGAGAATGCCGCCACCATCGTTGCTGCGACCGGCGGTTCGACCAACGCGGCGCTCCATCTACCCGCTATGGCCCACGAGATGGGCCTCGAGTTCGACCTGTTCGATGTCGCCAAGATCTTCAAGCGCACGCCCTACATCGCCGACTTGAAACCCGGCGGACAATATGTGGCCAAGGACGTCTACGACATCGGCGGTGTGCCGCAGATCATGAAGGCGCTGCTCGAGGGCGGTTATCTGCATGGCGACTGCATCACCGCCACCGGCAAGACGATGGAGGAGAACCTCCGCAACGTCGTCTTCAACACCGACCAGAAAGTCGTCTACCCGGTTTCGAACGCGATCACGCCGACCGGCGGTGTCGTCGGCCTCCAAGGTACGCTTGCCCCTGATGGCGCGATCGTCAAAGTCGCCGGCATGAAGAAATTGCAGTTCCGCGGCCCCGCGCGCTGTTTTGACTGCGAAGAAGATGCGTTCAAGGCGGTCGAGGCCAAGCAATACAAGGACGGTGACGTCATCGTGATTCGCTACGAGGGCCCCAAGGGTGGCCCCGGTATGCGCGAAATGCTCTCAACGACTGCGGCGCTCTATGGGCAGGGTGCGGGTGACAAAGTGGCGCTCATTACGGATGGCCGCTTTTCGGGCGCCACGCGCGGCTTCTGTATCGGCCATGTCGGCCCCGAAGCGGCGGTCGGCGGCCCGATCGGGCTCATTCGTGACGGCGATATGATCGCTATCGACGCCGAGAACGGTACGCTCGACGTCGAGGTTGAAGCGGCCGAGTTGGCGCGCCGCAAAAAGGCCTGGAAGGCACCCGATAATCCTTATCAGAGCGGAGTCCTGCGCAAGTATGCGGAACAAGTGGGACCTGCGCGAAGCGGCGCTGTTACGCACGCCGGCGGAAAGGCGGAAGTCATCTGTTATGCGGATATCTAGACAGGCAATCGGTCTGGCACTCACCCTGCTAGCGGCGGTTCCGGCTTCGGCCGGGGCCGGCGCCGCCCAGTTCCGCTCGGCGGACGAGGCGCTGCAGCAGGGTATCGGCGCCTATTCCGGCGGCTACTACGAGATGGCCATTCCGGCCCTCGAAGTGGCGGCCGCGTCAAACCGGTTCCTGGCGCGCTATTACCTGGCGCGCATCTACTCCGACAATCAAAGCGCACATACCGATCACGCCAAGGCTTATTTTCTCTATCAGCAGATCGCCAACGATTATGCCGATGTCGATCCCGACGACGACAGCCGTGCGCCCTATGTGGCGAAGTCGCTGACGGCGCTCGCCGGTTATGTGCGCCGTGGTCTCGACGAGCTTAGTCTTGCCGCAGACGCCGAGCGCGCGGCCGAATATCTGCATCACGCGGCGATTTTCTTCAACGACGAGGATGCCCAGTTCGAGCTGGCAAAGCTGCAGCTGAAGGGCGAAGGCGTGCCGAGCGACGTGACGCGCGGCAAGCACTGGCTGGCGATCCTTTCGCAGAAGGGACACGCCGGTGCACAGGCGTTTCTCGCCGATCTTTATTGGCGCGGCATGCACATGGACAAGGATCAGGTGCGTGCGCTTGCGTTGATCTCGGTGGCGGTGAAAAACGCGCCGGGTGCCGAGCGCGTGTGGATCGAGGACATCTACCAGAACATCTATTGTGGCGCATCGCAGGGTGTAAGGAAGCAGGTTGGCGGCATGGTGGCCGAGTGGGATAGCCGCTATGGCCGGCGTCCCACGGCGACAGCAGAGGTGCGCAGCGGCCTCGACGCACTCAACGCGCGCGCTACCCGCACATGCGAAAACGGCGAGCTGGTGCCACTCGAGTTCAACGGTTCGGTGGCGACTCCGCAGCCTGTACTCGCCAGCCCTGCGCCGAGCGATGCCGTACCCGCACGTTCGCTGGGCTTCGTCCACGGCGGCGCGATCGGGCCTGGCGTCGCAACGGGCTCGGTTGATGCGAAAGCCGCCGGGAAGTCGCGCGATCTGCGCGACGTCGATGTACCTCACCACGTCGGGCCGGACCGCTGAGCGCGGCCACGCTGATTTGAACCACAGCACAACTCCCGATCAATGACGGCTTGCTTGCGGTCGCACGCGTTGCTTCGTGCCATCGGGCAATAGAGTGCTTCCGGAAAAGTGGGAACCGGTTTTCCGATAAGAAGCACGACGAAACAAAGGCCTGGAGCCGTTCCGTGATTCTATCAAAACCGGAGCGGCTCTAGAGAAACATGTGACATGACAAACGCCGCGCGAATGGTCTCGCGCGGCGTTGTGGTGTTGCAGGACGTTGAGGAATTCAATGTTCGAGGCGGGTGCGCTCTCACAGTGAAGCTTCGAGCAGCATCAGCATCGGCTCGCCGTCGATGCCCTTGGCCTTGAAGCCCATCTCGCGCTCGAGCGTGATGGTGCAGTGGTTCTCGCGGTTTTCAATCGCCTGCAGCTTCTTGATGCCGCGGGCGCGGGCTTGTGCGGTGATGTACTCGAGCAAACGGCTCTCGATCCCTTTGCCCTTCAAGTCGGCATGCACCGTGAATGCAACTTCCGCCGTCTGCATCGCCTTGTCTGCGGCGAGGACCGCGCAGCCGATGATCTCATCAGAGCCTGGCGCGAATGCGAGGAAATCCTCGGTCTGGCGATGGTCGATGTGCGTCATCGCCTCGATCTGCGATTGTGTGACGTGTTGGATTGGTGACAGGAAGCGAAAGCGCAGGTCGTCCTTCGTCACATGCTCTTCGAAGAACGCGGTCAGCGCGGCATCGTCGCTTTCGTCGGCGGGGCGGACGGCGAGGAGGAATCCAGACTTGGTTTCGAGCTCGACGACGGGCGTGATGGTCATACTGTTCATGGCGCGTGGCCCTTTCTCAATTCTAGGCTCATGTCATGCGCGGCGCGGCCAAGGTGTTCGTCTCTGATGGACGAAGCGCCACCGACCGGCCTGATGCGAGCGGAGTTTTAACGCCATGAGTTGCCAAGAAAAATGCACAATGCTGCATGGCAGCATTCCGCGCCCCGCAGCGCGACAATGCCGCATGCGGATTTGATCGGGGTCAATGGTGGAGGGGCTGTTGCGAATTGATCAGGCAACGTGCTTGCCAGATGATCGCGACATCTAGGGTCGCGGCCAGAAATTGATGAATTGCTGCCTCACGGTTGAGCAGGGTCGTCACCCTTCCCTCACCCACAGCACGTCGAGAGGGAAGGTGTGCCCCTCGAAGGGGGGCGCGGTGACGGGCGCGCACGAAGGGCACTTGCAAAGATTCTGCGACGACCAGTCGGGTTGCTCGAGTGGTAGGGGGGATTCACGCTGACCATTCGGTGGGAGGCAAGTCCCCTCATCCGCCCTTCGGGCACCTTCTCCCTCGGGAGAACGACGTACAGCGTCGGCGCGTGGCGATGCTACAGGGAAAGCTCCACCCACACCGGCACATGGTCGGAAGGTTTTTCCCAGCCGCGGGTGTCGCGGTCGATGCCGGAGGTCGTGAGGCAGTCGGCGGCTTGTGGTGAGAGCATCATGTGATCGATGCGGATGCCGTGGTTCTTCTGGAACGCGCCGGCCTGATAGTCCCAGAAGGTGTAGACGTCGTCGGCGGGATAGCAGGCGCGCGTCGCATCCGTAAAGCCGAGTGCGGCGATCGCCCGCCAGGCGGTGCGGCTCTCGGGCTGGTACAGCGCGTCACCTGTCCACGCATCGGGATTTTTTGCGTCTTTCGGCTCGGGAATGACGTTGTAATCGCCTGCCAGCACCAGCGGCATTTCGCTTGCAAGCAACGTGCGTGCGTGCGCGGCCAGATGCTCCATCCAGGCGAGTTTATAGGCGAACTTGTCGGTGCCGATCGGATTGCCGTTGGGCAGATAGAGCGAGGCGATCGTGACAACGCCCTTGTCGCCGGCGATGTCGGCCTCGATGTAGCGCGCCTGCTCATCGCCGTCGTTGCCGGGCAGGCCGCGGCGCACGTCGTCGGGTGCCCGCTTCGACAGGATGGCGACGCCGTTGAAGCCCTTTTGCCCATGCGTGGCGACGTTGTAGCCCAGATCCTCGAACGGGCTTTTCGGAAAGCCCTCGTCGACGCTCTTGATCTCCTGCAGGCAGACCACGTCGGGCGCACTCGTCTGCAGCCACGCCACCACCGTGTCGAGCCGCGCCTTGACGCCGTTGATGTTCCAGGTGGCGATTTTCAATTTTTTGATCGGACCAGCGCTCGCGCCGGCACGCCTTGCGTGCTGAGCCCGCTGCCGCGGGCTGGTTC
>CAZLHQ010000217.1:0-4588 GCA_964559355.1 uncultured Hyphomicrobiaceae bacterium
TGACGCCCCACTTGTCGACGACGTGCCAGAAGCGCGAGGCCGTCGGGTAGTTGGGAATGCCTTCGAACATCAGCGTCGTGGCGCCGTTGGCGAGCGGACCATAGACGATGTAGCTGTGGCCGGTGACCCAGCCCACGTCCGCCGTGCACCAGTAGATGTCACCCTCGTGGTAATCGAAGACGTACTGATGCGTCATCGAGGCATAGACGAGATAACCGCCGGTGGTGTGCACGACACCCTTGGGCTTGCCGGTCGAGCCGGAGGTGTAGAGGATGAATAGCGGATCTTCCGCGTTCATCGGCTCGGCGGCGCACTCTGCGGGAACCTTGACGATCTCTTCGTGCAGCCAGAAGTCGCGGCCAGGGGTCCACGGCACTGGATTGCCCGTGCGGCGGACCACCAGCACCTTCTCGTCGCCCTTGCACTTTTTCAGCGCTTCGTCGCAGTTCTTCTTCAACGGCACCGGCTTGCCGCCACGCAGACCCTCATCCGACGTAATGATGAATTTGGAATCGGCGTCGTCGATGCGGTTCTGCAAGCTGTCTGGCGAGAAGCCGCCGAACACGATCGAATGCACGGCGCCGATGCGCGTGCATGCGAGCATGGCGTAAGCCGCTTCTGGAATCATCGGCAGATAGATGGTGACGCGATCGCCCTTTTTGACGCCATGCGCCTTCATCACGTTGGCGAGCTTGCAGACGCGCTCGTGCAGCTGACGATAGGTGATCTTTTCGTCCTGGGTCGGGTCGTCGCCTTCCCAGATGATGGCGACCTGATCGGCGCGCTTGGCAAGGTGGCGATCGATGCAGTTGGCCGAGACGTTGAGGACACCGTCCTCGTACCACTTGATCGAAACGTTGTGTGGATCAAAGGAAGTGTTCTTGACCTTGGTGTACGGCTTGATCCAGTCGAGGCGCTTGCCCATCTCGCCCCAGAATCCGTTGGGGTCTTTGACCGAGCGTTCGTACATCGCCAGGTACTTGTCGTTGTCGACCCAGGCACGCGATTTCCACTCCGCCGGTACCGGGTAAACCTTTTCCGACATGCTACTTCCTCCCATTTGCTTGAATTTGGGGGGCATTATATGGGCGGCCGATCAGGCAGCAACCCTCCCCTTCGTCGAATAATTCTGCCTTGACGGCGACTTGCCGAAAGGAGCTGCGGCGACCGAAGCATCCTCCCCTGGGCCGCGCCTCAACAACCCCTCCTCACGGGCTCTGACTATCGCGACAGCGCCCGCTCGCCTGACGGTAAACATGGTTGACGCGACGCTTGTTGCAGGGGCAGCAGGCAAGGCGAGACTTTGGTGGAAGGGACGGAATTGTCCGAATTCCCCACGCCAAGGTGGCGAGCTTACACAGGCGCCGGCCAAAGTTCACCCCTGATTGCGCGGTCCCCCAGTGCGCCAGACGGCAGTCTTCTTGATCAGGGCATCTTCGAGCTCACGCGTCACTGGCACTTCGTAGCGGTGGACCTCCTCGAACCGCCCTTTGGGAAAGTAGTTGCGCTGCGGATCGCCGATCAGCACGAGATTTCCCCCGTCAACGACGGCATCGATCAACACAGATACCTTGTCGGCAAGCTGGCGCTCGTAATAGAGATCGCCGACGAGCACGACATCAAAATGCTCTGTCAGAGGGCCTGCAAGCAAATCCGTCGCCGTAGTGGTCACCACCACCCCGTTCGCCTCCGCATTGAGCGCGGTTGCCGCCAGCGCCAGGCGGTCGATATCGGCGGCGAGAACCCGTGCCGCGCCGGCCTTGGCAGCGGCAATCGCCTGAAGACCCGAGCCCGTACCCAGATCGAGCACGGACCGCCCAGCAACCAAATGTTGATTGTCGAGGATATAGCGCGCGAGTGCCTGTCCCCCGGCCCACGCGAACGCCCAATAAGGTGGCGGCACATTGATCTCGCCCAACTCCTCCTCAGTCTTTTGCCAGATCGGCAGCGACTCCTCGGCCAGATGCAGAACGATCTCGGGCACCAGCGGCGGGTGCAGCTGCTTGGTGTTGGCGCGAATGAAGGCGGCAGCCGCATCCGGCAGCATCGGTGTCGAGCCCGCAAGCTGAGCGGGAGGCTGCGCAGAAGTGGAGGACGTCATTTCTCGTGCAAACTCCTGACACCGCTGCAAAGCGGGGGGCCGATCCCGACCGACGTTGCCGAAGGTATATCCTGACCCCACACCCGCACCATCGTCGATCACGATGCCACGCCATAGCCGCAACAGCACCGCAACAGCCCGATGCCCCGTCCGTGCCCGGCGTATCGCCGCTTGTGTCAGAATCGTTGCTGCTGCGACGTCCCGCTTGTCGTCAGGCACACATCGAACGGCCCGCCAAACGATCCGTGAACACCATGACACAACCCCGATCGAAATCGCATACGATGATGAATATCATGTAAGAATCAACTTGTCCGCGATATAAGAACAGTGGTCAAAAACAACGTTGCCGATATTTCTCATGACTGATGATACGTCTCAAATGCAGGAGGTATTCGAGCTTGCCGAATGCTTGGCCCGATTAGGCGGCTACAGAAATTTCAGCATTCGTCGCCTGGCCGATAGAACCGGAGTTCGATCGTCGAGTATCTACGACCGTTTTGGTAGCAAGGAACAGCTTGCTATTGCGATCATTCGCCGTTTTGGCGAGCGGGTCAGTGACCGGATTGGGGCCGCGGATGATCCGAAGATCAGCCCCGATCAGAAGATGGCGACGTTCATCGATGTCTATCGCCAGAGCATCACTGACGACGGCCAGCTCTGCCTATATCTCGTGTTCGGCTCCGAGCTGCACATTTTGCCCAGCTCAGTGCAGCAGGAAGTGAAGTCGTTTTACGCCAATATTTTCAGTTGGCTGGAAACGCTGTTGCTGCGCTTCCCCGAATATGGTCCCAGCAGCGGACGCGATGCGCGGCGCGCCGCACAGGCGATCGTCGCGGCGTTGAACGGTGCGCAAGTCTGCGTGAGGGCCGCCAGCGACAAGTCCCTATTCGAGGTGATCGTCAACCAGCAATACGCCAGTGGGCTCATTCCGGGAAAAAACCCCGAGATACAGCGCAAGCCAAAAGGCTGAAATCGACCCAGAGGCTGTGCAGCCAGGATCGTTGCAGCCGGGCGCCGCCTCCACTTCAAATGCCGGTCGATGCACAGCCCGCGCATCTTGGTTCTTCCGTCAAGATTGAACCCTATCAAAGAGAACAGCGCCACTTGCATGGAGCCCCCACGTCCAATCAGCATGAGTTGATGCTCATGCAGACCGGTATGAGCCCATGCGGCACACTTCCGCCCATTCCACAGCGGTGACCGGCTGCACGGACAGGCGGAACGAGGTGACGAGGCTCATCTTCGCGAGCTTCGGGTTGGCCTTCACGTCGGCGAGCGTCACAGGCTTCGGCATCGGCGCAAGCGCGCGCACATCGACGCATTCCCACCGCCCAGTGCCACTGTCGTCGCTTGGATCGGGATGAGCGAGCGCAATCACTTCGCAGATGCCGACGACCGCCAATCCTTCGTTCGAGTGATAAAAGAAGCAGTGGTCGCCGAGGCGCATCGCGCGCATGAAATTGCGGGCCTGGAAGTTGCGCACACCAGTCCATGGCTCACCCACTTTGCCGCGCGCCACCAGCTCGTTCCACGAAAATGCTTCGGGCTCGGATTTCAGGAGCCAGTACATTTTCTCACCTTCCCGGCGAGACGGGATGGTGCTGGCTGGGACGGATGATGCCTTCGTTTTCTTCGCCATATCAGGTTGTCTGTTCCATTCGAATATGCAGGCGCAGCCGGCCATACTGCCCTGCAAGCCGCTGGCAAACTGACCTGCGTGTCGTTCACAACGTGTAAAGCGTCAATCCCACCGCGATGGCAAGGAACATGGCCCCCTTATCCCGCCGATCGTCTCGCGCCACCGCCGATGCGATCAACTCAATCTGACGATATTGGTCCCAAGCGACTTATCGTTTTCTTTGCCATGGAGCCCTCCGCAACGGACCCACAGAATCAATAGATAGACGCAACCCGATAGAGGAGCTATCAAGTGGAAGATTGCGGTTCTTTCTCCAGCGGGGTGCTTGGAGGAACAACTGAAGCTATTTGCAAAGAAGATTGATTCCCGGCAGTCCAGCACTGCCGTCGAGAATATGCGCCTGCCTGACGGCGCGACTACTCGTTTGTCAAAGACGACCGTTGAAATACCTGATTTGAGCGCAACTGAGCGTTGCGTTGTCTGTGGTCGCGACACGGGCATTTCGATTTTTCGCGACGTGGAGCTGCGGTCTTGCTTTGCGGCCGGTGTCGGTCAGCTGTGCACAACCTGTTTCGCGGCGACGACGCCTTGACGGCGTTGGATCAGACCGAACCAGCTGCGCTTTGTCGAGCCGCAGGCGTTGTGTGGTTCATCGGGCGAGAAGATGGGATGGCAGCCGCCACGACAAAGGAGCTGTGCGAAATATTCGAGCGCAACGGACACCCCAAGCAAAACGCATCGCGCCTCGCGCAGAAACTGACCGCGGACCGCCGAATAGCGAGAGCCTGATCTGTCCGACATCAACACCTGTGAGACAGAATTAGCGGCTTGAAGACTGGAGGATT
>CAZLHQ010000218.1:0-4582 GCA_964559355.1 uncultured Hyphomicrobiaceae bacterium
TCCGCCAGCATGGCCGCTCTCGTCGGCGGCGGCTCGCGTCCTCGACCCGGCGAGGTCAGCCTCGCGCATCTGGGCGTGTTGTTCCTCGACGAGCTGCCGGAGTTTGCGCCACAAGTGCTCGATGGCTTGCGCCAGCCGCTCGAAACAGGCGAGACCGTCATCGCCCGCGCCAATCACCGCATCACCTATCCCTCGCGCATTCAGCTGGTGGCAGCGATGAACCCGTGCCGGTGCGGTGGCGGCGCGCCGGGCCAGGCCTGCAAACGCGGGCCGCGTTGCGCGCAGGATTATCAGGCGCGCATTTCCGGTCCGCTGCTCGACCGCATCGACCTGCAGATCGAGGTGCCAGCCGTCTCCGCCGCCGATCTCGTATTGCCGCCACCGCTCGAGGGCAGCGCCGAGGTGCGCGCCCGCGTGGTCGCCGCACGCGAGGTGCAGCGAGCGCGATTGGCAGCGCTCGGCGCCAAGGGCATTCGCACCAACGCCGATTGCTCCGGGCGGCTGCTCGAAGAAATCGCAATGCCGGACGCGGACGGCGTGACCCTGCTGCGGCAGGCTGCCGAGGCGCTCGGGCTTTCCGCGCGCGGCTTTCACCGCACGTTGAAGGTTGCCCGCACGCTCGCCGATCTCGATGGCAGCGAAACAGTCGGCCGTATCCACGTTGCCGAGGCCCTGAGCTACCGCGGCGAAACATTGCGCCAGCGCCTGGAGGCGGCCTGAGTTGTCATAGCTGATGGCGCAGGGTCAGCTGTAGCCTGCCTCTGATCGCAGGAAGCGGGACCAGTTGGCTTCGCGTTCTGCCGGGTTCCGCGCTCGGTCGGCTATGCGACCGATCTTCGGTTGCGCTGTCGCAAGGACGGGCGGGCGAGATGGGCTGCGCCTCAGGTGACGCGCCTCAGGTGAAGCACCGTCGCGCGACGCACTCAAAAAAAGCCGCGCATTGTGCGCGGCTTCGAGTTCGGCAGCAGAAAGATGGCAGATAGGTACTGCAGATAGGCAATTCAGCAGCGCGAATTGCTGCGAGACACCAAGACGAGGAGCGACGATCAGGCTCTAAGCGGCGCGCTGCATCGGCTTGGCGCACAGCACTTCCGCCACGCGCTCCACCGTCTTATCCCACGTCAGCGCGCCGGCCTCGCTCGCCGACAAGCGCAAACCAAACGCCTCTATGGCGTCTGCCGGGGAGCCACCGTCGCGAAACACGCGGGCGCACACCTGGCGCGCGTATCCCATGGCCTGGTGCCACTGCAGCGGATTGATGTGATCGGGGATCATATTCGCCTCCATGACGAGCGCTCCGGGGGGAAATGCGCTCGCCGTGATGTTGCCGGCGATGGACCCGCCGGTTGGCCTTTACGCGACACTCAAAACGCAAAACACAAAACGCGACACACGACACACGACACGCAACTCTACGCAACCCATCACAGACGCCACGCAACTTACGCAACCACCTGTCTCACCGTCGTCAAAGTGGCAAGCACACCCAGCGCCATAGCGGCACTACGCAGAACTTTGTCATGCACCGCCTCGGTCGAGGTAAACTCCGGCGCTAGACGTGCTTGCCGTCTCGTTGGAGCGCCAGCCACAACGCGGCGCGCTCCGAATTCTTCAGTTGTGGCCGCCGCAGCGGTCGGACTCGATTGCTGACTGCTCATGCGTGTCCGTTACCGGCCGCATCGCACGCAGAACGCTTTCGACGACATCACCTAGACGCGCCCAATCGGCTTCACTCTGCTCCACGCTTCACTTTCCACGCCAACGCTACGAAACCCACGATCAACCCACACTCGGTCTCTTACTGAGACGCAAACACGACGCGGCCTCACGACCAAAGCAACACAACGCATCACGACATGACGCACCACACGACCCAAACAAGGGACAACTCAAAGGGGAGGGGACCGGTAATCCTGCGATGTGGGCGAGCCGCTCGACGCTACTCAGATACGCGGCTGCGTGAGCCGCTCGCCTTGATCTCGAGAGTGCGACCTCATCAGTCGCACTCTTCATCGGGATGATGTCCCTACGCAGACGCTACGTTACAAACGCGACGCAACATGTACGCAACAAACGCAACGCTACAAACGCACGACTAAGAACCAACGCCGGGACACCGGTTCACTGCAATCTGATCCGACATCTGGCCGAGGTGGCCTTGCTGCCTTGACCACGGCGGTCTCGACCAGAACGGTTTCGATCGCGACAGGAGCAAACTCCAAACCCGCCAGGGGCCACGCTTCACACTCGCCACCAAACTCACCGACCGAACCCACCGAGCGTGTCGCGCTTCGTGTCCCGCGAACGAGGAGTAATAAACCGTGACATTTGGGCGACGCTTTGGCCGAACATAGGCTCGCCGGTGTTATTTTCCTTGACTGGGCATGAATGAGATCCTGCAAAGCGCGGAAACGCCCGGAAATCTGGCGTTTTAGAAGCCCGCACAAAGGTTGTGGATAAAATTCTTCCGCGCGGGCATGAACTCGAAAGCCCGGTCGTCAGAGATGAAAATGCGGCGCGCTCCCACCGAGGGCGTCGATCTGACTCTCAATCAACGACCTGGAGCAGGCCGCCGGAGTTCAACTCGGCTCCGCCAAAGTTGTACCTGCTCTGGGCGCGGCTTAACGGCGCTCGGCGGCGGCAAAGGCCGCGTTGATCCCGCCGGCAAACAGCATCAGCGACAGCACGGCATTCCAGCCCGCAAACGACAGCCCGAAGATTCGCAGCTGCGCCTCGTCGCAACGCACCACGTTGGTTCTTTTCAACGCTTCGAGCATGTTGCCGGCGTTGGTCGCCAAACCCTGCTGGCCAGCGCAGGTGTCGGGCCCCGGCCAGTATTTCCACTCCGCACCGGCTTGATAGACGCCGAGCCCGGCATTGGCGAGAAACGCCAGTGCGACGAGGAAAAAAACGATGGCGGCGAGCCGGGGCTGCTCGGCAGACACCAGCGCCAGCGCGGCAAACAGCATCGGGATCGCCAGATAATAGGCCCAACGCTGCTGCAGACACAGCGGACAGGGAATATAGCCGCCAATGTGCTCGAAGCCGAGTGCGGACAAGATCGCCGCAATCGCAAGAAAGAGCGCCGCAGCGCCAATACGATATGCCTGCGATCGGGTCATCGAGCTGTACGAGATTGCCACGGTACTTACGCCCCTTCTTGTGCACGCGCTGAGCGACGATCGCTTAAGCATCCATCGCGCGGCCACGGCCTCAACAAATGCTCGACACCCCAGCGCCGGCCAGCCACTTGGCTAGGAAATAAAGCGCGATCAAGATCGCCGCTGCAATGCCGGCGATCAAGCCCAGTCGCTGTTCGATAAATGTCTTGATCGGCTCACCATAGCGGCGCAGCGCCCATGCCAAGGCATAAAACCGTGCACCGCGCGCGATAACGCACGAGATGATGAAGAACGCCATGCCAACCTGCACCACCCCCGACAGGATGGTGACGACCTTGATCGGCGGCAGATGCGAAAGCCCGGACGTGACGAGCAATACCATCGTCGTTTCGCGCCCCGCACACGCGCGCAGGCGCTCGAATTCATCGAGCTTGTTGTAGAGCTCGAGCACCGGCTTGGCGACTGCATCATAGGCGAATTCGCCAAGCAGATAGCCAGCGATGCCGCCGAGCGTGGAGGCAAGCGTGGCAACAAGCGCGTAGCGGTAGGCTCGCTCTGGCCGCGCCAACGCCATCGGCACGAACAAGACATCGGCCGGCACCAGGAACACCGAGCTTTCGATGAAGGCGATAATGCCGAGCCACGCTTCCGCTGTTTTGCGAGCAGCGAGCGCCAAGGTCCATTCGTAGAGCCATCGCATCATGGTTGGTCGTCTTTCTGCCGATCGCAGAGGGGCGCTCGTTTTGGCTGTAATTCACGCGGCGGGAAGATGCCTCGGCTCGGCGGGGCGCAGACTGTGGGACAGCCGCGACACCACCCAATCCAGAACCAGACGGCCCTCGCGAGTGACGGCCAGCCGCGCTTCGCGCTGGCGCAGCGAGACGAGGCCATCGGCCTCGAGCGCTGCGATTGCCCTGGCGCCGATCTCGAGCCCCGTCTGCTGCGTCAGTCGCACCAGGTCGAGCCCTTCGGTTATGCGCAGGCCCATCAGCAGCATTTCATCCGCCTCTTCAGCCGAGGACAGGCGCGCTTGTTCGATCATGCCGTGACCCTGGGTTTCGACAGCATCGAGCCAGGCTTCCGGATTGCGCTCGGTCCGCGTGGCGATGCGCACCTTGTCGTCATGCCGCACGAGCCTGCCATGTGCGCCCGCGCCGATACCGGCATAAGCGCCATAACGCCAATAAAGCATGTTATGCTGACTCTCCTCACCCTTGCGCGCATGATTTGATATCTCATAAGCGGGCAGTCCTGCGGCCTCCATCATCCCTTGAGTCAAATCATAGAGCGCGCGCGCCGCCTCCGGTTCGGGCGTGACGAGCTTGCCGCTTTTGTGCAAGGCGGCGAACGGCGTGTCCGGCTCGATCGTCAATTGGTAAAGCGACAGGTGATCGCCTGCCATCGCCAGGGCCAAAGCAAGCTCTTCGCGCCAGGCGTCGAGCGACTGGCCGGGGCGCGCA
>CAZLHQ010000219.1:0-4548 GCA_964559355.1 uncultured Hyphomicrobiaceae bacterium
GGTGTCTACGAAATTTTGCAGGATCAGGATGGCCGACCGCGTTTCCAGATCAACGCGCAGAACTGCGTTCACTGCAAAACTTGTGACATCAAGGATCCGAGCCAGAACATCACCTGGGTTTGCCCCGAGGGCGGCGGCGGCCCCAACTACGCCGGGATGTGAGTGAGACGTTGCGGCAGGTTCGCCACGGAGACGCCCTCAAAGACTGGAATGCGGGCGGCGGCGGCCCCAACTACGCCGGGATGTGAGTGAGACGTTGCGACAGGTTCGCTGCGGAGCCGCCCTCAAAGACTGGAATGCGGGCGGCGGCCCCAACTATGCCGGGATGTGAGGGATACGCTGCGGAAGGTTGGCCGCGGAGCCGCCCGGTCGATGGATCGACAACTGCAGAACGCCGGAAAGCGAGCAGCGCTAATATGTTGCGCCAAACTGCATTGCATTGGCCAAGCATGCAGGTTGCCACATGTCATTCATCGGGTGCATACCCGTGCGCCATTCCACGGTCGCCAAAGGCGGCCATTTCTTGGTAACGTCGCCCACGAGAATCGTGTCCGGCGCCCATTGATTGCGTCGAGCTGAGAGGGTTTTTGAATGATGCTGCGTGCTGGAACGAAGCGGCGGCTGATTGCAGCGAGAAAGACGATGGCCGTGGTCGCACTGCTGGCGGCGGCAGTGTGGACGCATGCCCAGCCGGCTTCGGCGCGGACTCCTGAGGAGACGGAGACCAGCCGGTCGCTGATCGGCGGCTACCTGGCGGGCCGTTTTGCCAAGAGCCAGCACGACATGGCCAAGGCGGCGACGTTCTATGGTTCGGCGCTGGCACACGATCCCGAAAACGACGTGCTGGTCGAGCAGGCGTTTCTGATGGAGTTGTCGTCGGGGCGCTACGATCGCGCCAAGCCATTGGCCGAGAAGCTGGTAACTCTACAGGCGCAGCATCGGTTGGGACGCCTTTACCTGGGGCTCGATGCGTTCAAGGCGGGTAACTTCGACGCTGCCGACGAACAATTCAAAGCGGCAGGCAGCGGGCCCATCGGTGAGTTGACGACGGCGCTGATGCGGGCGTGGCTGATGCGCGCGCGTGACAAGGTTTCCGATGCGCTCGATCTGCTCGACCAGCCCAAGCAAGCCGATTGGGCGCAGTTCTATCTGCGCTACCACCGCGCCTTGATCGCCGACAGCGCCGGCCGCGAGCAGGATGCGCGGACCGCCTATCAGCGCGTGTTCAAGCAGGACAGCCGCACACTCCGCACGACTATTGCCTATACGCGCCACGCCGCACATGCGGGGGACCGCAAGCTCGCATTGAGCGTGCTGCGCGAGTATGACCGCCGTTCGACGACTGAGCCCCATCCGCTTTCCGCGCAGCTGAAGCAGGAGATCGAATCCGGCCAGCCGGTGGCGCTCGTCATTTCCGAGCCGGCCGACGGCATGGCCGAGGTGCTCTATGGGCTCGGTGAAGCATTGACGACCGAGGGCGGCGTCAGCATCGGCATGATCTATCTGCAGTTGTCTTTATTCTTGAGTCCACGCCAGCCGCTCGCCCTGGCCGCGTTGGCGCAGGCTTATGAGACCACCAAGAACTATCCGCAGGCGATCGCCACCTATGACCTCATTCCCAAGGGCACGCCGTTGCAGGACGCCATCGACATCCGCAAGGCGTTCAACCTCAATTCGCTCGACAAGGTGGATGCCGCCAAGACGTTGCTGGAAGAGGTGGCAGCACGCTCACCCAACGATCTGGCGCCGCTCGATGCGCTCGGCAATATCCTGCGCACACGCAAGCGCTACGAAGAGGCCATCACCTATTACAGCCAGGCGATGAAGCTGTTCGGCGAGCCGGAAAAGCGGCACTGGGGGTTCTACTATTCGCGTGGCACCTGTTATGAGCGCACCAAGCAATGGCCGAAGGCGGAAGCCGATTTGAAGAAGGCGATGGCGCTCTCTCCCGAGCAGCCATTGGTGCTGAACTATCTTGGATATTCCTGGATCGACCAGGGTCAGAATCTCAAGCAAGGGCTGGCGCTGATCAAGAAGGCCGTGTCTTTGAAGCCCGACGACGGATACATCGTCGACAGCTTGGGATGGGCCTATTTCAAGCTCGGCCGTTACCAGGATGCCGTCGGGCAGCTCGAGCGCGCGGTGGAACTGCGCCCCGACGATCCCGTGCTCAACGATCACTTGGGTGATGGCCTGTGGCGCGTCGGACGTGAGCGGGAGGCGCGGTATCAATGGGAGCAAGCGCTGTCGCTGAAGCCCGATCCGGAGGACGAGCAGAAAATTCGCAAGAAGCTGATGAGCGGCCTTGCCATCAAGACGGAAGTCAAGGTGCCGCCGCGCAAGTCTCGCTCGGCCAGCAGAGAGCAACGCCGCAGCAAGGTCGACGAGCCTGGGCAGTCGCCGACTCCGTGATATGGCCGCGGTTTGGAGACGATGCCTTCCAGGCGAACGAGCGGCAGACCGCCGTCGATGCCGCAAGGACTGACGCATGGCGGTGATCGTCGAGACCGCACGCGCCAAGGTCAACCTGACGCTCGCAATTCATGGCAAGCGCGCCGACGGCTATCATGAGCTTACCAGCCTCGTCGCCTTCGCCGAGCAACCGGCCGATGTGATCGTGCTCGATACAGGCTTGCCCAAAGCGGTTGCAACGACGGGGCCGTTCGCGGGTGGCATTGCTGGTCCCAACCTGCTGCAGACCGTGCTCGACCTTGCGATTGCCGCAGAACCGGCGCTCGAGGCGGGGAGCGTGAGGCTTGAAAAGCAGTTGCCGGTGGCGGCTGGCATTGGCGGCGGCTCTGCCGATGCGGCTGCGTTGCTGCGCGCTTTGCGCCGCGCCAATCCGCAACACGCCGAGCGCATCGACTGGCCTACCATCGCGCGTCGGCTTGGGGCTGACGTACCCGTCTGCCTTCTCAATCGCGCAGCATGGATGACCGGCACGGGCGAGGCCTTGTCGCCAATCTCAGAGTTGCCACCGCTCGATGTGGTGCTGGTCAATCCGATGGTGGCGGTGCCTGTCGACAAAACGGCGCGCGTGTTCCGCGCGCTGGCGGCTGAGCCGCTCGCCGAGGGACATGGCGATGCGCCGCCGCCGCGTGTGGCGCGCCGTGACACGCTGCTGGCGCTTATCGACAGCGGCAACGATCTGGAAGGTGCTGCGCGGCGAGTGATTCCGGCGATCGGTGATGTGCTGGCGGCGCTGCGCGCGTCGCAGGGTTGCGAGGTTGCGGCGATGTCGGGTGCGGGGCCGACGTGCTTTGGCGTGTTCGACGATGCGGGCAAGGCGCGCGACGTGGCCGCATCACTCGCCGCGCGTCATCCATCGTGGTGGGTGCGTTCCGCGCGGGTGGGGTGATGGGGACGTCCGCGACGGGCCCAGGCTTGAAAGGCGGTCGGTGCTCTGTGCTGTCTCAATGCGCGCGGTTGACGCAGAAGGTGATGACTTCGCGCATGGCTTCGCGCACCTTCGAATTGGGAAATACGCCGAGCGCATCGCGGGCGATGCCGCCATAGGTGCGCGCCCGTTCCAGCGTCGCCTCGATGGCCTTGTGCTTCTTCATCAGGTGGATGGCGTGCTCGAGATCGCCATCGCCGATCTCGCCGGCCGCAATCGTGCGATTCCAGAATGCGCGCTCCTCGTCAGTGCCGCGGCGATAGGAGAGGATCACGGGAAGAGTAATCTTGCCCTCGCGGAAGTCGTCGCCAACCGACTTGCCGAGCCGCATGGCGTCGCCCGAGTAGTCGAGCGCGTCGTCGACGAGCTGGAAGGCGATACCCAGATTTTTGCCGTAGGAGCGCAGCGCGTCGAGCTCCTGCGCCGGCCGGTCGGCGATGGCGGCGCCGGATTCGGCCGCGCCAGAGAATAGGGCAGCAGTCTTGGCATCGATGATGGCGAGATACGCATCCTCGGTGGTCGAGGTGTTCTTGGCCGCGGCCAACTGCATCACCTCGCCTTCCGCGATCACAGCGGCGGCATTGGACAGAATGCGCAGAACGGGCAGCGAGCCGACATCGACGAGCATGCGGAACGCCTGGCCGAGCAGGAAATCGCCGACCAGAACACTCGCCTGGTTGCCCCAGATCATGCGCGCGGCGCGCTTGCCCCGGCGCACATTGCTTTCGTCGACAACGTCGTCGTGCAGCAGCGTGGCCGTGTGCATGAACTCGACGGCAGCAGCTACCCGGATGTGGCCATCGCCCTTGAAGCCGATCAGCTTGGCGGCCGCGATGGTCAGCATCGGGCGCAAGCGTTTGCCACCAGAATCGATCAGGTGGTGGGCAAGCTCCGGTATCATGTCGACATCGGAAATCGCTTTGTCGAGAATAATGCGATTGATGCCCTCCATGTCCTCGGTGACGATGTCGAGGAGGGGCTTCAGGCTTTCCGCGGGATCGCGGGTATCTTCGAGCGGGACAACGACACCCACGGGCAAATTCCCCTGACTTGCAATTTATCTGATATCGCATTCCAATGCGGCGTTCGGCGGTACCTTAGAGTGCTTCCGGAAAAGTGGGAACCGGTTTTCCGATAAGAAGCACGACAAA
>CAZLHQ010000220.1:0-4513 GCA_964559355.1 uncultured Hyphomicrobiaceae bacterium
CGCGCTCATCAGCCTGCCGCGCGAGGAGGAGCCGCAGATCTCGGTTCCGCTCGTCGATATCATGGTCAGGGCCGATGGCCTTCGGGCGGAGGACGCGGTGCGCCTCGTCACCGAGCCGCTCGAAACCATCGTCAAGTCGATCAATGGCGTCGAGCACGTCTACAGCCAATCGGTCGACGACCGCGTCGTCGTGACCGCGCGCTTCCTGGTCGGCACCGAAGCGGACAACGCCATCTTGCGCGTGCACGACAAGGTGCGCGCCAACATGGATCGCATACCTGTCGGCATTCCCGAACCGCTGATCGTCGGTCGCGGCATCGACGATGTCGCCGTGGTGGTGGCAACGCTTTCGCCCAAGCCCGAATACGCGGCGAGCTGGAACGACAGTCGCCTCTATCATCTGGCCGACGACGTGCGCACCGAGATCGCCAAGCTCGACAACATCGGCTTGTCATATCTCTCCGGTGGCCGCCCAGATCAGATCCGCATAGAGCCGGATCCCGAGAAGCTGTCGCTTTACGGGGTGACGCTCGCCCAGCTCGTCAACAAAGTGAAGGAAGCCAATCGCGCTTTCGTCGCCGGTAACGTGCGCGAGGCCAACCGCTCGCTGCCTGTGGTCGCCGGCCAGACGCTGCAGGGCATCCCCGACATTGGTCTGTTGCTGATGACATCACGCGATGGCCGCCCGGTCTATGTGCGCGATGTCGCCAAGGTGGTGGTCGATTCAAAGCCGCTCGAAAGCCGCGCTTGGCAGATGCAACCCGTCTACGAGGACGACGGAGCCCACAAGTCCAACGCGCAAGGCGCAGGCGGACATGGTGAGACACGCGTGGTCAAGGAGCTGACGCACGTTCCGGCCGTCTCGATCGCCATCGCCAAGCGCGCCGGCGCCAATGCGGTGGTCATCTCGGAAGAGGTGATCCAGCGTATCGAGCAACTGAAGGGCCGCATCATTCCCGACGACATCAACGTCAGCGTGACCCGCAACTATGGCCTCACCGCCGACGAGAAGGCCAACGAACTGCTGTTCCACCTAGGGCTGGCGACGGTATCGATCGTGCTGCTGATCGGCGCGGTCATCGGCTGGCGCGAGGGCGTCGTGGTGGCGATCGTCATTCCGACGACCATCCTGCTGACGCTGTTTGCCTCCTACATGATGGGCTACACGATCAACCGCGTCAGCCTGTTCGCGCTGATCTTCGCCATCGGCATTCTGGTCGACGACGCCATCGTCGTGATCGAAAACATCGCCCGCCACTGGGGTATGGCCGATGCGCGAAGCAAGACGCAAAAGGCGATCGAGGCGGTGGCGGAGGTCGGCAACCCGACCATTATCGCCACCTTGACCGTGGTTGCGGCATTGCTGCCGATGCTGTTCGTAACGGGCCTGATGGGCCCTTACATGAGCCCCATTCCGGCAAATGCATCGGCCGCCATGATCTTCTCGTTCTTCGTCGCCGTCATGCTGACGCCATGGCTGATGGTGCGCATCGGCAAGCCGCACGTCGCTGGGGCTGGGCACGGGCACGAAGCCGCCGACGGTGGCGTGCTCGGCCGGCTCTACGTCAAGGCGGCGCGGCCCATCCTCGCCTCGCGCCGCACCAGTTGGAAGTTCCTGCTCGCGGTTGGCATCGCCACTCTCGCGTCGATGGCGATGATCGCCACCAAGCTCGTGACTGTGAAGCTGCTGCCGTTCGACAACAAGTCGGAGCTGCAGGTTGTGGTCGATCTGCCGGAAGGATCGACGTTGGAAGCGACCGACCGGGCGTTGCGTGATGCCGCCGAGTTGATCAAGACGCTGCCCGAGCTGCAGAGCATCGAAGCCTATGCCGGCACGGCAGCGCCGTTCAACTTCAACGGCCTTGTGCGCCACTTCTATCTGCGCTCCTCCGCCGAACTCGGCGATCTGCAGGTGAACCTGAAGCCCAAGCACGATCGCTCGCGGACCAGCCACGAGATCGCGCTCGACGTGCGTGCGCGCTTGAAGGCCATGCAGGTTCCCGACGGCACGTCGATCAAGGTCGTCGAGGTTCCGCCTGGACCGCCGGTGCTCTCGACGCTGCTTGCGGAAATCTATGCGCCCAATCCCGAGATGCGCCGCGAGGTGGCGGAGAAGGTGAAGGCAGCGTTCCGCACCGTGCCCTATATCGTCGACATCGACGACAGCTATGGCCAGCCGGCAGAGCGTGTGCGCATCTCGATCGATCACGACAATCTGGAGTTCCATCGCGTCGAGGAGAGCGACGTCTACAACACGATACAGGCACATCTCGCGGGGCTGCCGGTCGGCTATTCGCATCGCGGCGAGCAACGCCACCCGGTCGAGATCGCGGTCGCTTTGCCCAAGTCCCAGCGCACCATCGGCACTGCCACGCTGACGACGCCGATTCCCGCCAACGCACTGCCGGGCAATCGATCGATTGTCGAGCTTGGCGATGTCGTGCAGGTGAACAAGGAGAAATCCTCGTTCCCCGTGTTCCGGCACAATGGCCGGCCGGCGGAGATGGTGCTGGCGGAGCTGGCGGGTGCCTACGAAGCGCCCATCTACGGCATGCTGGCGGTGGCGGACGCCATCGACAAAGCCGATTGGGGCAATCTTCCCAAGCCACAGATCCGTTATCACGGCCAGCCCATCGACGACAGCAAGCCGGCATTGTTGTGGGACGGCGAATGGGAAGTCACCTATGTCACGTTCCGCGACATGGGCGGCGCCTTCGCGGTGGCGATCCTCGGCATCTACTTCCTCGTCGTGGTGCAGTTCGGCTCGTTCAAGCTGCCGCTGGTGATCCTGACCCCGGTGCCGCTGACGCTGATCGGCATCATGATCGGCCACTGGCTGTTCGGGGCGCCGTTCTCGGCCACCTCGATGATCGGCTTCATCGCGCTTGCCGGCATCATCGTGCGCAACTCCATCCTGCTGGTCGATTTCATCCGCAATGGCAGGCGGCCGGGCGAGAGCTTGAGAGAGACGCTGCTGGAAGCCGGTGCGATCCGCTTCAAACCGATCCTGCTGACGGCGGTGGCGGCGATGATTGGTGCGGCCGTAATTTTGACCGACCCGATCTTCCAAGGGCTCGCGATCTCCCTGTTGTTCGGTCTGGTCTCGTCGACGCTGCTGACCGTGCTCGTCATTCCGGCGATCTATATTGTGCTGCGCGACGATGGCGTGGCTATGGTCGAGCCGCCGCCGGCCAATGCCGCTGCAGGTGTCTGAGCCGGCGAGGTGGCGCACTGCATGAATGGCGAAACGGCCCGCTTCGGTGGGCCGTATTGCTTTGCGGCGTCGATCGCATGCGCATCAACCGTTGTGCGGCGGCAGCAGGGCCGCTAGAGCGCTTTTCGATCCGATGGAGTCGGCTCGGCGCTCTATCTCTTTGTTTTGAGCATGTTTTTCACTCTGAACCGCTTACACTTCAGCTAAACATGCTCTACGTTCGCTCACGATGCGGGACCACCGAGGGGAGCAGCATGGAAGGCGGCGCTGGTAGCCTATTCGATCTGCGATCGCTTGAACGAGCGGGCTTCGCCTTTCAGCCCCGCAAGGCCGGTGAGACGATCTTCGTCACCGATGCCGAGGGCGACACCATGTATGCCGTGCGCTCTGGCCTGGTCGAGATCACGGCCTATGGTGAGGTGCTCGACCGTGTCGGACCGGGCGGATATTTCGGCGAGATGGCGCTGATCGACGGTTCACCGCGCAGCGCCACTGCGACCGTGGTCAAGGACAGCGAAGTAGCTGCGATCTCGCGCGGGGACTTCTTGCAGCTTGTGCGCAGCGAGCCGACATTCGCGCTCGAGATCATGCGGGTTCTCGCGCGCCGGCTGCGCGACATGAACGAGAACCTATAGGGCAATTCCGCAGCGGACTTCACGCTCTTGGCAAGCTGCGCTCAGAGCAGGTTCAACTTGAATGGAATCGCCTCGTGCCACAGTGGCCTGCTCTAAGTCCTTGATTGAGAGTCTGATTCACGCCCTCGATGGAAACGTGTGCGTTTCCATCTCAGACGATCAAGCTCTAGCTCCAGCGCCGGTTCGACCACATCCACTGCTCGGGATACTCGCGCACCCACGCCTCGAAAACGGACTGCATCTCGATCATCGCGTCGCGAATGTCGGCGCCCTGGTCATGAGTGCGCGGAATGCGCAGCTCCTTCAGCTCGATCCAGAAGTTGGACGAGGTTCCCTTGCGCACGCAGCGCGCCAGCCAGATGCGAGCGCCGACGCGGCGGGCGATCATGGCGCCGATCGCTTGTGTCATCGCATCGCGACCGAAGAAGGGGACGGGTACGCCAGTGCGGTCGTAGAGATCGCAGACCATGCCGAGCCGCCCGCCGCGACGCACATAGTCCATGATGACGCGGGCCGTCTTGCGGCTCTCGCCATGGTCGCCTTCGACGCCGCCACGTCCGAATAGCCCACCCGGATAGAGGTTTCGGCGCTGATCGCGCAGGTAGCGGTCGACATACGGATTGTTGACCGAGCGGTAGACCGCGGCCGGCTCGGCGCCCGCCAG
>CAZLHQ010000221.1:0-4504 GCA_964559355.1 uncultured Hyphomicrobiaceae bacterium
AGGCGGACCTCAAGATCTCCGAGCTCAACCTCGACACCTATCTCATCGCCACCGGAACAGCAGCCGGCGCTGCGCCAGCGGCCCAGGAGCCAGCAGCCAAACCTGCCGCGCCCGCGCCTGCACTCCAGCCGCAATCAGCTCCACCGGCCGCCTCCGAACCACCGCCGCGGTCAATCGAGGATTTGTTGGAACGGCCCGCAGGCCCGCGCGTCAAAGGCTTCACGGCGCGGTCGGGATGGAGCGAGGATCCGATCAACCTCGCCATGCTCGCCGTCGTCGATGCGGACGCGCGCTTGTCGATCGGCAAGCTTTCCATCCACGACATCAAGATCGGTCAGTCCGATCTCGTCGTGCAACTGAAAGACAAGGTCGCCAAGACGACGCTCGAACGGGTCCAGCTCTACAACGGCAGTGGCCGCGGCATGATCACGCTCGACGGCACCTCCGCGCAACCGCAACTCACCACCAGCCTCGTTTTCGACAGTATCGCCGCCGCCCCGCTACTCAAGGATGCAGCCGGCCTCGACTGGCTGTCTGGCACCGGCAAGATGACGATCGCCACGAGCGGGAGCGGAACAAGCCAGCGTCAGCTCGTCGGCTCGCTCAACGGTAACGCCTCGTTCGCCTTTGCCGATGGCGCGATCTCCGGCTTCAATGTAGGCAAAATCGTGCGCGGGCTTGGCCAGGGCAAGCTGACGGGATTGTCGGCGACGCCAGCGGAGAAGACCGATTTCAGCCAGCTTTCCGCCAGCTTCGAGATCGCCGAGGGCGTGGCAACGAACAAGGACCTGACGCTGCAAAGCCCGCTGCTGCGCGTCTCCGGCGATGGCCGCGTCTTGCTGGGCGAACGTATGATCGACTACACGGTGCGCCCCAAGCTGGTCGCCGACGCCAGCGGCCAGGGTGGTGCTGCTGCCCTTTCCGGCATCGAGGTGCCGGTCAAGATCACCGGATCGTGGGACAAGCCGCATGTCGCGCCAGATCTCTCCAAGATCGACGCCAACCAGGCTGTCCAAGCGGTGCAGGAGATTGGCAAGAAGCTCAAGGGCAAGGATACAGGCGAGGTGGTCGACGAGCTGTTCGGAAAAGACAGCAAGGAGAGCCAGAAGGCGAAGAAGTTTCTCGACAAGCTGTTCCGCTAGAGTCTGATCGTCTGAGATGGACATGCGTGCTGCGAGAACCGCGTCAGGCTGCCGCACGCGTGCGGCGAACCGGCATTGCAACCCCTCGCAGGCAGCCGCTCAGATGCCTGAATCATCCCCCTCATGAACCGCGCAAACGAACCGTTAAGCACACATGAAGTCGCTGACAAAATTTTTGGACCATGCGCCAAATTTTTTCTTGCATGGGGGGGCACTAAGCCTCATATGGGGTCTTCCGTTCGTCCACCTGCCCTGAAGGTAAGGTTTTCCTAGACCCCAAAGGTAAGGAGCGCGGTCACATCTATCTGCTGGTTGGGGAGGGTCACATGGCCTTTGATGACGCCCTCTTCCAATTGGGGATGGACTTGACTCGTTCAAGCACCGCCCAAAAGGAAGATCGTAACGACACGGTTCACGTTATTGCGTCCGAGGAGAGGGAACCGATCCTCATTGAGCGTGACAGCGTGAAATTCGCGGGTACTCACCTCATTATCGACCTGTTCGGCGCCGAGCGCCTCGATGACATGAAGCACATCGAGCGCACGCTGAAACGTTGTGTCGAAGTGGCGGGTGCGACGCTTCTGCACGTCCATCTGCATCGCTTTGCCGGCAACGGCGGAGTTTCGGGCGTAGTGGTCTTCGACAAGGGTCATGCGACCGTTCGCACTTGGCCCGACCGGGACTTTGCCGCCATCGATCTGATGTATATGGCGCGTAACGCTGCCCAGCGTGAGCGGCTCGTGCAGGCCATCGAGCAGGCGTTCAAGCCGACCTCGGTGGAGACCACCGTTTGCCGCCGTGCGAACGACGAACGCCGCACGGCCGTTCGTTCAAAGCCGGTCGCGCAGCAGGTCGAGCAGCCGCCTGCACCTGCGAAAGTGGCAACCCGCCGTTTGCGGGCCGCTTAAGGCAGGGACGAAGGTCCTCATTTGGAAACGCCATCCGGATCACCGGGTGGCGTTTCTTCGTATTTGGGGGAGCACGACGAATCTCTTGCTGGCCGGTTTCTACCCCAGCCGCTCCCGGAACTGCCGGTAGCCGTAGCGCTTGACGACGCGATAGGTGCCATCCTCCTCCAGCATCGCCATATCGGGCAGCGGCGTACCGTTGAAGGTGGTGTTCTTCACGAACGAGTATTGCATCATGTCAGTGAAGATGAGCCGATCGCCGGGCTGCAAGGGCTTGTCGAACGAATAACTGCCGATGACGTCGCCGGTCATGCACGTTTTGCCGCCGAGTATGTAGGTGTGCGCCTTCTCCCCCGGCTCGCCAGCCCCGATAATCTCCGGCCGATAGGGCACCTCCAGCACATCAGGCATGTGGGTCGAGGCCGAGGTATCGAGAATGGCGATGTCGGCCCCGTTCTTCATCGTGTCGAGCACGGTCGCGGCGAGATAGCCGGTATCGACGACAAGGCCGGCGCCGGGCTCCAGAATAACCTCCATATGCGGGAACTCGGCGCGGAACGCCTGCAGCGCCGCGATCAGCTTGCCGACATCATAACCCGGCTTGTTGACGAAGTGGCCGCCACCGAAGTTCACCGCCTTCACACGTTTGAGATATGTGGCGAACGTCTTGCCGACATGAGCGATGAGGCCGGCCGAGCCCTCGTGCGTCGACTCGCACAGCGCGTGCGCGTGCAGCGTGTGGAGGTCGTCCCACGGCACATCGTCGAGCTGATCTGCAGGCGTGCCGAAGCGCGAACCCGGCGCACATGGGTTGTAGAGATCGCCGCCCAGAGTCACAAACGAGAACCCAGGGTTGATGCGCAGCCCCCCATGCTTGCCAGCCTTCTTCACCGCCGGCAGATAGCGCGCGAGCTGCGAGGGCGTGTTGAAATAGATGTGGTCGGCGATGTGCGTGAGTTCGGCGATTTCGCTGGGCGTATAGGCCGGCGCGTAGACGTGCACCTGCTTGCCGAACTCCTCGCGGCCTAGCTGCGCCTCGTAGAGCCCGCTCGCCGTCGTGCCGTCTAGCACCTCGCGCATCATCGGAAATGCGACCGGCATCGCCCACGCCTTGGTGGCGAGCAGCATCGTCACTCCCGCTTCCCGCTTGATGCGCGCGGCCGTTGCGAGATTGCGTTTCAGCGCGGCGACATCGAGAACGTAGGCCGGAGTGGCAATGTCGTCGGGCAAGCTCGGCACGATTGGATAGCGGTGCGTCGAAGCGTGCGGCGTCGGTGCGGTCATTTGCATTGTCCGATTGGTCGGCGCACACGCGCCCATCTTGGTCGAGACCGCTTATTCCGCGATCTTCACCTCAAAGTCACGCATCATCGTCTCGCCGCCGGCAAGCCGCGCCGAGACGGCAAACGCATCGTCCCCCGAGGTGCCCGCCCGCGCGGTGTAATAAACGCCGGTTCCAGTCACCGCGACGTCCTTGCAGGTGCCACCAGCCGACAGCGCAATCGTCGTCGGCTGACCCGGCTTGAACGTCACTTCGCCCTTGGCCGGGGCCCGCGTTATCTTCAATTCGGGTGCAGGCAGCGATTGGCAGGCTTCATCGACGCCGGCGAATACGAACACCCGCCCCGGCCGCCCGGGCACAACGGGTGTCGTGCGCATTCCAGCCGTGGTGATGGAGCTGCTTGCTTCCGCACCAATGGTGACGGTCTGCTGATCGGAAGGTGCACAGGCGTGGAGCGCGACCGCAACGAATGCCGCAAGCCAGCTATGCCGCGCTGCTTTCAAGTTTTCACCTTGAACAGCTGCTCCTGGTCGGACGTCTTGATTTCCTTGACGTGCCAGGGCAGGCCCTGCTTGCCGAGTTCCTCGAGGAATGGCTCGGGCGGCATCTGCTCGACGTTGTAGACGCCCTTGCCCTTCCAGATTCCCTTGAACATCATCATGGCGCCGACGACCGGCGGCACGCCCGTGGTGTAAGACACCGCCTGCGCACCGACCTCGCGGAAGGTCTCGGCGTGATCGCACACGTTCCAGATGATGTGCTTCTTCTTCTTGCCGTTCTTGACGCCGTTGAAGACGACGCCGATCGAGGTCTTGCCGGTGTAGTTCTCCGCAAGCGAGGACGGCGCCGGCAACAGGTGCTTCAGGAACTCCATCGGTATCACGTCGCAGCCCTTGTACTTGACGGGATCGATGCGCGTCATGCCGACGTTGGAGAGCACTTCCAGGTGCTTGATATAGTTGTCGGAGAAGGTCATCCAGAAGCGGATTTGCTGCAGCCCCTTGATGTGCTTGACGAGGCTTTCCTCCTCCTCGTGGTAGATGAGGTAGCTCTTGACCGGGCCGACCTCGGGGTAATCGATCATCGTCGCGATCGACAGCGGATCGATTTCGATCCACTTGCCGTCCTTCCAGTATTTGCCGCGCTGCGTCACCTCGCGCAGATTGATCTCG
>CAZLHQ010000222.1:0-4425 GCA_964559355.1 uncultured Hyphomicrobiaceae bacterium
TCGCAGCGGTAGGTGCGGCCCGGGCAGACGATGCGGATCGGCGGCTTCTGGCTCAGCATCGTGCGCACCTGCACCGGCGAGGTGTGCGTGCGCAGCACCAGCCGTTCGCCCTTGGCATTGGCGTTGAAATAAAACGTGTCGTGATCCTGCCGCGAGGGATGCTCGGGCGGGATGTTGAGCATGGTGAAATTGTAGTGGTCGGTCTCGATGTCGGGACCCTCGGCGACCGAAAAGCCCATGTCGGCGAAGATTTCGATCAGCTCGTCCATCACCTGTGCCACCGGATGGATGCGGCCTTCAGCTTGCGGGCCTGGACGCACCGGCAGCGAGACATCGGCGCGCTCGGTGGCAAGGCGGGCTTCCAAGGCGCCTGCTTCGAGCACGCCCTTGCGATCGTCAAGCGCTTCCGAAATGCGCGCCTTGATGGTGTTGACCGCTTGCCCGAAGGCCTTGCGCTCCTCGGCCGGCAGTTTGCCGAGCGTCGACATCAGCTCGGAAACGCGGCCCTTCTTGCCCAGAGCGGCGACGCGCACCTGCTCCAGCGCCTCGAGATCGTGAGCGGCGGCGATGTCGGCCAGGAGCCCGCTTTCGAGCGTGTTGAGCTCGTTCGTCGTCATGTCGGTTGGTCCCGCAAGTGGTCGGCTGTTGGACCTAGAGCCTGATCGTCTGAGATGGAAACGCGTGCGTTTCGATCGAGGACGTGAATCAGACTCTCATTCAAGGACTTAGAGCAGGCCACCATGGCATGATGCGATTCCATGCAAGTTGAACCTGCTCTAGCGCCAAGCACGGAGCCGACCGATCACGTCAGTCGGCGGCTTCGGCTCGATGCCATGGACACACGCTCCGCGCGGGCGGGCCTGCCGCGCAGAGGTCCCGCCGATGAGGCAGGACATTGACTACGATCTCTGCGCTGGCAATGGCCTTCACGCGGGGTGCGCGCGAGGTGGCGGCGCTCAGGCCGCCTTCTTGACGGCGGCGGCAGCGGAATCGACCAGTGCCTTGAAGGCGGCCATATCGCGCACGGCGATGTCGGCCAGAACCTTGCGGTCGATCTCGACGCCGGCCTTGTTGAGGCCGTCGATAAATCGCGCATACGTCATCGTGTTCTCGGAAGCCTCGCGCACGGCGGCGTTGATGCGCTGGATCCAGAGCGAACGGAAGTTGCGCTTGTTGGCCTTGCGGTCGCGATAGGCGTACTGCATCGCCTTCTCGACCGCCTGCTTGGCGACCCGGATGGTATTCTTGCGGCGGCCATAGTAGCCCTTGGCGGCCTTGATGACTTTCTTGTGCTTGGCGTGAGCGGTTACACCGCGCTTGACGCGTGCCATGGATGTGCTCCGAACTGCGTGAGTGGCGAGTGGTCAGTGGTGATTGGCCAGTGTTGAGCGGTGGGTCGGAGACGTGTGAGGGAAGACCACTCACCGTTCACGACCGACCACTTACGGTCATCACCGGTTGTAGGGCATGTATTTCTTGACGAGGCCGGCGTCGCTCTCCGACAGCACCATGGTGCCGCGGGCGTTGCGAACGAATTTCGCCGTGCGCTTGATCATGCCGTGGCGCTTGCCGGCGGCACCCACCTTGACCTTGCCTGACGCGGTGAATTTGAAGCGCTTCTTGGCGCCGCTCTTGGTCTTCTGCTTGGGCATTTTGCTCTCCTCGTACCGGAATGCGCAAAATACCCCTGCCGCGCGCGCCTGAAAGAAGACGCTTGCAGACCCTCACGCCCGCGTTTCCGGTTGCCTGAAGCTCGACCGCATTGGCCCGTTGCCGAGCCTCGACTGGTCACCGGAACCGCGCCGGGGTTCCCGGCGGGCGTGGTGCTTTGGGGGCATTTTGCTGTAAAATCAAAGCATTAGGAGCCGCCACGGCATGCCCCGCCGGACGGCTCGATGCGCGGGTTATACGGGCAAGGCGGGCACCGCGCAAGGGGAATGGGGGGACGGTGCTCGTGCGTTAGAGTGCTTCCGGAAAAGTGGGAACTGGTCTTCCGATAAGCAGCACGACAAAACAAAGGTCTAGAGCCGTTCCGCGATACCATCAAAACCGGAACGGCTCTAGCGGCGGCGGGCCTTGCACACCGTCTTAACGTGCGCGGAATATCGTTGCGGGTTGAACAACAGCGTGGAGGATCGAGCGCCATGATGGCTGAAGCTGGTGCGGGTTGCGGTGCTCGCATCGTCGTGCGCCAGATCGACCCGGAGCTATTGAAGGAATTGGGCTCGAAGGCGGAGGGGTGTGATGTCACGAACATCATGTACGGCGGGCCGTGCCACGATTGACAGCCCGCGCGCCGCCGACGCGCGGGCGTGTAGCGGTGGCGGGGACAGAACAAGCAGTGCGGTCGGGGCGGATTGCCAAGAGTGCCGTATCCGAGCAATCCTCCTGCACCGCGCGGATTAAACGATCGCAACTAAAGATGAGAACAAATGTTTCCAACCTGCCACGACGACTTAATTGTTGGATTCAGCGTGGATTGTGAGCAGCGCTTCATAAAGTTGCTTGGGAAGCAACCGGCGTGGAGGAACGACCCTCGCTCATGGCAAATGAGTTTTGAAGACGTTGTTGCTTACCGTCTGACCAACGATGCATTCGGAAATATCTTGTACGACGTCCGGAAGATCTCGCATTCGGATTTTTACTCCGAATATGGTTCTGAGTTGCGCGGTTCTTTCGTGCGGCATGGGGCTGCCGGGCCATGGATCGAAGACAAAGACTCTGCACTGCTTTTTCTAGAATCGCACAAAATAGCTGCTTATCAGATTACCTCCACTTTGGGACTCGATGGATGGATACTATCGACTAGCGCCAAGTTTGATTTCACGTAGCCAGCATCTTGAATAAAGCCCAACGCAGCTGTGCTTAATCCAATTGGCGTTCGTCGCTAAGGGCCTCGTGCATGGCGTCGTCGGCGGGGCGATGTCGATGGTGCAGGGTGGCGAAAAGGTCCAGCGGACCGGGGGATTTTGGTATCCACGAGATGACTTTTCAAACGATCGGCGATTGCATTCGGTGCCAAACAACTCAGTCTGCACATAGCTTGCCTGTCTGCAACACTGAAACTTGGATTCCAAAAGGATATGTGCCGTGACCAAGGAGAGCAGAATTCCAATCTCCGGTGAGTACGAGATTGTAATTCGCGTAGAAGCGCTGAAAGAACGTGGGGTGACACGTGAGCAAATTTTGAGCTGCATGAAATGTCAGGAGCCAAGAGCGGAGTCCAACTCACTCTGGTTGTTTGGCCCCCATTTTGGTGCTGAAGCTGCAAACGAGTTCGTTGCGCGACTGGGAGACTTAGGGCTGAAATATTGGGTCGATTACATCGAAGTCGATCTTTCGATCCCTACTTGGTTCAAGCTTTTCGCCAAATGGGACAAGAGCTATGGTCGATCTCACGAAAGGACGAGATTTTCACTTCTGGGAATATCATGTCAGCCACGGTTCGCTACTGATATGCAGCCCGGCTTCGCCTGACATGAAAACGAGTATCGACATCATTTGTTCTGGCGTTGAATATTTGGCGGTGCCCCGTCATTTGGGGCACATCGTCATTTCGGAGCCAACCAAGGACGAAATCGAACATCCAGAAGGAATTCTAGGCAAAAAGCTCGTTTCTACGCGAATTTGGGTGCTTCAAGCCTTGCACAATCGCTTTCTTCTTGTCGCTGCGGGTTTGACGGTGCGAGAGTGGCACGGAGATATTTTCGACAGCCCATTTCAGGCAAGCCCCACATGAATCAATTTCATAGGTGTGCTTCGCGTTCACACCTGCGGCGCGCGGCAATCGACAAATGCCAAAAGCTGCGCCGCGCTGCAGCGCGATCGGTGGGATTTTGATTGGCGCCGCCGATTCACGTTTGCGCTGATAGACGCGCAAACGATCGGAGCGCGACTGCATTCTGAAATCCTGCGCGCCTCATCTGCCCTGTAGCAGCCTCGTCCAAACCGCACCATCGGCCAAAACAAACACGCGCCCGAAGGGGCGCGTGATCGAAACCGTTCGCGATGTTCAAGCGGAGGATGCTCGAGCGGAGGATGTTCGAGCGGAGACTGGCGGCCTTACTTCGGCGCCAGCACCATCACCATCTGACGGCCTTCCAGGCGCGGTTCGCTCTCGACCTTGGCGATGCCCTCGACCTCGGCCTTGACGCGCTGCAGCACCTTCATACCCAGTTCCTGGTGGGCCATCTCGCGGCCACGGAAGCGCAGCGTCACTTTGACTTTGTCGCCTTCCTCGAAGAAGCGGCGAATGGCGCGCAGCTTGACGTCGTAGTCGTGATCGTCGATCGCCGGGCGCATCTTGATCTCTTTGATCTCGACGATCTTCTGCTTCTTGCGCGCCTCTGCAGCCTTCTTCTGCTGCTCGAACTTGAACTTGCCGAAGTCCATGATCTTGCAGACAGGCGGCTCTGCGTCGGGCGA
>CAZLHQ010000223.1:0-4382 GCA_964559355.1 uncultured Hyphomicrobiaceae bacterium
GCGCGTTACCTCGCACCGGAGGTGCCGCAGGAGGACCTGAACTGGCAGGATCCGATTCCGGCCGTGAACCATCCGCTCGTCGACGCCAAGGACATCGCCGACCTCAAGTCGAAGATCCTGGCGTCTGGCCTTTCCACATCCGAGCTCGTCAGGGCGGCATGGGCCTCGGCCTCGACGTTCCGCGGCTCGGACTGCCGCGGCGGCGCCAACGGTGCGCGCGTCCGCCTCGCTCCCCAGAAGGACTGGGAGGCGAACGAGCCGGCTGAACTCGCCAAGGTGCTCGGCAAGCTCGAAGCGATCCAGAAGGCTTTCAACGCGTCGGCGTCCGGCGGCAAGAAGGTATCGCTCGCCGATCTCATCGTGCTGGGCGGCGGTGCTGCCATCGAGGACGCGGCCAAGAAGGCCGGTCAGGCGATCGAGGTTCCCTTCACGCCGGGCCGCATGGATGCCTCCGCCGAGCAGACGGACGCTGAGTCCTTCGAGCCGCTGGAGCCTGAAGCCGACGGCTTCCGCAACTATGCCAGGAAGGAGTATTCCGTATCTGCCGAAGAGATGCTGCTCGACAAAGCGCAGCTCCTGAAGCTGACCGCGCCGGAGATGACGGTGCTCATCGGCGGCCTGCGCGTCCTCGGCAACAACCATGGCGGCTCCAAGCATGGTGTCTTCACCGACAAGCCCGGCACACTGACGAACGACTTCTTCGTCAATCTCACGGACATGTCGAACGCGTGGAAGCCGACGAAGGCCGATCCGAACACGTTCGAGGCGCACTGCCGCAAGACGGGTAAGGTGAAGTTCACCGGAACGCGGGTCGATCTCGTGTTCGGCTCCAACTCACAGCTGCGTGCGATCAGCGAGGTCTATGCGCAGGACGACGCCAAGGCGAAATTCGTGAAGGACTTCGTCAGCGCGTGGACCAAGGTGATGAACGCGGATCGGTTCGACCTCGCCTGATCACGGCGGCGGCCAAAGCGTGGGGGCTCTTGCAGTCACCTTTCGATGTGGCCTGAGAAGATATGAAAGAAGGGCTGGATGCGCACCGCATCCAGCCCTTTTTGCATTGCCATTCGACATGCGGCAGCGCTTTCGCGCCGGGTCTCACTTCTTCTTCGCCGGCGCCTTCTTGGCCGGGGCCGACCCCTTGGTCTTCTGCGTCAGCGCGGAAGCCACCGCCGACTTGGCATCCTTCGAAGCCTTGGGATCTTTCATTACCTTCGCCGCCGCACTGGCGACCTTGCCACTCGTCTTCTCGCTTGCCGGTTTCTTGGTCTTCGCCGGGCGGCGTTCAATGACTGCTGCACCGATCTCGGAACTCATACGCAAGTCGATGGCGTGAGCCACGAACTCCGACCGGCTGACACCGACGCGGCTCGCAATGGCATCAACACTCTCAACCTGGGCACGGTCGAGCATGAGGTTGTAGCGCTGCTTGCTGGACGAGAAGACAACGGGCACGCCGATCAGATAGGCGCCACTGGCCAAATCGGCCTTGATGTCCCGGTCCCTGCGCAAATCCTCGATCGAACGTGGAGCTGCAACGTGTCCGGCGTCCTGCAGGTAAAGCGACAGCGCCTCCTGCGCATTAGCGTAGACGTCCAACTCGGAATCGGACGCCGAGAAGCAGCCTGGAAGATCGGGAAACGATATCCCGAACGCGCTACCCTTATCCTTGTGCACAATGGCGAAATAGGTCAGCACGACGTCATCCCTAAAGCGAGCCGACATGCTTGGCGATATTGCGCGCCGTCCCGACCGGCAAATCTTTCTTGGGATGCGGAACGACGATGACCTGCCCGGTCTCCGGCTGGCGGAACTTGTGGTGCGAGCCTTTGATGGCAACCAGCTCCCTGCCTTCTCGTTGTAGCCTCGCGACGATCTTTCTGCTGTCGCGCTCGACCATGCCGGAGTGGTCCCAAGCCGCACTTCTAAGTGTGTATGATAATACACACCTGCGTCGGATTCAACTCTTTGAAAAAGTGAGGGGCGGAGAACCCAGCCCCCGCCCCAATCGTCTGCCGCACTGTCAGCTCGAAAGCGGACCCGGTCTCACTTCTTCTTCGCCGGCGCCTTCTTGGCGGGGGCCGATCCCTTGGTCTTCTGCGTCAGCGCGGAAGCGGCAACCGTCTTCTCGGCAGCCGTCGCATTCTTATCGCGCAGCACCTTGGAGGCCTTGGAGGCGACCGCCGCGCCGGTCTTCTCGTTGGAGCCCTTCTGCGTCAGGGCGGAGGCCGCCGCCGACTTGGCATCCTTGGAAGCCTTGGGATCCTTCATAACTTTCGCCGCCGCAGAGGCGACCTTGCCACTCGTCTTCTCGCTTGCCGGTTTCTTGGCCATCGCCGTGATCTCGCTTCAAAACCGCACCTCGCGTGCGGCCAAATGAAGCTATTGAGATTCGCGCCACTGCAAACCGAAAACTGCGGCCAAAAAGGCAATTCGTGCCACCGTGTATCCGGTCTGCTTCATTTGTGCTGGCATCGCGAGGCCGCGGCCGTGATTGACACCCTCACCGGCAGACGCCACAACCGGGCGCGCAACAAAGAGAAGCGAAGAGACCAGAACCGACCCGAGGAGATTGACCGCACATGGCCCACGCCGACCTGCAGCAGACCATCGAGGCCGCCTTCGAGGCGCGCGATAGCCTCAACACGTCGACCAAGGGTGCGGTGCGCGAGGCGGTGGAATCAGCGCTCGACCTGCTCGATTCCGGAACGGCGCGCGTTGCGGAAAAGAAGGATGGCGGCTGGGTCGTCAATCAATGGCTGAAGAAGGCCGTGCTGCTGTCGTTCCGGTTGAACGACAATCACGTCATCCCCTTCCAGAAGAGCGGCAGCTATGCCAGCCGCGTGCACGGCTATGACAAGGTCGAGCTGAAGTACGCCGACTGGACCGCCGACAAGTTCAAGGACGCCGGCTTTCGCGCCGTTCCGGGCGCCATCGTGCGCCGCTCGGCCTACATCGCGCCGGGCGTGGTGCTGATGCCCTCGTTCGTCAATCTGGGCGCCTACGTCGACCGCAACACCATGGTCGATACCTGGGCCACCGTCGGTTCCTGCGCCCAGATCGGCAAGAACGTGCATCTGTCGGGCGGCGTCGGCATCGGCGGCGTGCTGGAGCCGATGCAGGCCGGCCCGACCATCATCGAGGACAACTGCTTCATCGGCGCCCGCTCCGAGGTGGTCGAGGGCGTCGTCGTCGGCGAGGGTTCGGTGATCTCCATGGGCGTATTCATCGGCGCCTCGACCACCATCATCGACCGCGCCAGCGGGGAGCGTTTCATGGGCCGCGTGCCGCCCTATTCGGTGGTCGTTTCCGGTTCCATGCCGGGCAAGCCGCTGCCCGACGGCACGCCGGGGCCGAGCCTCTACTGCGCTGTGATCGTCAAGCGTGTCGACGAAAAGACCCGCTCCAAAACGAGCATCAACGAGCTGCTGCGCGATTGACACTTCGGAAACTGAGAAACCGGAATTCACTCGACGCCAACGCGAAGCCGGGCCACTCTGGTCCGGCTTTTGCGTTAAAGGCTCGGTAAGCCGGTGACCCAGGTCGCGTGATGAGAAGCGCCATTTCCAGCAGGATCGCGGCATCCGTGGTCGCGCTTTGCGCGGCGGCGGCGGTGCTCGCGCCCGCCCCGGCCCGCGCCTTCTTCTGTTTCGGCTTCTCGATGGACGGCGGGCCATCGTTCCGCTTCGGCATGGGCGAGCCGACGGGACTGCGCATCATGCAGCTCGGGCCGCCGGGTGCCTTGCCACAGTCCTATGTGGTGCCGTGGAACGCGCCGCTGCACAGCGCGTGGAACACGCAGCCCGGTTACGCGCCTTACACCAACAGCTTCTACAGCGGCATGCCCTACGCAGGCTTTCCGGGCGTTGGAATGCCCTATGGCGGCGGTGCGCCGTGGTCCGGCATGCCGGTGAGCAGCTATCCCTATGGGGGCCTGCCGTTCACGCCTTCGCCGTGGGGCGGCGGCTTTCCCGGCATGTCGCAACCCTGGCCCATGATGCCGATGGGCGGCATGCCCGGCTGGTAGCCCGGGCGCCGAGCGCGAGCCAGCGGCATCAGCGGCTGCGGATCAGGTTGTGTATGAACTCCAGCTTGTCGTAGGCGGGACCCGGAATCACGAACGGATAGAAATCCTCGTGCCCCATGCTGCGCGAGAGACCGTTCAATGCGATGACCAGCGGCAGCCAGCGCTCGATCAGCGAGGCGAAGCTTTCCTCGCGGTAGATGTCGTACTTCTTGAACGACCATACCGAGCCGAGCGTGAACCCGGCCGCGCGCGGTTCCATGCCTTCGGTCTCGGCGGTGTCCAGCGTCTCGACGATGTGCAGGTAGTGCGCCCAGGTTTCCGCCCAGTCCTCCCAGGGATGGCTGGCGGCATAGGC
>CAZLHQ010000224.1:0-4293 GCA_964559355.1 uncultured Hyphomicrobiaceae bacterium
GCGTCGAGCGCGTCATGGGCTTTGCCAAGCCTGCGCAGGTCGACGAGTTCTTCCACGACGTGCCCGAGTTCGAACGCATGCTGGCGCGGTCCGGCACCAAGCTCATCAAGTATTGGTTCTCGATCACCGATGAAGAGCAGCAGCTGCGCTTCTTGATGCGCATCCACGATCCGATGAAACAGTGGAAGCTGTCGCCGATGGATCTGCAAAGCCGGGTGCGTTGGGAGCAGTACACCTTGGCCAAGGAAGAGATGCTGGAGCGCACCAATATTCCGGAGGCGCCCTGGTACATCGTCGAGGGCAACGACAAGAAGCGCGCGCGCCTCAACTGCATCAACCATCTGTTGAGCCAGGTGCCCTACGAGGAGATACCGCACGATCCGATCGGATTGCCCGATCGCGTCTTCAATCCCAAGTACGAGCGCAAGGTCCTGCCCGAGCACCTTTATGTGAAGAAGGTGTTTTGACGCTGCAAGTGGCGGGGCATAAGCACCGTTCGAGCTGATTGCGTTCCAAGGCCGACACACCGTCGTTGTCACCGAGGTGACAGCGCGTGCATGTGATTGCTCGCATATCCCTGATCGTCAACGCGCTGCCCGCCGCACGGCTTTTACCGCCGATCGGCGCAGCAGCGCCTTCAGCGAAAGGGATCATTGATGCGCATATGCAAAGTTCGTTACGGCACAGTTCGTTCATCACTTCTGTTCGTACTCGCGGCACTGGTAGCCTCGCCGGCTTCCGCCGAAACCTGGCCGGGCAAGACACCGGTCGTCGGCGGCGCCATCGCAGCCAAGGTTGTCGGCCAGGTCTGCAACGTTTTCACAGCGAGCGAGATCGGCGAGCTCGACCAGTATGTCGATCGCTATATCACCGCCCTGGAGGCGAGCGACGAGGCTGTCGCGAAGCGGATCAGGAGCGACATCCTGCCAAATCTCGAAGCCGGGTACCGCGACGCGCATTCGAAGTCGGACGGTTGCGCGCCGGGCTCTGTCGTGATGGCTCGCGACATGCTGGCCCGCGTTCGCCGCTATCGTGATGATGCAGGCTATTGGGAGCGCGTATCGTCACGGCGTGTCGGAGCGTTCGAGGCTGCGGAGGCCAAGGCTGTCGGTCAGGCGTGCAGCGGCGCCTTGAGGGATGGCGACATCGCAGCACTCGACGGTTTCATAAATGCCGAGATGACCGAGTTTGCCGAGCATGCATCAAAATCCGACACCGAGGCGACCTGGCAGCACATCCGCAAACTCGAGGAGCGTACTCTGGTCGGCCATGCCGGTGAGGAAGGGTGCACGCGTGACGAGGTGCATCAGGCGCAAGAGGTCGTCAGAAAGGTTTCCGCCGTTCGCGACAAGAAGGTGGCGCAATAAGGCGCTTGAGACCTACTCGATAGGCCAGTTTCCCGACACTGCCGCCAACAGCGCGCTATCCGCACCTGCCAGTGTGATGACCGAGAAGTCCGTTGCAGACCTATCAACCGGGTCTTGAAATGGATTTCTCGGTCTCAATCACATTGGGGCTGCGATATTAGGGTGGGTTCGATTTCGCGCGCTCGGTGGAAATGCCCCGCGGTTCCATGTCAGGCAATCAAGCGCTAACTGCGCGAACGGTTCGACGATGAGCGGCCATCGAGCGGGCGACCGTAAAGTTCAAGCGTATGGCCGGTGAGTTCGTAGCCGAGCCGTTCGGCGATCTCGCGCTGCAGCCGCTCGATTTCGTCGGAGCGGAACTCGATGATCCGCCCGCTCGTGATGTCAATCAGATGATCATGGTGCCGGTTCGGCGTGCGCTCGATGCGTGCGCGCTGGCCGCCGAAGCTGTGCTGTTCGACGAGGCCGATCTCGGCAAAGAGGCGAAGCGTTCTGTAGACGGTCGAGAGCGAGATGCGCGGATCGCGCGCGGCGGCACGGCGGTGGATCTCGGCAACATCGGGATGGTCGTGAGCGGCCTGCACGACCTCGGCGATGATGCCGCGCTGGCCGGTCATCCGTTGTCCTGCGCCAAGACGGCTTTTCAGCTCCAAACCGCGGGTTTGCTGCACGACGCGGCCTTTCGGCATTTCTCCCCTCCGCCAGACTTGTTGTGGATGTTGACGCGCATCTGCCAATCGCCGTATCTTAATGCTAATAGGAATTATTTGCAATAAGACTCTGAATGTCGAGACAGCTCGAAACCGCGCGAAGGCTTGGGGTGTCGTTGAGCGGAGAAGGACTGGCATGAGCGAGGTAACTGCGGTCGCCAAACAGGACACGTCTTGGCTGAGGCAGCGGGGGGAGCCGCCGCTGGTCGATGTGTTTCGTTCGATCCGCGTCGCAGACGGCGCATCGACGTGGCGCAAGCTGCTGGCGTTCCTGGGGCCGGGTTATCTGGTCGCCGTCGGCTACATGGATCCGGGTAACTGGGCGACGTCGCTCGCTGGTGGCGCGCAGTTCGGCTACGCGCTGTTGTTCGTCGCTCTGCTGTCGAACGTGATGGCCATCATCCTGCAGTCGTTGAGTGCGCGTCTGGCGGTGGCAACCGGCCGCGACCTCGCGCAAGCCTGTCGCGATGCCTTCCCACGCTGGGTGTCTTGGCCGCTGTGGCTGCTGGCGGAACTGGCGATCTGCGCCACCGATCTCGCCGAGGTGATCGGCACGGCGATCGGTCTCCAGCTCCTGTTTGGAATTCCCCTGGAGGTGGGCGTCGTCATAACCGCGCTCGACGTGTTCTTGATCTTGTGGCTGCAGACCAAGGGCTTCCGCTGGATCGAGGCTTTCGTCATTACGCTTCTCGGCGTCACCGCGCTTTGCTTTGCCGTGCAGATCGCCCTTGCCGATCCCAACTGGGGGAGTGTTATCAAGGGTTTCCTGCCGACGACCAGTCTCGTCACGGATTCGCACATGCTCTACCTTGCGTTGGGCATCATCGGCGCAACCGTGATGCCGCATAATCTCTACCTGCACTCGGGCATCGTGCAGACGCGGGCATATGGCGAGAGTCTGGAGCAGCGCCGTGAGGCGTTGAAATATGCGACCATCGACTCGACCGCCGCTTTGATGTTCGCACTTACGATCAACGCTTCGATCCTGATTTTGGCGGCGGCGACGTTCCACAAGACCGGCATGACCGACGTCCAGGAGATCGGGCGAGCGCACGAGCTGCTTGCGCCGCTTCTTGGTCTGTCGATCGCGCCGACGCTGTTTGGCATTGCGCTTTTGGCGTGCGGCATGAATTCGACCGTGACGGCGACGATGGCCGGCCAGATCGTCATGGAGGGCTTCATCGACTTGAAGTTACCCGCCTGGCTACGGCGACTAGTGACGCGGCTCGTTGCGATCATCCCCGCGATCGTCGTCACGCTGCTCTATGGCGAGAGCTCTACCGCCAAGCTGCTGATCCTTTCGCAGGTGGTGCTGAGCTTCCAGCTTCCGTTCGCGATCGTTCCCCTGGTGTTATTCACGGCTTCACGCGCCAAGATGGGAGCGCTGGTGTCGCCGCGCTGGCTGACCGCGGTTTCGGTGCTGATCGGGCTCCTCATCATCTTGCTGAATGTCAAGCTCCTGATCGACGTTGCGACGGGATGAATCCGGCCGGCGTTTCGCAGCGGTCGTTCGGCAATGGGGAACCGACGCGTTTCCGTTGAATAAGAATTGGCGATAGGCTAGTCGGATGGTCAGCGATCCCATGCCGGGCCAGGGGGTTCTGCCTGCTGGTCCAACATTTCTCATTACATTCTTCAGGAGCCTCAGAGGTGGACAGCGTCCTCATCATCGGAGCCGGAGCCGCGGGCTCGGTCGTTGCCAAGAAGTGCGCAATGAACCGCGACGTCTTCAAGAAGATCCATCTCGCGTCACGGCGGCTCGAAAGCTGCAAGAAAGTCCAGAAGGAGGCCGTCTCCAAGATCGACATTTCACAGGTCGATGCCGACAACGTCGGTGAGACGGTGAAGCTGATCGAGAAGGTGAAGCCTGACCTCGTCATCAACATGGCGCTGCCTTATCAGGACCTGCCGATCATGGATGCCTGCCTGAAGGCCGGCGTGCACTACATGGACACCGCCAACTACGAGCCGCGCGACGAGGCCAAGTTCACCTACAAGTGGCAGTGGCCCTACAACAAGCCCTACAAGCAGGCCGGCTTGATAGCGGTGCTGGGCTGCGGCTTCGATCCCGGCGTGACGAACGTCTTTTGCGCCTACGCGCAGAACAATCTCTACGACGAGATCCACACGATCGACATCATCGACTGCAATGCCGGCAGCCATGGCAAGGCGTTCGCGACCAACTTCAATCCCGAGATCAATCTGCGAGAGGTGAC
>CAZLHQ010000225.1:0-4188 GCA_964559355.1 uncultured Hyphomicrobiaceae bacterium
GAGGGTCGACTTGCCGACGTTCGGCAGGCCGACGATGCCCATCTTGAAACCCATGATGTGTCTGCTTTCCAGGTTTTGAATGTGCGCGCGAGGACGTACGCTGTGCCGGTTGCTGCGCCGGCCGCACCGGAATGCGGGCGGGGCTGATGCAACCCGAGCGCGGCCAAGACCGTGCGCAGGCGCGATTGCTGCAGCGCTCTATAGGATCAATCGGCGTTCAACGGAAGCGGGCAAGCGCGTAGGCCGAATAGCGTTCCGGGGCGGGAAGATTGGAGGTTGCCGAAAGCGCATCCGCCAGCGCTTCGCCGATGTCGGCGCCGAACGCGGTGCGCTGCACGGCGATGACGAGGAACGGGCGCTGCCAATCGGTCTGGGCGGTGTTGCAGGCTTCGCACGGCTGGCGGTATTGGCCGAGATTGAGGGTGTAGAGCGGCACGTCCTTGCCGGTGACGCTTGCGAGCCAACTCGCCGTCTGCTCGGCGCGCTTGCCGGCGCGGTAGGTCTCCTTGCTGGTGTCGCCTTCCTCGCTGGCCGTGCCCACCGCGATCAACTGCTTGGCGCCTTGAAGGCGGGCGCGAACCAGGGAATCGAAGATCGTGTGCTCGATGTCGGCCTTGGTCATCGGCGTGTTTGCCCGCACCAGCCGCTCGGTGGACCCGTGCTCCCAGGTGAACTCCTTGTCGGCGACGATCAGGTCGAACTCGGCGCGGCGGCCGTTCTGATCCGCGCCCTGGATAACGTAGGCATGGGTGCTCGGGCTCAGCCGTTCGGCGGTGATGGTGGGCAGCAGGAACTTGCCGCGCGCGCGCGCGTCGATCATGTCGACAGCGGCCCAGCCGCCTGCCGTGGCAATGACGCCCGCGGCGAACAGACGGCCAGCCATTTCGCCGCCGCGATCGAACAGCCATCGCAACCAGCCGACTCGGTCCCACCAGCGATAGGCGGCAACCGCGCCACGGCGAGGATCGTGCTGCTCTCCGCCGGCGTCGATGTCATTGCCCACGATCGTTGCACTCCGTTACTGCAGGCGGCGTCGCGCTTGCGAGCTTCGCGCTCCTTACTCGTCGTCCCGGCGCGCCGCCAGCCACTTCTTGAGGTTGTCGGCAAGCGCGCCTTTGCGTTTGGACTGGCGCTCACCGGCGGGATGCTGGCCACCGCTGGTCTTGCCGGGCCGGTCCAATTGGCGCGCGTCCGGCGGCGACACTATCGAGGATGAGCCTTTATCGCTAGTGCCTTCTGTTTGCGTCTGTTTTGCGACATCCGTTAGAAAGCGTGCCTGATCGTTGCGGGCGAGCCGGGGGGCGGCGGCGGCGATCGCCTGCAGCAGCGGATCGAGCCAGGCGTGATCGGCCTTGGCGAAGTTCGACAGCACGTAGTTTGCTACCAGGCTTTTGTCGCCGGGGTGGCCGACGCCGATCCTGACGCGCACGTAGTCGTTGCCGAGGTGGGCGGTTATCGATCTGAGGCCGTTGTGTCCGGCGTTGCCGCCACCGGTTTTGGCCTTGAGCTTGCCAGGTGCCAGGTCGATCTCGTCGTAGAGCACGACGGTGTCGGCAAGCGCGATCTTGAGGAAGCGGGCTGCCTCACCGACCGCGCGGCCGCTCTCATTCATGTAGGTCTGCGGCTTGAGCAGCAAGATGCGCTCGCCGCCCAGCTCGCCTTCGCATGCGAGCCCCTGGAACTTGCGTTTCCACGGTCCGAAGCGATGGGCTTCAGCAATGGCGTCAACCGCCATGAAGCCGACATTGTGGCGGTTGCCCGCGTATTCGGAGCCCGGATTGCCAAGACCGACGAACAGTTTCATGGGCCGGGCCTTGCGTCAGCGCGGCCGGCCCCGCAGATGCGAGACCGGCCTTTGCTTCGTTACTTCTTGGCGGCCGGCTTGGCAGCAGGTGCAGCCTTGGCGGCAGCCGGAGCGGCGGCAGCCTTGGCGCCCGGTGCGGCCTTGCCCGCGGCGGCTTTGGCGTCGCCAGCGGCGGCGGCCGGAGCGGCCTCGGCGGCGGCGGCGTCATCTTCCTTGAGACGGCCGGCGATGGTGGCGATGGTGAAGTCGCGGTCACGGATCGTCGGCGTCACGCCATCGGGAAGCTGGACCGTCGAAATGTGGATCGACGTGCCGATCTGGGTGCCTTCCAGGTCGACGCTGAAGAACGGCGGAATGCGATCCCACGGACAGAACACCTCGACGTCGTGACGCACGATGTTGAGCACGCCGCCGCGCTTCAAGCCGGGCGACAGCGCGTCATTGACGAACTTCACCGGCACCATGATGCGGATCATGCCGTCCTCGGCGATGCGCAGGAAGTCGGCGTGAACCGGGGTATCGCGCACGGGATCGAGTTGCAGGTCGCGGGCAATCACCCGGTGCATGTCGGCGCCGACCTGGATCTCGAACACGGTGGAGGTGAAGTGGCCCTTGAGGAATTGCTTCCACAGGGTATTGCCGTCGATCGAAATCGCCAGCGGGGCTTTCTTGGCGCCGTAGATCACGGCGGGGATGCGTCCTTCACGACGAGCTTGGCGTGCGGCCCCCTTGCCGACACGTTCGCGCGCCGCGGCTTCGAGCTTGACCGGCTCTTGTGCCATGGCATTGTTCTCCAACAGAAAAATGCCCCTTAATGGGGCATGTCCAGCCGCGACCGGCCTCCAAGGGTGCCGGACGGCGTCTCAGCGGTTGCGATGAGATGAGCGCCTTATAGTGGGATTGGCGCTGGCGGGCAACCCGGGTGGGCAGGGCGGCGGCCGGTGGTCGTCAAGATCGGTCGATGGCTGATGGGAGGTAGCAGCAACACAATTGGCGCGTTAACCGCAGTGGCAGGCGAGGGTGCAGACCGCGTTCCGCGCAAGGCCAGGTGCGCATAAGATGGGGTTCATTGCTTGCCAAGAGGTTTGCCATGCGCCCTGACGTATTGATGAAAACCATTGTCCCAGCCTTGGTCGTGTCGATGCTCACGGCAATGGGCGCGCCCTCGCTCGCGTTGGCGCAGCAGGAGAAGCTCGCGGCCGCGCCAGCCGAGGCTAAGGCGCCGGCGAAATCGAATGGGCTCGATGCGGAGCTCAATGCCGCGATCATCAAGTCGAACGCCTATATCGAGCTGATGAACCGCACGCTGCGCGCGGTCGAGTCCTGGCAGCGCTACACGAGCTGGGTCAACGTGCAGAAGGGGCCGACCGGCAAGGAGCGCTACATCGATTACGGGCTCTACGGCCTCTATGACGTCAAGGACGAGATCGCCAAGGCGCGCGAGGTGATGGCAAAGCCGCCGCAGGACCCAGTACTCGATCAGACGTTTGGCCGCTACATCGATGCCTACGAGGCACTGGCGCCGTTGATCACGTCGGCCAACGGCTATTACGAGCGCAAGGACTACAAGTCCGACAAGATGGCGGAGGGCAAGGCTCTGCACGCCAAGCTGGTGCCGGCGGCCAAGGAGTTCATCGAGGCGCGCGCCGACATCGAGGCAAGCATGCGCACCTTCAAGCGCGACATCGACAAGCGCGCGCTTGCGGCCATCGCCGCCAAGGAAGGGCAGGGGCCGGCGTGGCACGTCAAGTCCGTTATGATGGCGGCTCAAGACGTGGTGGAAACGCTGCCGCAAGCCAAGGGCTTCGATCTGAAGGCGTTCGATGCCTCGCTCGATGTCTATGCCAAGACCGTGCGCGAGTTCGACCTGTTTGCCGAAGCCTATCCCAGCAAGTTCTCAGGCTTTGAGAGTCAGCCGCGCTCACTGCTCGGCAAGCTGCGCGACATCCGCGACAAGCTGGCGAAATCCAAGGGCAAGGTGACCCAGTTCATCGGCATGGACCTGACCTTCCTCATCACCTCGTACAATATGATGGTGTCGACCTCACAGATGGCGACGCGGTTTGGGAAGTAGTCCTCAATAAAACAAACTCGAGACGCTTTCCTCTCGGCTCGTGCGCTGGATCGCTTCGCCGATCAGCGGCGCTATGGAAAGAACGCGGATGTTCTTGGCCGCGCGCACGGCTTCGGTCGGCTGGATCGAATCGGTGATGACGAGCGACTTCATCTGCGAGTTGGCGATGCGGCTGACGGCGCCGCCCGATAACACGCCGTGTGTGATGTAGGCGTGCACTTCGGTAGCGCCGTTCTTCAGCAGGGCGGCTGCCGCATTGCATAGCGTGCCACCCGAATCGACGATGTCGTCGATCAGGATGCAGCGCTTG
>CAZLHQ010000226.1:0-4167 GCA_964559355.1 uncultured Hyphomicrobiaceae bacterium
AGCCGGGCTCGTTTTCCGGCAAGGCAAGCTCGCCGAGGCCAGAGCGCGGGCCCGAACCCAGAAGGCGAATGTCGTTGGCGATCTTGAATGCGCTCATGGCGACGGTGGTGATGGCGCCATGCGTGAATACCATGGCGTCGTGGGCGGCGAGCGCTTCGAACTTGTTAGGCGCGGAAGTGAACGGCAGCTCGGTTATCGCGGCGATGCGCGCGGCAACCTTCTCGGCAAAGCCCTGCGGCGAGGCGAGCCCGGTGCCCACCGCTGTTCCGCCCTGTGCCAGCTCCATCAGCATCGGCAGCGTCATCTCGATGCGGCGGATGCCGTTCTCGATCTGCTGCGCGTAGCCGGAGAACTCCTGTCCGAGCGTCAGCGGCGTCGCGTCCTGCGTGTGCGTGCGGCCGATCTTGATGATCTGCGCCCACGCCTTTGCCTTCGCGTCGAGTGCTCCATGCAGGTGCTTCAGCGCGGGAATGAGGCGCCGCACCACCTCCTCGGCGCAGGCAACATGCATGGCGGTCGGGAACGTGTCGTTCGACGACTGGCTCATGTTGACGTGATCGTTGGGATGCACGGGCTTCTTCGACCCCATCTCGCCGCGAAGCAACTCGATCGCGCGATTGGAGATGACCTCGTTGGCATTCATGTTGGATTGCGTGCCCGAGCCCGTCTGCCACACGACCAGTGGGAAATGATCGTCGAGCCTGCCGTCGATGACTTCCTGCGCGGCCTTGACGATGACGTCGCCGAGGTTCTTGTCGAGCTTGCCGAGCGCCATGTTGGTCTCGGCGGCTGCACGTTTGACGATGCCAAGCGCACGCACGATGGGGGCCGGCTGCTTCTCCCAGCCGATCTTGAAATTGCCGAGCGAGCGCTGCGCCTGTGCACCCCAATAGCGTGAGGCGTCGACTTCAATTGGCCCAAAGGTGTCGGTTTCGGTGCGGGTGTTCGTCGTGCTCATCGTGCGCCTCTTTCGTGCCAGGGATCGCCAGGGTTCGTCACGGGGTGGGGGTGAGGTAGCACTTGTCCTGCGCCGTCTCTAGTTGAACGGAAGTCGGCGGCTGGTGCGCGGAACCTTGCCCATATGCAGAAACAGAGATTAACCGGCTCTAATTATTGCCATTTTTGAAGTGCTGTTTGGCCGTGTTGCAGCACGTCGAGTCGTTGCGTGCGGTGCCGGGATGAACAGGACAGGCCACAAGTCCGAACCCCGCCCCCGCAGCTCGAACAGCGGGGCGTGCTGTGATGCCTTTGTGGTTGCGTGTGTCCTAGTGCCAGCGGTCGGTGTCTGTCGCGTCAGTGCGTCGCGGGATTTTGTCCCCAAGCCGGTTCAGCATTTGCAACGTATGAGAGGACCACGCCATGGACCCCAAGATCATCGTCATGATCGTCACGCTCGCCATGCCCAACGGCGATAGCGGCGTGCATGTGAAGCCAATGCCGACCGTCGATCATTGCGTCGCCGAAGCGACGATCGAGGCGAGCGATCCATTCGTGCGCAACGTCGAGTGTTCGGAGTTGGAGGATGGCCGCCTGCTGCTCAACTTCAAAATGCAGGATGGCAGCGCCAGCGGTGACGAGGCGAATGCGCAAAAGAAGAAGCCCGGATTTCCGAGCTGAAGAGGTTGCCTTGCAAGCGCGGAATGCGCCAAGCGATGCAGGCGCGACAGGAGCCGCCGAAAGGCATCGGGCACGCTTCATTTAATTTGAACGGCGCCGGTATCGGCACATGCAATGGGCGCCCATCGGCCAAAGATGCGCAGTGGGTTGCGCAGTGGCGGATCAGCGCTTGCGAAATTGGTCCAGACTGACGACGTTGGCTGGGCCACCCGCCACCTGAGGCGTGGGCTCGGGGTTTGCCGGCGGTGGGGCGGGCTCGGCGTCACGCTTGCTGGCGGCGCGCTCGGCACCGGCGGTATTCGTAGCGCCGCGTTCGGTCGCCGATTTCGTCTTCTTGGTGGCGCGAGACTTGCGAGGAGCGCTCGCCTTCTCACCGTCGCGGCCTTCGTTCTCCGCCTTCTCGATCAGCGCGCCTTTTTCTGACGATGCTGCGGGCGCCGGATCAGGACCGATGTCGGCCGTCTCGAATTGCAGCCCATAGCGGACGCTGGGATCGACGAACACGCGGATTGCCTGGAAGGGAACGACGAGACGCTCAGGGATGCCGTCGAAGGTCAGGTTGACCTCGAAACGCTCCTCGGAGACGACGAGCCCCCAGAAGCGGTGCTGCAGCACGATTGTCATTTCATAGGGATACTTTTCCTTCAGCCGGCGCGACAGGATCACGCCGGGCGCCCGCGTGTTGAAGGAAATGTAGAAGTGATGGTCGCCAGGCAACCCGGATCTTGCGGTCTCTGTCAGCACCGACTTGACGACGCCGCGCATCGCTTCCTGGTGCAAGGCTTCGTAGTCGATCGTCGGTCCCGATGTCATGCGCGCCGCGTCTTGCTGCTGTTCCCCGTGCCACCCTCATGCCGCCTCGGCGCGCCCACGGGCGGTCGCCGAAGAGATGAGTGGAGGGCTTCTGTTGCCCGGTGCCCTCCGTACCGCGCCTTGCCCGGCTAGGAGCAAGGACTTGAGTTCAGGCTAATCGCGCCGCATTACGCAGCGAGACGAACCTCAGCATAGTTGTCATTGGCAACTATTCTGGACGGCCCGATAACGGCGGAACCATGCCGGGCAAAAGCACACCCTTTACACCTTCGTCGATGCTAGTTCGCCCCCATCAGCAGCTCACCGGATGCGTTTACGTTCTGCGGCATCTGGGGCTGTGGCTCGTGCCTGTGAGCTGGCCCAGTGAGCTGGTGGTGGAGGCGCCGGGTACTGCCCCCGGGTCCGATCGGCTTATTCCGATGGCCATTTATCGCCATATCCGGATTGCTCCGGCGCACCCAATATAGGCGGGCGAGGCTGGAAAAAAAAGTGCCACACTGAGGAAAGTCGGCCACGGACCGTCGTCTTCGACCGGCGATATCCAGAACTGCATCGTGGTCGTGGTTTCGCAGCTAACAGCACAGCGGCACAGGCTGAAGCACGACTGCGATCTGCAACTCGGTCGGTGGCGGGGGTGTTGGCAAAATTGCGGTGGTTTGCCTTTCGGCGGCGCCAATCAATCGTTATCGCCGTTGGTGACGATGCGCAGGTTGTGTTCGCGGGGCCTGCAATGGTGAAAGTCGCAAGGAGACGTCATGTCGAATGAGCTGCCCGGTGCGATGTCGCAGGATCCGGGTCCGGACCAGGCACGAGCGGTGGCAAATCGCTATGTCCCGCAAACCGGCTGGCCGGCATGGGCGGCGGCGGTGGCAGTATTTCTCATTCTGGCGGTCTCGGTGATTTCGGCTGACGGTGCGCGCGCGATTGCAGCCACGCTGGGATTGGCCAACGCCAACTGGCTGCTGGCGATAGCTTTGCTTGCAAGCCAGGTTGTCGGCATCACGCTGACGCTGATCGCTGCCAACCGCTTCGCCAGCCGGCCGGTCGCAGCGTTGGCGCTCGGACCCCCGGCGCGGGGTTGGTGGGATTATGTCTGGGCATTCGCGCTGATGCTGGCTTTGTTTGGAGCATTCTCGGCAGTGACGTGGATCCTCGATCCAGACGCCGCGAAACGGGATCTTTCGGTATTTGGCGATTTGTTGCGCTCGGATGCGTGGTGGCTTGCGCTGATCGCCATCGGCCTGGGCGCGCCGCTGATGGAAGAATTGATGTTTCGCGGGTTTTTGTTTTCCGCATTCTCGCAATCACGGCTCGGCATTGTCGGCGCCAGTGTGCTGACCGCGGCTGGATGGACGGCGCTGCACGCGGGTTACTCGCCGGTCGGACTGGCGGAGGTGTTTGCCGTCGGAATTTATTTTTCCTGGGTGCTGTCACGCACCGGCAGTGTGCGCGTGCCGCTGTTTTGTCATGCTGCCTACAACTCGAGTGTTGTGGCATTCCTGATGTCTGTGGATATCCGCCTTGCGACACCGGCTTGAAGGCGGCATTGAAATTGGCTCTGTTCTCTTATGATGCCGACGCGCAGGTCATACTGGAACGAAACGAGGAATTGAAGGTCGCCGATGCAGCAATACATCGATCTCTTGCGCTACGTTCGCGATCATGGCGCCGAGAAGCACGACCGCACCGGCACCGGCACGCGCTCGGTGTTCGGCTACCAGATGCGCTTCGATCTGG
>CAZLHQ010000227.1:0-4130 GCA_964559355.1 uncultured Hyphomicrobiaceae bacterium
AGAACACCATCCTCAAGCGCTACGACGGCCGCTTCAAGGACCTCTTCCAGGAGGTGTTCGACAGGGAGTTCGCCGACAAGTTCAAGGCCAGGAACATCACCTACGAACATCGCCTGATCGACGACATGGTCGCCTCGGCGCTGAAGTGGGAAGGTGCCTTCATCTGGGCCTGCAAGAACTACGACGGCGACGTGCAGTCCGACACGGTGGCCCAGGGCTTCGGCTCGCTCGGCCTGATGACCTCCGTGCTGATGACGCCGGACGGCCAGACGGTGGAAGCGGAAGCCGCGCACGGCACGGTAACGCGCCACTATCGCGAGCACCAGAAGGGCAAGGAGACGTCGACCAACTCGATCGCCTCCATCTTCGCCTGGACACGCGGGCTTGCCCATCGCGCCAAGCTCGACAACAATCCCGAGCTCAAGAAGTTCGCCGACACGCTAGAGAAGGTGTGCGTCGATACCGTCGAGGCCGGCCACATGACGAAGGATCTGGCGCTGCTGGTCGGCGCCGACCAGAAATGGCTCTCCACCACCGGTTTCCTCGACAAGGTGGACGAGAACCTGAAGAAGGCGATGGGTGCGGCGTGACGACGCTGCAAAGCTGAAGCAAGCGCCAACCCTCCTGAACCTACAGAAAGCCTGGCTGCCAACCGCAGCCGGGCTTTTGCGTGTCTTGCGCCCGAACGGCAGCGTTTGCTTACGCTCTATTCATCGAGACGCGCGAAACTGCTTCATCGTCCATCATTTGATTGCGTTGCGTAGACATCGATGACTGCCATCATTGCCCAGCTCGGCGCCATTCTGCTGCAACTCGGCTCGTTTGCCACGCTGATCGTGATAACGCCTGTGTTGTATGGGGTCGTCATCGTCATGCGCCGCTGGTGGCTTGTCGTCGCTTCGGCCCTCCTCCTCGCCGCACTGGTGATGTGGCTCGCGACCGACGCGCAGGTTGCCGAAGCGGCTGCCCAGATGCCGGCTGCGATGCTGCCCCAGATCAACGGCTACGTGGCGGTCGCCATCGCCTATGTCGCCCTCGCCACGCTGGTACGCCTTTCGACCCTGCGCCTGGAATGGCTCGGCTGGAAAAGCCGGACCGTGCAGGACATCCATGTGCTTGCCTTCCTCGCCCCGACGGTTGCCGCGGCATGGTTGACGCTGGCGCCCGCCGCCTGAAGCCTTTCTCCCGCCAATGCCGCCTTTCCCTGGTGGCTCGTGACTTGACTTTCATCAGGTGATGACGTGACCCTTTTGCCCAAGTTGGCACCTCAATAGATGCGGCGGGGGAGCGATGAAGGAGCCGTTCGAGATATTTCTCGTCTGGTCGGAGAAGACGCTGCACGTTCCCGCGGAAAAGACCGCGCTTGAGGTGCTGCAGGACGCTGGCGTGCCGGTTGACAAGGGCTGCGAGAACGGCGAATGCGGCACCTGCTCGACCGAGTATGTCGAAGGTGACGTGATCCACCGTGACACGTGTCTCACCGCCGCAACCCGCGAGCACGAGTTCTGCCCATGCGTATCGCGCGCCAAGGGACGCCTCGTGCTGCCGCTGTGAGGGGCTGTTGGCGCGTTCAACCGCCGCCGGCGTTGCTCGACGCCTTCCAATCGGGCGCGTACAGCGGCAGCGTGCCGGTATTGAAGGCGCGCGCATCGAAGCTCTTCAAGTCGCGCTCGAACACGACTGTGCCGGGACGCTGCGGCCAGATCTTGTCGAACAGTCCCGGGATCGCCATCTCGGCCGCAATGAGCGACAGCTCGAAGCGATATCGGCCGGGCTCGCGGATCAGCTCGTTTGGCTTTTGCTCCTCCCCGCGCGTGTAGAACAACACCGTCTCGGTGCGGCTCCCATTGCCGGGGACCGACAGCGGCGCAAACGGCTTGTAGGTCTGCGCGCGTGTCTGCTCCATGGTCCAGCGGCCGAGATCTGCCGCATAGAACTGTTTGCGCGCGTTGGTGCGGGGGTCGCTCACGATGAGATCGAGCGCCAGCACCGTGCCGGCCCGTGCGCCGTCGTTGACCAGCGTCACCGGCACTTCGATCACCTCGAAGTTGGAGTTGTTGTAGGGCTGGGCGAAGTGGATGACGGACGGCACGAACACGGCCAGGTCGGCCTGCTTCAGCGACGTTTCCCACAACGAGTAGCCGGAGAACGCGAGCGCCACCAGCGAGACCACCGCCGTGATGATATTCGAGGCGCGGTGCGAAGCGCTGTCACGCGCCACGTTGTCGGGCTGATTGGGGTCGAGCGGACCACCTTTGAACGGGCTTTTGGCATGCAAGTCTGGCGTCATCGGCCCCCCGAAAAATTCGAGCTCCCGCCCGGAACTCATGCGAAGGAGCCCGCCGATTGGGGCACGGATGAGGCTGCGGAAGGGGGGCGGAGCTGGAAACAGCGGCGAACATGTTTAGATGGCGGACAAATTCGTACATATCCGCCTGGACATGTCGATTGTGCCGACATGTCACGCGCGGACAGCCCAGTGACTCACGGATCCAACTTGCGGAACTTGATACGGTGCGGCTCGACCGCGGCATCGCCGAGGCGGCGCTATCTAGCGAACTGGTTGCGGCGACCAAAGCCGCCGCCTTGCCGGCTTCCACCGCCCCTCGGCGGCATGCGAAGCTGGCCATCGTGAGATGATCGGGGATGGGATCGCGACGGCACCGTTGCTGGCGAATTCATCGGCGATGAATGTGGTCCGCTGGCGAGCAGCCAGGAGGCAACGAACGGCAAGCCTAGAAGAATGACGATCTGCGCCAGACGCAGCCAGCTCGCGGCCTGGAGCATCAAGGGAACTGCGAAGAGTTGCCGTTGCAGCGGACCCTCCATCATCGGCCGAACCGGCGATGTTTGCGGGCCAACCGCCTTCCACAAGGCGGCCGCGAAGTTGAAAAGATCGATGGCGAGCAAAGCAACCGCCGCTGCGGCGATCAAGCCTGCGCAAACCGCCAGGATGGAAGCGGACATCGTTCCGACGCCCGGCCGGCCGGCCGACGTCCAGGCAAAATAGCAGAAGCCGAGCGCAATGAGGGGAACGACGTCCAAGAGCAGTTGCCAGGCCAGCCCGGTGGCCAGCCCGAACGCGATACCTGCAGGTGACAGCAGCATTGCGATGGCCAACTTCGGGCTGGCGAATGACAACGCAAACATCAAAAGTTGCGCGACAAGCAGCACCGAAAGCACAATCACGAAAATGGAAAGCGCGAGAGAGTGCTGCTGCCCGCGCCTGTGCCCCTCATCGTCGGTGCGACGGGATGAGGGAAGGAAGGAGAGCGCCAGCAGGACTGCAAATCCCGCGACGACTACCGGTGGCACGCCAAGGCTGACAGCGCCGAGCATGAACATGACTGACGGTGCACTGGCAAGCATCCAAAAGCCCGTGCCCATCAGCATCAGCGCAGCGATCGGAACGAGGAGCAGCAATTTGGCCTCACCGTCACGCAGGCGCGGCACGACGATGGGCACGAGGGACACCATGAATACGATATAGACGAGCGGCTTCACGACCATGGTCAAGACCATCGCCAGGGCCCCGCAGGCGCCGCCGCTGCCCTGGCAACCAGAGCTGCCGATAAGTCCCATCAGCAGGAACGGCCAGCTAAGCGTCAGTGCCAGCAGCAGCACATTGCGCCAACCGAGCCGTATCGCATAGTCAGCGCCATCGAGGCGCCTCAACAACCAAGACATTGGGCTGCTTCCCCGTACTGGCATTGCGCCGGCCGATTGGAGCATTATGCAGCCTACATCATTCTTATTCGGTTAACTCGAACCTCACCGTTCGAACTTGCGGAACTTGATGCGGTGGGGCTCGACGGCGGCGTCGCCGAGGCGGCGCTTCTTGTCGTCCTCGTAGGACTGGAAATTGCCCTCGAACCATTCGACGTGGCTATCTCCCTCGAAAGCGAGAATGTGGGTGGCGAGACGGTCGAGGAAGAAGCGGTCGTGGCTGATCACCACCGCGCAGCCGGGGAAATCTTCCAGTGCCGCTTCCAGCGCCGACAAGGTTTCAGTGTCGAGGTCGTTGGTCGGCTCGTCGAGGAGGAGAAGGTTGCCGCCCTCCTTCAACAGCTTGGCGAGGTGCACGCGGTTGCGCTCGCCGCCCGACAGCATGCCGACCTTCTTTTGCTGGT
>CAZLHQ010000228.1:0-4124 GCA_964559355.1 uncultured Hyphomicrobiaceae bacterium
GTTGTTGGGGTTCTTGTACGGAACGGCGGGGACTTCGACCAGTTCGGCGCCAAGCAGCCGCAGCGTGTCTTTCTTTTCTTGCGACTGGGTTTCGGGAATGACGATGACGCTGCGAAACCCCATGGCGCACGCCAGCACGGTGAGGCCGATGCCGGTGTTGCCGGCGGTCCCTTCGACAATCGTGCCGCCCGGGCGCAGCTGCCCGCGGGCCAGCGCGTCCTTGATGATGTAGAGCGCCGCCCGGTCCTTGACGGATTGGCCCGGGTTCATGAACTCGGCTTTGCCCAAAATCGTGCAGCCGGTCTCATCACTGGCACGGCGCAACTTGATGAGCGGAGTGCGTCCGACCGCTTCGGCGACGCTGGCGCAATATCTCAACGGTGTCTCCATCCGCGGCGTATACGGCTGTGCCGGCCGGCAAAAAGCCGCGCCAAACTAGCGGCGGGACCGGCCCCAAGCAAGGGCGCTCAGCGGCCCCAAATACGCGGTTGTGTCAAGCTGAAACGGCGCTTAACCCGCAATTAACTGCATTCGAGCACTATTCCGTCTGTGAACAACAAGGTCTGCAGGCCACCACGACCGAGTGCCTGTTTTCAGAGGGAAAGCCAAATGACTGCAATCTTCAAGGCTGGCATCGCCTCGGCAGCAATCGCCGTGGCTGCCGTTGCCGCCTCCGCCATGCCCGCTGTTGCTGCCGATCTGGGTGGCATGCGTGGCGGCTCGACCAAGGACGGCTACGTGCCGCTGCCTCAGGTGGTGCAGTCGGGTGCCGGTCCCTGCTACATGCGCGCTGACATTGGCTATTCCTGGTCCAACGCCAATGCCTCATGGCCGGTCTACAACGAGGTGTTCGATAGCGCCGACGTCGATGCCAACGGCATTGCTGACGGCGATACAAACGGTAACGGCACCATCGACCAAGGCGAAGTTACCTATTCCTATGCCGGCTCGGCGGTCAATGGCAGCCTCGAGAATACGTGGCTCGGTGAAGTCGGTGCGGGTTGTGGCTCGGGCTCGCGCGGTATTCGCGCTGAAGTGATGCTGGGCTTCCGCGGCGCTCGCGACTTCGATGGCGAGCCGATGATCTATCAGGGCAGCCTGATCGGCACGCCAACGGGTGCTGCGCCGCCGGCGGTCACAGAAGACCCGATGCATACCTCGCTCAAAACCTACACGTTGATGCTGAATGTGTATAAGGATCTCGGCAACTTCGGCGGCTTTGTTCCTTATGTCGGCGCTGGCATCGGCGCTGCCTATCACCAGCTCGACAACATTTCCTTCACCGGCAACCCGGCCCTGACCAACCAGATCCACGGCGACAACGACCTCGCCTTTGCCTGGTCGCTGATGGCTGGCGTCGGCTACCAGTTGTCTGACCGCGCCATCATCGATGTCGGCTACCGCTACATCGACATGGGCTCGATCACCAGCCAACGCTCCGACACCGCCTTCAACGTCAATCCGGCAGTCAAGCTCGACGACCTGACGGCACACGAGATCAAGGTTGGCCTGCGCTATCACTTGGGTGGTGCGGAAACTGTGCACATGCCGATGAAGTAAGCCTCGGTCGGGTTTAATCTTCTCCTGAATGCGGCCGGTTCCTCACCAGGAGCCGGTCGCTTGGCGTTTGGGGCAGTCACGATGCTCCGGCCGGCGCATTACCGGCGCCGCTTAACCTCAAAATCTTCCGCGTCCGGCCGTTATCGTGGGCTGCGTTAAATTCCGGCACGGACCTTGCTTCCACCACCTTGCACGCACGTTGCAGTCCGGGAAATGGCTTCCCCGACGAAGCGAAGGAGCGCGTGGCATGTGGAAGTTCCTGCTCGCAAGTGCTGCGGTGGCAGGCTTGGTGGCGTTCGGGAACGTGTCGATCACGATACCGCACATCCCAATGGCCCTGTTGGTGATGCCAGCGATTGGCATCGTCTTCGTGGCCGGCCTCATCTACTCGCAGCTTTAAAAAGACGTCGGAGCCGGTCGCTAGATCGGCTCCGAATGTCGTGCATGCAACCCGTGGGGCGGCCGTATGTCGCCGGTCACATGGGCGCCGAAGGGGGGATCGCGGGGCCCGGCTGCGTCTTCGCCCTAGCCACCGGAATGCGGGATTGATCTTCGGGGCGCTCGGCAGATATATGTGGCGCCTGAGACTTGTCTCGCGAAGCAAGAGCTGATGGTCGTATGCCGCGCCTCGGGATCTGGCGAACCGGAGCCAAGGGGAGCGGCATAAGCGCCTCTAACCTCGTTCCGTCGCCTGCCATGGGCAGTTGCGGCTTGCGGGCGTGGTGGAATTGGTAGACACGCCAGATTTAGGTTCTGGTGGCCTAGGCCGTGGGGGTTCAAGTCCCTCCGCCCGCACCAGCGCTCTTCGTCGATGCGACAGGACGTGACACCGCCCCGCCCGGGGCTCCAAGGGCAGGCGCAACGCCTCGCCAAGAACGATTGCTTGACCGAAGGTTTGAGACGACATGCAGATCACTGAGGTGAATTCCGACGGCTTGAAGCGCACGCTCAAGGTCACTGTTGGTCAGAGCGAGCTTGGCGAGCGATTCAATCAGCGCCTCGGCGAGATCAAGGATCGGGTCCAGATCAAGGGCTTCCGCAAAGGCAAGGTGCCGCTCGCCCACATCAAGAAGCTCTACGGCCGCTCGCTGATGGCGGAGGTTTTGGAGCAAACGGTGCGCGAGACGAGTTCGAAGGCGATCACCGATCGCAACGAGCGACCGGCGATGCAGCCGGCAATCGATCTGCCCGAGGACAAGAACGAGATCGAGAAGGTGATCTCGGGCGAAGCCGATCTCGCATACCAGATGTCGTTCGAAGTGTTGCCGGAGATTCCCGCCGTCGATTTGTCGAAGCTGCAGCTCGAGCGGCTGACGGCCGACGTCGAGGCTGGCGCCATCGACGAGGTGGTCGCCGATCTCACAAAGCGTGCGACGACGTTCGAGGCGGAGGAGGGGCGCAGCGCCAGCGAGGGTGATCGCGTCACCATCGATTTCGTCGGCAAGGTGGACGGGGTCGCCTTCGACGGCGGCACGGGCAACGGCATGCAAGTCGTGATCGGCCAGGGCAACTTCATTCCCGGCTTCGAGGACGGATTGAAGGGCGCCAAGGCCGGCGAAGAGCGTGTTGTCAGCGCGACATTCCCGGAGAGCTATCAGGTCGCCGATCTGGCCGGCAAGACGGCGCAGTTCGATTGCAAGGTGACCGAGGTTGCAGCTCCCAAGCTGCCAGAGGTCAACGACGACTTCGCGCGCTCGCTGGGCGCCGAGAATGTCGAGAAGCTTCGTGAGTTGATCACGGCCCAGATCGCGCAGGAATATGCGCAGGCCTCGCGCATCAAGATCAAGCGCGAGCTGCTCGACGAATTGGAGAAAGTTCACACCTTCGCGTTGCCGGGCTCGCTCGTTGACAGCGAATTCGCCAATATCTGGCAGCAGCTCGAGGAAGGCTTGACGCGCGAGGGCAAGACATTCGCGGACGAGGGCAAGAGCGAAGCAGAGGTGCGCGAGGAATATCGCAAGCTCGCCGAGCGGCGCGTGCGGCTTGGATTGCTGATCGGTGAGATTGGCGAGAAGAACCAGATCCAGGTGAGCCAGGACGAGCTGCGCCGAGCGCTGGTCGAGCAGGCACGGCGCTATCCCGGCCAAGAGAAGTTCGTCTACGAGTATTACGAGAAGACACCGGGTGCGCTGGCACAACTGCGCGCGCCGATCTTCGAGGACAAGGTCGTTGATCATCTTCTCGATCAGGTCAAGCCGGCCGAAAAGAAAGTGTCGAAGGACGAGTTGATGAAGGCGCTCGAAGCGGCCACCGAGGCGTAGCGTTCGCGCCGTGACGCGCTGCCGGCGGGTGTTTGATCCGCCGCGGCCATCATCGCCGCCCCTTTTCAAGCGTGCGGCGGATCATGATATGCATTGCGGCCCGCCCCGGGCCGACGACAACGCCGCTGCGGCGGCGATCAGGAGATAATGAGATGCGCGATCCCGTCGATACCGTCACCAACACCTTCTGGCCGATGGTCGTCGAGCAGACGACGCGTGGCGAGCGCGGCTACGACCTGCCATCGCGTTTGCTGAAGGAGCGCATCATCTTCCTGACCGGTCCTGTTGAGGACCACATGGCGG
>CAZLHQ010000229.1:0-4069 GCA_964559355.1 uncultured Hyphomicrobiaceae bacterium
TGGCCTGCGCCACGCATTCCTTGTTGATAACGGGCAGCATGCCGGGCATCGCCGCATCGACGAGGCTGACGTGATCGTTGGGCTCGCCGCCAAATTCCGTGGAGGCGCCCGAGAACAGCTTGGCGCGGGAATTGACCTGGGCATGCACCTCCATGCCGATCACCACTTCCCAGTCTCCCGTGGCGCCCGGAATAAGATTGCCCTTGGTTGCGCTTGCGTCCTTGTTTGCCATGGCGGTTTCGTGCAGCCTCTCGACATTTCGTCACAAGTTTCGCCCATCTGAATTGCCTGCACCACTTGCACCGGGCGTGATCCAGGAACTTCATATGGAATGCGGGTCTTGGGTTCTGGTAGGGCCCACAGACGGCGGGGTCAAGCGGCCTGCGAACGCGAGCCGGCCGGAATATTCAAACGGGGAGCTACTCTTATGCGGATACTGCGTCCAGCGTTGATTGCAATCGCCGCTGCCATCGGCCTTGGCGGCTGTCTCGACATGTTTTATGGCCGCCACTACGACCAGACCAAGTCGGGCGACCTCAAGGGTACGTTGCGCGTCACCTGGCTCAACAACGACAGTTTCCTCTACGAGCCCGATCCGGCAAACCCGCTGACATTCAAGCGGGCGGATGGCACGGTGATCACGCCGGCCGCCATGTATACCGATGGTGGCTCCATTCCATCCGCATTGCGCGCAATAAAAGGCTATTCGCCGTGGGGCTATGCGCCGGCCTTCATCATACACGACTGGTTGTTCGTGATGAAGCAATGCAAGCTCTCGGGCTTCGAGAAATACGATCTGGAATCGGCTGCCACCATCATGTCCGAGGCAATGAAGACGCTGATGGAGAAGCCGCAATTCGGCGGCCCCAATAAGCTCGTGCACTATTCCATGTACGAGGGCGTGCGATCATCCACTGCCAAGGAGTATTGGGACAACGGTCCCTGCAATAAGCCCGACGCGCTGATCGAGCGCACGCCGAAAAGCGCGACAACGCGCTCCATCACACGGGCACCAGCGCCGTCGGCCAACGCGCCCGCAGAACCGCGCAGCGGCTTGGGCGGTCCCCCGCCGCAACCGATTGCGTCCTTCACCATCACCATCAACTGAAGTTACGGCGAACCACACGAGCGACCTGGACACGGCACCCACGAAAACAAGAGGCCGGAGGATCCGCACCCTCCGGCATCGATCTTTCGGACGTAGCGATCCTCGCTCAGCGCGCCTGCGTCACGGTGGCAGGCCTTTCTTGCCCCGGCGCCCATTGGCGCATCGGCAGCCCCGCCTTGATCCAGCCCGGCCCGTAGCGGCCACCGACCATGCCCTCGGCGACATTGATCACGCGCGTGTATCCGGCCTTCTCGAGCGGTGCGACCAGCGAGCCCGTGCGATTGCCGGTGCGGCATATGACGGCCAGCGGCTTGTTGCGATCGCCACCCAGCGCCTTGTCCAGCTGCTTCAGGAATTCAGGCCCTTGCTGATGCATGGTGATGGTGTAGGCGCTGGCCGCGACGCCAGTCTGCTTCCACTCGTCGGGCGTGCGGACATCGACCAGCACGACCTCACCCTTGAGCGCCTTGGCGTGCGCGTCCGCCGGGTTCAGCACTTCGCCAGCCGCCACCGGCGCGGGGCCAAACATGCGCCAGGCAACCACCGTCAGCACCGCGATGAGCGCGATCAGCGGCAGCTTGCCCGTCAGGCTACGGAAGGCATCTTGCAGAAGATCCATGGGTCTTGCCCTTGTCGCCGGCGTTTCCGGAAGGCGTATTCGCGCATGTGAATATATGAGCCGGCGTCGGCGTGTCCAGAGTGGCGCAACGCCCCAGCCCGTTCCCCTCGCATTGCGGCATGCAATCGGCTCTTGGGCACGACTAACCGCGCCGGCTGCCGTCAGAGCCTCCGCGTTGACGCCGCATCGCTTTGGCGAGGCCATAGCCGGCAACCGACCAGAACATGCCGAACACGGCCTGCAGGGCGAAGATACCCGCTTCCCCTCCAATAGCCTTGGCGTGGACGGCGCCAACCATGATCGCCACATAAAGCAACAGGAAGCCCGCCATTGATGCCGCCAGCCCGGCAACGATCAGCTTCTGCCACTGGTCGGCTTTGAGACCCAGCCAGAAGCCGACGATCATCACCGCGGGATTGAGCGCCGCAAAGGCGACGAGCGTAGCCGGCTCGAACGGTTTCAGGTCAAACATCTCAGGGCCTTTGCAGCGGGTTGCAGTCCCCGCGCGCCAGGGCACGGTCGAAGCGATATGGCAGCGCAACCGCGGACTTGTCCAGTCCATGCGGACATGCACCTCCATGACTGGGATGGCAAGATGACGGCCGTGATGGCGAACGCCCGGCGCATCAACATCGGCACCGAACAACGCTGCGTCAATTGAAGGTGAAACCCCAGCCCGGCGTGATCAGCTTGCACACCGTGCGGGCGCTCTCGATTTTATGTCCTGTCTTCGAAAGCGTGTAGAGCCCCGAGCAGCGCGCCGCAATCGTGTGACCGGTGGCTTGCAGCTTCGCTTCGAAATCGACGGTAGCCGCCATCTCGCGTCCCACTCGCAGCTCGCTGTGAAGCTCGACATAGCTGATGTGCATGGTTTGGAATTCGTGCGCGAACAACTCGCTGATGAGGAGGCTACCGCGCATGCGGACGGGCTTTTCAGGATCGGGGATGCCAACCAACGCCAGCAGCTTGGGATCGATGTGGGCGACCATCAGCGCGTGGGGCAGGAATGCTTCACCGACGCTGATGGCATCACTGGCGCGAAAGGCGTCGAATGCGCGGCGCATCACCTGGGGCATGTGAGGTCTGTGGATGAGCGTCACTGCACTACCCTTGCCTTGCCGCTGTCTTGCCGCGGCACAATCGCTTGCACCCTTCGCCGTCACCTGAGGTGACAAGCTCGACCCGATTTGCCGGAATGCGAGTAGACACAAACACAAAAAGACCAGTCGCCGAGTTGACGGCATCCGTCAGCTCAGCAGATCAATTTTACCCAGATGCTGGGCGTTGAACAATTTGGAGTTCGGTTGCGACAGCCCTCGGCAATCAGCCGTAGTTTTCAGACACGCTATAATCTCTTGCCTGAAGGCGTGGAGAACGGATGAACGCGGCTCATGCCGCTCCGTCACCCTCGACGTGCTGACGCAGACGCTCCTCCTCGTACTGGACGAACCAGCCAATCATGGTCTTCCATTGCGCCCCGACCATATCGACGATATCGGGCGGCAACTCGCGGTCACGCGCGCGCGCCTTCACCTTGTCGATGACCTGCTGAATGCGCCATGGCACATGCGCACCCTCCGGCGTATTGCGCTTCAATTGCCATGCGCGATCGACATAGCCGAAGCGCTCGGCGATGAGATCGACAAGCGCCTCATCGATGCGATCGATCTCCGAGCGCACCTCGCCCATGTCTTGGCACTGGCTGGCCAGTTTCGTCGCGCCTTGGCGTATCGTCATTCTCGTTCCTCGATCAATTCAGTCTCGCCTGCGCCGTTGGTCAGCCGAGCCACCACGCCTCACCCGGCGTGAAGCGGCCAGCGGCGTCCTCGATCGCGCGGCCGGCGCGAAACAGCGTGCCCTCGTCGAACGGCTTGCCGATCAGCTGCAGCCCGAGCGGCGTTCCCTCGCCTGACAGCCCGGCGGGAACCGACAAACCCGGCAAGCCAGCCATGTTGACGGTGACGGTGAAGATATCTTCCAGGTACATCGCAATCGGATCGCCGGTCTTCTCGCCGAACGCGAAGGCAGGCGAAGGCGTCGTCGGCGTCAACACCACATCGACCTTGTTCCAGGCCTCGTCGAAGTCGCGCTTGATGAGCGTGCGCACCTTCTGCGCCTTGAGATAATAAGCGTCGTAATAGCCAGCGGAGAGCACGTAGGTGCCGATCAGGATGCGCCGCTTGACCTCCTTGCCGAAGCCCGCGGCGCGGGTTTCCTCATAGGTGTCGATCAGATCCTTGCCGGCAACGCGCAGTCCGTAGCGCACGCCGTCGTAGCGCGCCAGATTCGAAGACGCCTCGGCCGGCGCCACGATGTAATAGGCGGGCAGCGCATACTTGGTG
>CAZLHQ010000230.1:0-4048 GCA_964559355.1 uncultured Hyphomicrobiaceae bacterium
GATGGCAACGCCGTTGGCGCCGCCCAGGCCCGGCAGCACGCCGATAATGACCCCCAGAACGATCCCGGCGACCATCAACATCAGATTGAACGGCGTAAGCGCGACCGAGAAGCCGTGCATCAGCGACGCAATTTCTTCCACCAGAGCCCCCCTACAAACTCGATATCGCAAATGCACAACAAGGCGCTGCGATCATCCGATGTGTTCTTAGTTGCTTTTGCTCGACACTATGTATGCGATGGCCAGCGTCGAATTGCCAGCGATCCTAGTCTTCCAATAATCCTTCTTGCGATGCGAATTACTTTGGAATAACATTGTGAGACAATATGTCGCACATGCAATGTTATTGATTGTATGCGTGGTCGAAAAAAACTCATATCCGCAGAGAAAGATTTGAAAATACTTGTTGACGTAAACGTTCGCTCGTAGATCACGTTCTGGTATGCCACGGGCGATGTGTATAATATAGCGATTATTGTAATTAGTTACTTTTTGTCTTCGTGGATGTGTGTGAGATTCTGCATGGGGGCGGATACGATTACTTCCACACTGCTCTTGCTGCGATGCAGCATGTTGGGGCATCGAAAGATTCCGCAGTGCCGTTAAATGGCGGCCCTACGGAGCAAATTCAACGCTCAAGTGATGCCGCACAAGCTTCTGGTATACCAGTTGGCCAGCGGTTGCGGCGTGAGATGGCGCGAGAAAATCCAATCGCGGTCAATGCCTCGGGGCGGCTGTTGCCGCGAGTTTGCTGCGCCAAATGAACGGCGCAACCGCTGGTTCATGTCGTCTTCATTGCTGTGTTCATGACGCGCTTGCGAATGCCCTGGGCCACAGCTACAGCGGGTTCGATCGCGCTCGAGTGACGCGTTGGGCAATCGACCGAGCTTTTGGTCCGCAGGCGTGATCGGCCGACGAAGCCGCTGAAGTCGGGCAGGGTTTCAGCTGCGGCGATCGGTTTTTCAACGACGGGGGCAGCCGGCCGCGCATGAGAAGCGGGCCGCGGTTCGCTAGAGCAGGTTCAACTTAATTGGAATCGCCTCGTGCCGTGGTGGCCTGCTCTAAGTCCTTGATTGAGAGTCTGATTCACGCCTTCGATGGAAACGCTTGGCGTTTCCATCTCAGACGATCAGTCTCTAAGACGGCTTGGTAGATCGAGGGAGAGGGCGATGCGGCGAAAGACGATGGGGGGCATGGAGCTGTCGGTCATCGATGTCGATGAGGCCGACACATCCTTCATCTACAGCGAGGTCTTCCTCTCGCAGATCTACTATCACCCCGAGATGCGCATCCGGAAATATCCGGTCATCATGGATGTCGGCGCCAACATCGGCATTTATGCCGTGTGGGCGCACCGGCGCTATCAGCCCTACAAGATCCTCTCGTTCGAGGCGAGCCCACGTACATTCGCCTACCTGCAGGACAATCTCGCCCGCCTCGTCGATCCTCAAACAACCACAGCAATTGCGATCAATCGAGCAGTTGCGGCGACCTCCAAGCAGAAGCTGGTGCTGCATCAATCCGCGGCGGTCTCCGGCATCAGCACGCTCGTCGACAAGACAAAGGTCGGCTGGCTGGCGGAGGCGGCAGCGGGGCCGGGGCTCGAAGCGCACGAGGTCGTCACCACCACGATCTCCGATGAAATCGCGGCCCACCAGATCGATCAGGTGGACATCCTGAAGATCGACGTGGAAGGCTACTTCCTGGAAGTGTTGAAAGGCATCCGGGAAGCGGATTTCAACAAGGTCCGCAACGTCGTCGTCGAGGTGGACTATCTGCCCGAGACCGGCATCGACGCTTTCGAGGTGGAACGGCTCCTGCAGGCCAAGGGCTACAAGACCGACTGCCTCGATCGCACGCAGGCCAACAACTTGACATTCTACGCTTGGCGCGTGTGATCGGGCCGGTCCCGAGGCAGCACTCGCCGCTGGTCACGTTGCCAACGCTAAGAGGATGCGCGCCCAGCTGCGTGCCCCCTTGCGGAAGCTCGACAGATTATACTTTTCGTTGGGCGAGTGGATGCGATCGTCCTCGACGCCGAAACCGACCATGACGCTGTCCATGCCGAGCGCGTCTTTGAACGAGGTGACGATCGGAATCGATGCGCCGCAGCCCATCATCACGGTCGGCTGCCCCCATTCCTGCTCCAGCGCGTGTGCGGCCAGCTTCATCGCCGGCATGGCAGTGTCGAAGCCGATTGCCGCCGAGCCATGCGTGCCGATGAACTCGGCCTTGCAGTCGGCCGGCAGTTGCGCGCGAATGAACTGCTGCACAGCGCTCAACACCGCCTCCGGCTTCTGCCCCGGCACAAGCCTGCAGGTGATCTTGGCGGAAGCTTGCGAGGGGATCACCGTCTTGGACCCCGCTCCCTGATAGCCGCCGGTGATGCCGTTGAACTCCAAAGTCGGGCGCGACCACAGCTGCTCAATGGCGCTGTAGCCGACTTCACCTGCCGGTGTGGCGAGACCGACAGAGGCCAGCATGTCGGGTGCGGTCGCGGCCAGCGCGCGCCATTGCTTCACCTGTGCCGGCGTAGGTTTGACGATGCCGTCGTAAAAGCCCGGAACGCGCACGCGCCCCTTGGCGTCGTGGATGGCGCCGAGCGCGCCCACCAGTGCCCTGATCGGGTTCATGGCCGGTCCGCCATACATGCCCGAATGCAGATCGCGCGACGGGCCGGTGACAATCACCTCGGTCGCGGCGAGCCCACGCAGCATGGTGGTGATGGCAGGAGTGTCCTTGTCCCACTGGCCGGTATCGCAGACCAGCACGAAATCGGCCTTCAGCTCCTTGCCGCTCTTCTTCAGGAACTCCGGCAGCGATGGCGAGCCGCACTCCTCCTCGCCTTCGATCATCACCGAGACGGCGATGGGCAGCGCGCCGGCAACCGCTTTCCAGGCGCGGGCGGCCTCGAAGAACGTCATGAGCTGGCCCTTGTTGTCCTCTGCGCCACGCGCAACGATCACCTTGCCGTTCGACTTGTCGTTGGCGATGCGCGGCTCGAACGGAGGCGATTTCCACAGTTCCACCGGGTCAGGCGGCTGCACGTCGTAATGACCATAGAACAGCACATGCGGCATGCCCTTGGGCACTTTCGGCCGGTCGTGGGCCACGACGATGGGGTGGCCCTTGGTGGCGCGGACTGAAGATGCAAAGCCGATTTCGGCAAGCTCTGAGGCGCACCAGTCGGCCGCGCGCCGGCATTCGGTCTTGTAGGCAGGGTCGGTCGAGACGCTTGGGATGCGCAACAGCCCGAACAGCCGGTCCAGCGCGGCAGACTGGGACTTGTCCAGCGTTTTGAGGACCTCGGGTAGTTGGCTTGTCATTGGCGGCTCTCTCGATCAAGGCTGCGGTTAGGTGAGGGAATTGGAATGGCGGGTCGGCGGGCCGCGATGTTGCGTGAACAGCGAGCCAAGTGTGGCGTCGCGCCGTTGTTGACCTACGGTGCGGCCCGCGTGGCGTCAACAACGGCGCGTTGAACGCCACACTAAGTCCAAATTTCTTCTAGTGGCCCTCGTGTCGCGCCAAAATCTCAAGCGTTCGCGGCAATGTTTTGATTTTGGCGCGACGGCCACGAGTTCAAAGGCTGAACGCGGCCGCTCCGGCAACGCTTTATCCGCGGCCTTTCACCTGCTATTGCGGGCGGCGTGAAGTCGGCCGCCGGTCGCTGCGTCAGGCAGTGCGCGGCCTAGGGGTGCGAGGCGGAAATGACGGCTGGCAATCAAGTCTATCTGTTCGGGCGCGGCATGACGGACGGTCACGCTGGTCTGATCGAGTTGCTGGGGGGCAAGGGCGCGCATCTGGCCGAAATGGCCTCGCTTGGCCTGCCGGTGCCGCCGGGCTTCACCATCACCACCGAAGTGTGCAACGCCTACTATGCCAATGGCCGAAAGCTGCCCGACCGGCTGAGGTCTGAGGTCGAGACGGCGTTGACCCGTATCGGCCAGGAGGCTGGCAAAGCATTCGGCGATGCGGACAACCCGTTGCTGGTGTCGGTGCGGTCGGGCAGCCGCGCGTCGATGCCCGGCATGATGGATACGATCCTCAA
>CAZLHQ010000231.1:0-4043 GCA_964559355.1 uncultured Hyphomicrobiaceae bacterium
GAAGATGTCGAAGTCGGTCGGCAACGTGCTCGACCCGTTCGCGCTGGCCGAGCACTACGGTGTCGATCAGTTGCGCTATTTCTTCCTGCGCGAAGTGGCGTTCGGAGCGGACGGCAACTACTCGCCGGAGGCGATTGCGACCCGCATCAATGCCGATCTGGCCAACGGGCTCGGTAATCTTGCCCAGCGCTGCCTCTCCATGATCTGGAAGGGCTTTGGCGGCGTCGTGCCGGCGCCCGTCGATCTGACAGATACCGACAAGGCGCTGTTGGCGAAGGCGGATGGCGTTTACGCGATCGCGCGCGAGGCGATGGATAAGCAGGCGATCAAGACCTGGCTCGATGCGGTGTGGGACGTGGTTGCCGAAGGCGACCGCTATTTCGCCTCCGAGAAGCCGTTCGACAAGACCTTGAGCCCGGAGCGCAAGGGCACGATTCTCTACGTCACCGCCGAGGTCGTGCGTCAGCTGGCGATCCTGGTGCAGCCTGTGATGCCGGCGAGTGCGGCCAAGCTTCTGGGGCTACTGGCGCAGGGCGTCGATGATCCTTCGACGAGTGAGGCGGCAGCACCCCGCATGTTCGGCGCGCTGGGCGTCAAGGGCCGCTTGCAGCCGGGCACGCAGCTGCCTGAGCCGCAGGGTGTGTTTCCACGCTATGTCGATCCGGCGGCGGAGGCGGCCAAGGGCGGTGCGCAGCAAAAGTCCGGCAGCCAGTCGGCCGAAGCGCAGGCCGCCGCAAAGGCCGCCAAGCAGGCGAAAAAAGACGCCAACCGCGCCAAGAGCAAGGATGCCGGTGGCGAGAGCGCATGACGTATCGTCTCCCTGCTCTGACGGGGAGTGGGAGTAACGCTGCAGCAAGCAAACGAGGACGCAAGGCTGGATGCTCGTCGATCACCACTGCCACCTGGATTTTCCTGAGCTCGTTTCCGATCTCAACGGCGTCGTTGCGCGCGCCAAGGCGGCAGGCGTCGGCGTTATGGTGACAATCTCGACGCATGTGAAAAAGATCGACACGCTGTTGGCGATTGCCGCTCGCGACCCCGACATCTACTGCTCGGTCGGCACACATCCGCATAATGCCGATCACGAAATGGACGTCACCACCGACGACCTCGTGCGTATCGCCACATCCCACGACAAGATCGTCGCCATCGGCGAGGCGGGGCTCGACTACTACTATCAGAAGTCGACGCGGGAGAATCAGGCCGAAGGCTTCCGCCGCCATATTGCCGCTGCTCGCATCACCGGCCTACCGCTTGAGATCCACACGCGCGATGCAGACGACGATTGCCAAGCCATTCTCGAAGATGAGCACACAAAGGGGGCGTTTCCCGCCATCCTGCATTGCTACACGGGCGGCATGAAGCTCGCCATGCGCGCGGTCGAGCTGGGGCTCTACGTGTCATTCACCGGCGTCGTCACGTTCAAGAAATCAGAAGCCCTGCGCGACATCGTGCGTGCGGTGCCGCTCGAGCGCATCCTGGTGGAAACCGATTCTCCATACCTCGCGCCCGAGCCATTTCGCGGCAAGCGTAACGAACCGGCCTATGTCGCGCATACCGCAGCGGCCATTGCCAAGGCGCGCGGCATAGATGCAGCCAAGGTGGCAGCAGCCACCACCGCCAACTTCTACCGTCTGTTCCAGAAGGTGGCGCGGCCGCAAGCCGTGAAAGCCGCGCAATGAGCTATCGATTGACGATTCTGGGTTGCGGCTCCTCGGGCGGCGTACCGCGCATCGGCGCCATGTGGGGCAAGTGCGATCCGCAAAATCCCAAGAACCGGCGCCGGCGCTGCGCGGTGATGATCGAGCGGTTTGGCAGGAACGGCACAACGCGCGTTCTGGTCGACACGCCACCCGACATCCGCGAGCAATTGATCGACGTGCGCGTCGATTGGATCGATGGCGTCGTCTTCACCCACGACCATGCCGATCATACGCACGGCATCGACGACTTGCGCATGGTTGCCTACGCGATGAGAAAGCGCATCGATGTATGGTTTGACACGCCGACGCGGGTGAGCCTCGAGCAGCGCTTCTCCTACTGTTTCTCAACCCCGCCTGGTTCGAGCTATACGCCGATCCTCGTTGCGCACGACATCAATGCCGGCGGCAAGATCACCATCGAGGGTGGCGGCGGGCCGATCGTCATACAGGCGATTCCGCAGGTGCACGGCGACATCGCCTCGCTCGGCCTGCGCGTCGGCAACCTCGCCTATTCTCCTGATGTGTCGGACTTGTCGGCCGCGGCGCAGGAGCTTCTGCAGGGACTAGACCACTGGATTGTCGATGCCCTGCGCCATTCGCCTCACCCGAGCCACTTCCACGTCAAGGCCGCACTCGGCTGGATCGAGGCGCTGGGCGTCCGGCACGGCGTGCTCACACACATGACGGCCGATCTCGACTATGTCGCGATGAAGCGCGAGTTGCCGCCCCACATCGAGCCGGCCTTCGACGGCATGCAGATCAATTTTGATTGAGATGCAACTTGAAGCGGCGGGCAAGTGCTGCCGATGCACATGCGCCAATAGCGCGGACGCGTTTCACGTCTCGGAGATTGCAACCGATAGGTTTCGGCCACGGCTTGCGAGCCATTGGCGGGCGCTGAACGTTTCGCCGTTCGAGGTGGTCGCAGGGGCCGCCAGCTCGACGAACAGCGGCGCGATGTCGGCGGGCTTGACCAGCGTATCCGGATTCTCACCCGGGAACGCCTTGGCGCGCATATGCGTGGCAACCGGACCGGGATTGAGCAGGTTGACGCGCACATTGGTGTTGGCGCATTCGGCGGCCCAAGTCCGCGCCAATGCCTCGAGCGCCGCCTTCGAGATTGCATAGGGTCCCCAGTAGGCGTGCTGGCCGTGCGCGGCGCCCGACGTGACCATCACCGCGCGGCCCGCCTGCGACAGACGCAGCAGCGGATCGAGTGTGCGCACCAGCCGCCAGTTCGCCTCGACGTTGGTGTCCATGACGAGCTGCCAGGCATCCGCAGTGACGTGCGGCAACGGCGACAGCGGACCCAGCGTGCCGGCGTTGGCAATCAGGATGTCCAGCTTGCCCCAGCGCGGAAAGATGGTCGGGCCGATGGCATCGACACGATCGCCCTTGCGCAGATCGAGTTGCAGTATCGTGGCCGAGCCGCCGCCCGAGCGAATTTCGTCGTCGAGCTCTTCCAATGCACCCGTCGAGCGCGCCGAGATGATGACATGAGCCCCGGCCTTCGCCAGCGCCAGCGCCGCAGCCCGACCGATACCGCGCGAGGCGCCGGTGACGAGGGCGACGCGTCCGGTAAGATCGTGGGTTTTGGGCATGGCGTGGAGTTCCGCTCGAGTGATGCTGTTGAAATGAAGGAATCGGCCCTCAAGCCGACAGCGCTTATGCTGCGTGTTCCTCCTTGCTAGACGCCGCGCCCGCCGGCGGCAAGTCTCACCGCAAGGCGTGGTTCACGCGACAGTTCTCTGGCAGGCGATTGCTGCCCGGTTTCAGCGCCAAGCTGCACGGCTTAGACCCCGCCTACGATGAGCTGATCAGCCCACCTCGACCAGCAGTGAAAGCTGGCGCGGCGCACTGCCGTTGTCGCCGTTCTGGTCGACGAGTTGAGTGGGGTAGTGTCCGGTGAAGCAGTGGTCCGTGAACTGCGGCGCGAACGCATCGCGGCCGTCGTGTCCGACCGCACGGTAGATGCCATCGACCGAAAGGAACGCCAGCGTCGTTGCGCCCATGAACTTGCGCATGCCTTCCAGATCGTAATTGGCGGCGAGCAGGTCCGACTTGCGCGGCGTGTCGATGCCGTAATAGTCGGGGTGCGTGATGGGCGGAGAGGCGATGCGCATGTGCACCTCGCGCGCGCCGGCCTCATACATCAGCTCGACGATCTTCTTTGAGGTGGTGCCCCGCACGACGCTGTCGTCGATCAGGATGATGCGGTTGCCGCGGATGACGCCACGATTGGCCGAGTGCTTGAGCTTGACGCCCAGCGCGCGAATGCGTTGCCCGGGCTGGATGAAGGTGCGCCCCACGTAGTGGTTGCGGATGATGCCGAGCTCGAAT
>CAZLHQ010000232.1:0-4029 GCA_964559355.1 uncultured Hyphomicrobiaceae bacterium
ACGGCACTGTGCTGGGCGAAGGCGCCGGCCTACTGGTGCTGGAGGAATACGAGCACGCGGTGCGCCGCGGCGCCAAGATTCTCGCTGAGCTGCGCGGCTTTGGCATGTCGTCCGACAGCAAGGACATGGTCAACCCCGACATCGACGGGCCGTTGTCGGCCATGCAGTTTGCTCTCAACGACGCCGGCATCGACCCCGATGAGGTCGATTATCTGAACGCGCACGGCACCGCCACCAAGCTCAACGACGAGAACGAGACCAACGCCATCAAGAAGGTGTTCGGCGATTATGCGCGCAAGCTCGCCATCTCCTCGACCAAGTCGATGACTGGCCATCTGCTCGGCGCTGGCGGTGGTGTCGAGGCAGCCGTTTGCATCAAGGCCATCAACGAAGGTTGGGTGCCCCCGACCATCGGTTACGGCGAGCCCGACCCCGCGTGCGACCTCGACTATGTGCCCAATGTCGGCCGCAGCATGAAGGTGCGCTACGCCATGTCGAACTCGTTCGCGTTCGGCGGCCTCAACGCGGTGCTGGTGTTCGGGCCGCCGCCGGTGGTGTGAGGCGGGCGGGGTTCGGCCATGAGCGATCACAGGTATTAGGAAGCGGGCGCCCATGTGGCGCCCGTTTTTGATCGCGCCGTCGGCATGGCGGCTGATACGACGGATTTGGTGCTGGCTATCATCGCCGCCGTCATGGCGCGGCCGACAAGCGGGCTGATATGCTTCTCACAGCGCCCCGGCCACAATGGGATACACGCATGCAGACAGTCACCTCGATGATCGCGGTCGTATCGCAGAACGGCGCTCTTTCGGGGCCGGTGCATTCGCCTCTGTGGCGTGCGCCGTGGCTTGCCAACCGGTCATTGCAGGTGACGCGGGGACGGCCGGTGATCCTGGGGCGAAAGGCGTTCCATTACCTGCACATGTTGTCCGCTGACCGCTGGGTGTTCGTGGTGACGCGGGACGAGGAATTCCTGGAGGCGGGCGGCAACCATCACCTGTCGGGCTTCGGCTTCTGGTATCTGCCCGATCTTGAACGTGCGCTGGAGGCTGCGCATGCGCTGGCGCGCACCAAGCGCACGCCGGAAGTCTTCGTGGCAGGTGGCGCGAGCCTGTTCCAGCAGGCATTGCCGCAAGTCGCTCGGGTCTATCGCACGGTGGTGCATGAGACGATCGATGCGCCTGCGCTGCTGGACGACGCCTCGTTTCAGGGCTGGCGCGAAGTGCATTCGGAGCGGCGTGTCAAAAGTGCCGATGGATATACCGAGAGCACCTACCAGGTTCTCGAACGGCCAGTATGAGCGACTCCCCCTGCGCGTGATCCTTGCGTCGCACCTGGGGCTCAGTCGAGACGATACGATTCGTGGCAGCCGTTGCAGCGAGCGATGATATCGCCGAGCGCGACGAGAACCTGGCTTCGCGATGGGTGCGTTGCCGTACTCGCAGCCAAGGCGTCGAACTTCTGATGCGTTTCGAGGCTCAGCGCGGTGAAGGCGAGCGGCAGCTTCAGCGCGGTTGCCGGGTCGACCTCGGCAAGCATGGTGGCTCCTGCGCGCCGGGCCGCATCGTGCACGCGATCGAGCTTGTAGACAGAGGCGGCTACGACGATCTCCTGGATTGCAAGGAGATAGGCCCGCATGCCCTCGAGCAAACGTGTGCGCTCGCTTGCGGTGAGCGTGACTGGCTCGCGCGCGTCGCGGGAAGCGGGCGTCGGCATCGCCATTTCGGGTGCTGCGATCGGCACGAGCAACACCAGCAATGCAATTGCCAATGTTTGAGCCAGACTTTTCCCTGGCCATGAGAGATGCATGATCCTTCCCCGCAGATCGACAAGCTCATCTTTAAGAATTCTGCGCTGAAGCGATGTTTGCCGCCATGACGATCGTCAACCGCAACAAGGGGCAGCGCGCCGTGATGTGCGGCTATGATCGGGGTGATGTCACGCGGCAAGCGCCCGACGAGGCGTCGTCGTTACGCGGACGAGGCGTGCTTTGTCGCTGCGCTGTCGGATGCAGCGACAGACGATTGCGTGTGCTCTTGAAGCAGACGCACCAAATCCTCGTCCATGGTGTCGAAGCGGACGAACCGCTCGGATCTGCGCACCAGGAGATTGGTTATGGCGCCAGGGTGGCGGTAGTAGATCCAATTGGGACTGAGCTTGCACCCCAGCATCACTTTGGTCGGATAGGAATTCTGCCCGACATGAATCGCGCCGATGCCGCGCTCCAGACAGAAGCGCAGGATTTCCATCCAGTTGAGGAAGTAGAGCTTCTTCTCTTTGCCGAGCGGCTGCTTGAAGCCGACGTATTTTGCCGCGAGCGATTGCGCATCGAATATGCAGAACGCAAAACCAGCAAGAACGCCGTCGACGCGATAGACGAAGATCTGCGTGGTCTCGGGCTTGGCTTGCGCAATGGTCGCGAACAGATCGGGCGCGATGGCATCGAAAATGCCCGAATCGACATCGGCGCGCTGCTGCTGCTCGCAATAGAGTGCGTAGAACTCTGCTTGCAGCGGACCCGGGTCGGCGATGCGCTCGACGGTGACGCCATCCGCACGCTTGGCCGCGTGCTTCAAATACTTGCGATCGGAACGCGCCAGTCCCGCCAGATAGTGATCGATGCTGGTGAAGTCGACCGAGAACTCGGAGCGCGGCAGCGTCGGCACACGAGCAAAGCCAAGTCTGTGCGCATGCGGTCGAAGCCACTGGTCCATCTCGCCGGTGATGTCCTTGACGACGATCATCGGCAGGCCTTTCATCGGCGTTTGGGAGCGTGGCGCGACCAGTAATGCGGCGAGTGCGGTCGCGCGTTCGGCTTCATCGAGTTCTGGCGCAAGGCCGATCGGACAGGCGTCTGTGAATGGTGAGCCGATCCCGCTGATCGCAACGGGCAGCTGCAATCCGACAAGCGGAACGTCAAAGCGCGCCGTGAACGTCGGGCACGCAGCGACAATCTCGTCGCCGCGCCGGACGATGCGCGCGCCAAGTTCAAGCCCGTTGTGATTGGCATTCTCGCAGCCACAGAAAAAGGCGTGGTCTTCCGGCCGCGCTGAGATCAGCCGATTCCAAGCGCCGGCATCGATCTGACGGGCGGTCGTGTCGAGGGCGCTTATGGTTTTGTTCTGCTCTGGGCTCATCTGCTTGCGCTGCCGGTGCCTCGCCATCGTAACCTGACTGATAGGCCGGAAGCGGCGTCCCGAAGTACGCTTATCCTTTGCGTGGTAAACCAATCGCATCCGATGGCAGCACGGGCGGGCCGTTTTGCCGCAGTCCGCTAAAGGCGAAGGCCGACCCCTTGCGGAGCCGGCCCTGCCAGAACACTGAGGTCATAACCCGGTGTTAATGCCAGCGCTTCTCGTGACGGTGCCACCAGCCGTGACGGCCACCTTCCGATCGCCAGATCCAGAACTCGCCGCGCGGACGATGCGGACGGCATTCGATGCGGCCGCCACGCGGCGGGCTGCGATGCCAGCCGTACTTGCCGAGTTCGCAGCTCCGGTGAACCCCGTGCACCTTGATAAGTGCGCCATCCTTGACGGCGGGTGCGGTGCCGAGGCCGGAAACCGGTGCAGCATTGGCGGCAGCGGGTGCGACGAGAGCGAACGCAGCAAGTGCGACGACTTTGGTGAGCTTCATTTCAAATCTCCATTCATGATCCTCACGTGATGCACGCTTAAACGGAAGCCAAGTCTGATATCCGTCGCCGCAACTTTCGCGACATCCCAACTCCCGCTGCAAAAGCACGGTTGCATCACGCAAGTGTCGGCTAAACGCCTGCAGATCGCGGCTGAAATGGGGCGCGTGACATCACCGAACGTGAAACATAAATCACGTTGCGATTGCCGGAATGCGTGCGTGCGAAGGGCAAGTGGTTTCAACCGCGGCCGCGATAAGGCGCCACGCCTTGGTCTGGCAGCCACACGCCGGCAGGCGCGACGCCGGTCTGCCAGAAGACGTCGATCGGCATCCCGCCGCGCGGATACCAATAGCCGCCGATGCGCAGGAAATGCGGCGCGAGCAACGCCGCCA
>CAZLHQ010000233.1:0-4023 GCA_964559355.1 uncultured Hyphomicrobiaceae bacterium
AGGAGCAGATCATCGCGCAGACGCGCGCTGCCACGGGGCGCGACCTCAAGATCGATGGCGATCTGAAACTCTCGCTTTGGCCGGCCTTCGGGGTCGAGGTCGGCAAGGTCAGCTTCGCGAACGTGGCCGGCGCCGCGACGCCGGAGATGGTCACGATGGACTCGATGATCGTTGGCGCGGAGTTGGTCCCGTTGCTCTCAGGCACGCTCAACGTCACGCAGGTGCGGTTCGTCAACCCGACCATCAATCTTGAGGTCGACAAACAGGGGCGCGGGAACTGGGTGTTCGAAGGTGCACCGGAGGCTGCGGCGCCAAGCGACGGTCAAACTAAGCCTGCGAGCGGCGGCGATTTCAGTTTTCGCGATGTCGAGATCCAGGGTGGGACGCTGACCTACAGCGACGGGCGGAGCGGAACTGCTCAGCGCATCGACGGTGTGGACGTCTCGGTGAAGTTGCCCAATCTCGATGAGCCGATGATCGTGAAGGGCGGGCTGACTTGGAACAAGGAGGCGATCACAGTTGACACCACGATCGCCAATCCGCGCGCGCTCTCCGCCGGTGCCAAGAGCGACTTGAAAGCCAAAGTCGAAGGCGAGGTGTTGACGGCGTCGTTCGACGGCACGCTCAGCTTGGGCGATGAGGGTATGCAGGGCACCGTAGACTTTAATACGGCATCGGCGCGCCGGCTGGCGGCGTGGGCGGGCGCCGACTTGCCTAAAGGGCGCGGCTTCGGGCCGATGAAACTGAGCGGCTCGATGCGAGCGTCTCAGAACGAGCTCGCGTTCTGGGATGCGAAGTTGTCGCTCGACGGAATGAACGGGTCCGGCAAGCTTCTGTTGACGACCCCGGCCGGCGGGGTCCCACGTGCGACGGGCGAATTCGAACTCGACCGGCTGGACTTGAACGCCTATGCCGGAAGCGATGCCGCGCCCAAAGGCAGCGCGGCCGGCGGCGGCGCTGCATGGAGCGATGCGGCGATCGACTTTGCTGGGCTGGGCTCAATGGAAGCCAACATCAACCTCGTCGTGAACGCAATTCATGCCGGCGGGATGAAGATCGGTAAGAGCGAACTCAGATTTGATTTGAGGGAAGGCAACCTCAGGGCGCTACTAGAAAAGATGGCGCTCTATGGCGGCACCGGATCGGGCTTGGTCTGGCTGGGCAGCAGCGACTCCAAGCCACGCGTCGAACTCGAGCTTTCATTTTCTGGCGTTCAGGGCGAGCCGTTCTTGACCGACGCGGCGGGGTTCACACAACTTAGTGGAACCGGAAACATCACGATGAGGGTGGGGGCAATCGGTTCGTCGCAGCGTGCGTTGATGAAGGACCTTCGCGGGACCGCACAGATCAAGTTCACGGATGGAGCGATCAAGGGCGTCAACCTGGCCGAGATTGCACGTACGATTCAATCGGCGTTGTCGGGGACGGCCGTGGGACCCGGGGCGAAGACGGATTTTGCCGAGCTTTCGGGATCGTTCGGCATCAGCAACGGCGTCGCGGCGAACAACGATTTGAAGCTGCTCAATCCGTTCGTGCGGCTGACGGGTGCGGGCGTTATCGATATCGGCAATCAGACGCTCGACTACCGCGTGGAACCTAAGGCCGTTCGCTCTGCCGAAGGTCAGGGTGGCCAAGGCAATCTCGGCGGCGTCGGGATTCCGTTCCGAATCAAGGGGCCATGGAGCAAACTTTCGTACGCGCCGGATTTGTCGGGCGTGCTGATCTCCACCGTCGACTCCATCCTGAAGGGCGGCGACCCGCTGGAAAGCCTGAAAGACAGCAGCGGGCTCGGCGATTTGCTGGGCGGCAAGAAGAAGCAGCAACCCGGGGCACAGCCGGCGCCGAGCGATCCGAAGAAGAAGGACCCGCTCGATCCGCTGAAGGGGTTGTTCGGGCAGTAGCAGTCCGGATCGGATTCAAACAACTCCGTCACGACCACCCGGCCGGCGGTAGGGTCTGCTTAATGAATGACGTTCGAGAATTGAACGAACAACAGCGTCTCGCGCACGGTAATGCCATGACCGCTCCGGCCATCGACTGGACGCCGCTTGAACCAGGCCAATTGAAAGCCATGCGGATCAGTGCGGCCATCAACGCGGCGATCATCCTCGCCATCGCCATCGGGCTAGACTCATGGCTCACGTTTGACGTGGGGACGCCGTTTGGACTCCTTACCGTGCCAGCGGCCGTCTTGCTGCTCTACTATGTCCTGGTTACGCCGGGGCGACGGTTCAGACGCTGGGGCTATGCGAAGACCGAGGATGAGTTGCATGTTGCCCATGGCGTCCTTGTGCATACCGAGACGTCTGTCGCGTTTCATCGCGTTCAGCACATCGATGTCGCGCAAGGGCCGATCGAGCGGATGTGCGGTGTGTGGGAGTTGGTGCTGAACACGGCGGGCACGCTCAACAGTCGCATCCGGTTGCCGGGCCTCTCGCGCACCGCGGCCGAGGCGCTTCGCGACGAGATTCGGCTGCGTATCCGGGCAGAACCGGAATGAACGAGGCGCCCCAGCCCCGGCGGCTCCACCCGATCATCCCAATCGTCTCGATGATCAGGCAGTTGCCGGAGATGGCGGTGCCGACGGCCGGCGTCGTCGCGCTGTCGTGGGATGAGGGCTTCGGTACGCTTCTACTGGTCATCGCTGCCTTGCTCGCGGTCGTGCTCGCCTTCCAAGTCTTGGCATGGTGGCGCTTCACGTACACGCTATTGCCCGACGAGATGTTTATCGAAAGCGGCGTCTTCTCGCGCAACCGGCGAAGCATTCCGTGGGACCGGGTGCAGGATGTCGAGATCGAACGCGGACCGCTCGCGCGCATCTTCGGTCTGGCCAAGGTCAAGATGCAAACCGGGGGATCGGGGAGCGATGAGGGGCTGCTCGATTCGATCGCGCTCACGGACGCGCTGGCGTTGCGCGACGAGGTCCGAATGCGGCGCGGTGTGGCGGCGGCAAGCTCCGCTCTGGAAGCGGCCGCGCCACCGGTGTTCATGATGACGATGCCGCGCATCCTTCAAGCGGGGCTGTTCAACTTCTCGGTGCTTTGGCTTGCGGTCATCATCGGCGCGACTCAGTACTTCCAGCAACTGCTGCCATCGATGGACGACGTCGAAAAATGGATCGGCTTGCATCAGCAGGAGATCTTGGGATTGGTCAGTCCGGGAACGATCATGCTGGCCATTGCGCTTTTTCTGGTGGTGGGCACTGTTGCGGGCGTGATCGAGATGCTGGTGCGCAACTATGGCTTCACGCTGTCGCTCGATGGCCGAACACTGCGGCGGGTGCGCGGGCTGATTACGCGCAGCGAGGTTGCAATCCCGCTCCGCCGTATCCAGGCTGCACGAACCGCCGCGCATTGGCTGAAGCGCCGCTGGGGCCTGTGCGGCGTGGAAGTGCAGTCCATGGGCGCGTTTGGCGGCATGGAGGAGCTGGCTCCGCTGGCGAACGCGAGCGAAGCCGAACACGTGTTGTCGATTGCAGGGGACTTCGAGCGTATCGCGCCGGAACGCTTCGCGCCGGTGGCGCCGGTCCATCGCTGGTACGACGCCGGTACCGAGTCGCTGCCACTGGCCGTCATCGTGGTGACTGCGGGCATTCTCTGGCCTCCGGCGTGGTGGGGTTTGGTCTTTGTTGGCTTGCTAGGGATCGTGCAGGTGATCGGTGCGCGCCCGCATGGCTGGCGGGTCGAGGGCGATGTGCTTCATGTCCGCGATGGCTGGTTCAGCCAAGATCACTGGCTCTTACCGCTTGCCAATATTCAGTCGGTTTCGGTCAGCACCGGCCCCCTCCAGCGGCGCCTGGATCTGGCAACGCTCGCCATCGACAGTGCGGGGGCGCCGATGGGCGGGTTGCGCATCCGCAATCTCGTATCCCATGAGGCGCGCGCCCTGGCGGCGTTCTTGCGACTGCGGCACCAAGTGCACATTCTCGATCAGCCAAAACCACCGATTAGGCCGGACCTCGACACACAGGGGCCGTGATTCTGCCACGCGGTGCGCCTAAGTTACCGGCCATGAATCGCGAAT
>CAZLHQ010000234.1:0-4007 GCA_964559355.1 uncultured Hyphomicrobiaceae bacterium
GGATAAGCGCAATCCGAAGGACTGGAAGGGCTTCAAGTTCGCGGTCCCCTTCGACTACTCGATGCACAACTATCTGCTGCGCTACTACCTGGCGGAGGCGGGCCTCGATCCCGACAAGGACGTCCAGATACGCGCCGTGCCGCCGCCCGAGATGGTCGCAAACCTGCGCGCCGACAATATCGACGGCTTCCTCGCGCCTGACCCGGTGAACCAGCGCGCGGTTTATGACGGCGTCGGCTTCATCCACCTGCTTTCGAAGGAGATCTGGGATCGCCATCCCTGCTGCGCCTTCGCAGCGTCGAAGGAATTCGTGTCGCAGATGCCCAACACTTACGGCGCGCTGCTGAAATCGATCATCGAGGCGACGGCATTCGCGTCCAAGCCGGAGAACCGCAAGCAGATCGCCGAGGCGATTGCGCCAGCCAACTACCTCAACCAGCCACAGACCGTTGTCGAGCAGGTGCTGACCGGAACGTTCGCCGATGGCCTCGGCAATGTCGTCAAGGTTGGCGATCGTATCGATTTCGATCCGTTCCCATGGGAGAGCTTCGCCGTCTGGATCATGAGCCAGATGAAGCGTTGGGGTCAGATCAAGGGCGACATCGACTACAAGGCGATCGCCAAGCAGGTCTATCTGGCGACCGACGCCGCCAAGCTCATGAAAGAGGCCGGCCTGACGCCGCCCGAGACGACATCGAAGACGTTCTCCGTGATGGGCAAGGTGTTCGATCCCGACAAGGTGGACGACTACATCGCGAGCTTCCCCATCAAACGGACCTGACGCCGGGCGCCGGCGCTCGAAGGCGGCCGCGTCTAACCCGCGGCCGTCCTCAGCAAGCCAACCGAACGCCGCCTCGCCACTATTTTATTTCCGAGGACGACATGACATTGCTCAACGCCAAAGCAACGATGGTATCGTTGCTGATCCTGGTCGCGTTTCTGTTCATCTGGCATCTCGGCGTCTCCGCAGGCTCCGGGCCGGCGCAGAAGATCGACCCGGAGTACGCCAAGCTGATGGGGCAGAGCACGACGCAGGGCAAGTCTACGATGCCCGGTCCGCTCGACGTCGGCGCCAAGATCTGGGAGCACCTGAAGGATCCGTTCTACGATCGCGGCACCAACGACAAGGGCGTCGGTATCCAGCTCGCCTATTCCATCGGGCGCGTCCTGCTCGGATACATGCTCGCGGTCGCAGTAGCCATACCACTCGGCTTCCTGATCGGCATGTCACCGTTGATGAGCCGCGCGCTCGATCCCTTCATCCAGATCCTGAAGCCGATCTCACCGCTCGCCTGGATGCCGCTTGCCCTCTACACGATCAAGGACTCCGGTCTGTCGGCCATCTTCGTGATCTTCATCTGCTCGTTGTGGCCGATGTTGATCAACACGGCGTTCGGCGTGTCGAGCGTGCGCCGCGAATGGCTGAACGTCGCCCGCACACTCGAGCTTGGCCCTGGCCGCACGGCATGGCGCGTCATCCTGCCCGCCGCCGCACCAACCATCTTCACCGGCATGCGCATCTCGATCGGTATCGCCTGGCTGGTCATCGTCGCAGCCGAGATGTTGGTCGGCGGAACGGGCATCGGCTACTTCGTCTGGAACGAGTGGAACAACCTCTCGATCACCAATGTCATCACCGCGATCCTGCTGATCGGCCTCGTCGGCATGGCGCTCGATCAACTGATGGCGCGCCTCCAGAAGGCGGTCGCCTATGCCGACTGACGCATCCCTTCTCTCGCGCCCGACAGCGCCTGCACATGCCTCGGCATCGAACAAAGGACCCCGTTCATGAGCCAAGCCTTCATCAGCGTCCAGGGTCTCGCCAAGCGCTTCGACCAAGGTGCAGGAGAGCCGCCGCTGACCGTCTTCGACGACCTCTGGTTCGAAGTACAGAAGGGCGAGTTCGTCTGCATCATCGGCCACTCGGGTTGCGGCAAGTCGACCATCCTCAATGCGCTTGCCGGCCTCGACGAACCGAGTGACGGCGTCATCATCGTCGGCGGCAAGCATGTCGAGGGTCCAAGCCTCAATCGCGCGGTGATCTTCCAGGGCAATGCGCTGATGCCCTGGCTCTCGGCTCTCGGCAATATCGAGCTGGCAGTTGGATCGCGTTACAAGGACTGGACGCGCGCACAGGTGCGCGAGCACGCGCAGCGTTTTCTCGATCTCGTCCACCTGACGGGGTCGGAGAGCAAGAAGCCGTCTCAGCTCTCCGGCGGCATGCGACAGCGCGTCGGCATCGCCCGCGCACTTTCGATCGAGCCGCAGATCCTGCTCATGGACGAGCCGTTCAGCGCGCTCGATGCGCTCACGCGCGGCTCGCTGCAGGACGAGGTGCTGGCGATCCGCGCCAAGTCGAAGCAGACGATCTTCATGATCACGCATGACGTCGACGAGGCGATGCTGCTCGCGGACAAAATCTTGCTGATGACCAACGGCCCGCGCGCGCGCATTGCCGAGATCGTCGAGAACACGCTGCCCAAAGAGCGCTCACGCACCGATATGCACAAGAACCCCAATTATTATCCGCTGCGCAACCACCTGATCGACTTCCTCGTCACGCGCTCGCGCGAGCTCGCCGGCGGCGTCGGCGCGGTGCCCGGCGCGTCCCGTCAGCCGCCCGTTGTCCGTCCGGCGGCCTCCGGTCCGACCCATGCTCTCTCATCCGTTGCCGAAAGAAACGCCACTGAACTCGGCGACGCGCACGGGGCGGCGGAGCGCCGGCCGGCAACCGGATGACGATCATTCAACCCACCAACACAAACACCATTCAATCCAGCTCGACACCGCAAGGAGAAAGCACGATGAAGCGCGAACATCTGACCGAGAAGATTCTCGATATCAAGCGCGAGAAGGACTGGACGTGGAAGTACATCACCGACGAGATCGGCGGCATGAGCCCCGTGCTTGTCGTCGGTGCGTTGATGGGACAGCACAAGCTCGTCAAGCCGCTTGCAAAGAAAGCTGCCGCTCTGTTCGGCCTCGATGCCAACGAAGAGAAGTTGCTGAACGAGGTGCCCTACCGCGGCGGCGGAACGACGATGCCGCCCACCGATCCGCTCATTTATCGCTTCTATGAGCTCGTGCTGGTCAACAGCCCGGCCTGGAAGGCGCTGATCGAGGAGGAGTTCGGCGACGGCATCATGTCGGCGATCGATTTCGACATGCAGATGGAGCGACTGCCCAATGAGAAGGGCGATCGCGTCAAGATCACCATGAGCGGCAAGTTCCTGCCATTCAAGTATTACGACAACGAGCAGGGTGTCGCCGCCTACGGCTTCAAGGAAATCGGATGATGCGTCCGCCGCTGCCGCCGTTCACGCGCAAAAGCGCCATCGAGAAAGTGCGCTTGGCCGAGAACGCGTGGAACACGCGCGATCCCTTGATGGTGGCAGCGGCCTACACACCCGACAGCAGCTGGCGTAATCGCTCCGAGATCTTCGCCGGCCGCGATGCTATCGTTGCTTTTCTGCGGCGCAAGTGGGAGCGCGAACTCGACTACCGGCTCATCAAGGAGCTGTGGGCGTTCGGCGAAAACCGCATCGCCGTGCGCTTCCAGTACGAATGGCACGACGCCAATGGCCAATGGTGCCGCTCCTACGGCAACGAGCAGTGGGAGTTCGACGACGCCGGATTTATGCGCCGCCGCGAGGCGAGCATCAACGATGTGCCGATCCGTGAAAGCGAGCGGCGCTTCGTTTGGCCGCTCGGCATCCGCCCGGCCGACCATCCGGGCCTGCCGGACCACCCTTAGGAACAACTGCGCGCCACCATTGCGCCCCGCACGAGCGGTGCGGGAGAAGGCTGGTCAATTGCCGCGTGAAGGCCGCCTATTGAGGGCGCGAAGACCGGCCGAAGCGACGACACGCACGCGCTGACCGCGCGTCAATTTGCGATGCCAAAATAATAAGTAAAATCAATGCGTTATGGTTGGTGGAGCTGAGGGGAATCGAACCCCTGACCTCTACAATGCCATTGTAGCGCTCTCCCAACTGAGCTACAGCCCC
>CAZLHQ010000235.1:0-3979 GCA_964559355.1 uncultured Hyphomicrobiaceae bacterium
CGCCGCACGTCGACAAGAAGAGCCGTGAGCAGTTCGAGATCCGCACGCACAAGCGTCTGCTCGACATCGTCGACCCGACCCCGCAGACGGTCGACGCTCTGATGAAGCTCGACCTCGCCGCTGGCGTCGACGTCGAGATCAAGCTCTAGGGATTTCTCGGGTCCTCTGGCCTCGTCGCCACGACCCCTTGGTAAAGGGAAGGAATGCAAGCAATGCGTTCCGGCATCATTGCTCAGAAGGTGGGGATGACGCGCATCTTCACGGACGCCGGGGAACACATCCCCGTCACCGTGCTGAAGCTCGACAACCTGCAGGTTCTCGCCCACCGCACGGAAGAGAAGAACGGCTACGTCGCCCTGCAGCTCGGCGCCGGCACGAGGAAGCCCTCGCGCCTGACCAAGTCCGAGCGCGGCACCTTCGCCAAGGCCGAGGTCGAGCCGAAGCGCAAGCTGATCGAGTTCCGCGTCTCGCCCGACAACCTCATCGAGGTCGGTGCCGAGATCACGGCCGATCACTTCGTTGCCGGCCAGTACGTCGACGTTACCGGCGTCAACCAGGGCAAGGGTTTCCAGGGCGCCATGAAGCGCTGGAACTTCGGCGGCCTGCGCGCCACGCACGGCGTGTCGCTGTCGCACCGCTCGCACGGTTCGACCGGTCAGCGCCAGGACCCCGGCAAGGTGTTCAAGGGCAAGAAGATGGCCGGCCAGATGGGTTCGGAGCGTGTCACCACGCAGAACCTCGAGGTCGTGCGCACCGATGTCGCGCGCGGCCTCGTCATGGTGCGCGGCGCTGTGCCGGGCTCCAAGGGCGGCTGGGTCGAAGTGCGCGATGCCGTCAAGAAGGCGCCGCACAAGGATCTGCCGCTCCCCGGTAAGTTCCGCGCCAAGGCTGCTGGCGGCGCTGCCGCAGAGACGAAGGAGCAGGCGTGATGAAAGTCAACGTCACCACGCTCGAGGCGAAGACCGCCGGTGAGCTCGACCTCGCCGACGCCATCTACGGGCTCGAGCCGCGCCAGGACCTCCTGCAGCGTATGGTTCGTTACCAGCTGCTGAAGCGCATGGCCGGCACGCATCACGCCCAGGATCGTTCGGAAGTGAACGTCACGGGCAAGAAGATGTACCGCCAGAAGGGCACCGGCGGTGCCCGTCACGGCGACAAGTCGGTGCCGCAGTGGCGCGGCGGCGGCAAGGTGTTCGGCCCCAAGCCGCGCAGCCATGCCATCGACCTGCCCAAGAAGGTGCGTGCGCTGGCGCTGCGTCATGCGCTTTCCACCAAGGCCAAGGCTGGCGATATCGTCGTGCTCGATACGGCCAAGGTCGCCGACGGCAAGACGCGGGTGCTGCGTGACCAGTTTGCCAAGCTGTCGCTCGACAACGCCCTCATCATCGATGGCGCCGAGCTTGAGATCGGCTTTGCGCGCGCTGCTCGCAACCTGCCCAACATCGACGTGCTCCCGATCCAGGGCATCAACGTCTACGACATCCTGCGCCGCAAGAAGCTGGTGCTGACGAAAGCGGCGCTGGCCGCTCTCGAAGTCCGCTTCGACGGCGCGAAGGCGGAGGCACGGCAATGAACAAGCTCAAAGCCTACGACGTCATCCTGTCTCCGGTCATCACGGAGAAGGCGACGCTGGTCTCCGAAGCGAACCAGGTGATCTTCAAGGTGGCCCCGACGGCATCGAAGTCGGACATCAAGTTCGCCGTCGAGAACCTGTTCAACGTCAAAGTCAAAGCCGTCAATACGCTGGTCCGTAAGGGCAAGCTGAAGGCGTTCCGTGGTCGCCGCGCATTGCAGAGCGACGTCAAGAAGGCGATCGTCACGCTCGAGGAAGGCCATTCCATCGACGTGACGACGGGGCTCTAAGGAGTAGGGCGTCATGGCATTGAAGACATTCCGTCCGACCTCTCCGGGCCTGCGCCATCTGGTCATCGTCGACCGCGGCTCGCTGTGGAAGGGCGCACCCGTCAAGTCGCTGACCGAGGGCAAGTCGAAGTCCGGTGGTCGCAACAACTCGGGTCGCATCACCACGCGCCACATCGGCGGTGGTCACAAGCAGACCTATCGCTACATCGACTTCCGCCGTCGCAAGCACGACGTGCCGGCCGTGGTGGAGCGTCTGGAATACGATCCCAACCGCACCGCATTCATTGCGCTCATCAAGTATCAGGACGGCGATCAGTCCTACATCCTGGCGCCGCAGCGTCTGGCGGTCGGCGACACCGTGATTTCGGGCGAGAAGGTCGACGTCAAGCCGGGCAATGCGATGCCGCTGGCGGCGATGCCGATCGGCACGATCATTCACAACGTCGAGCTGAAGCCGGGCCGTGGCGGGCAGATGGCGCGCTCGGCGGGCGCATTCGCGCAGCTGGTCGGCCGTGATGGCGGCTGGGCGGTTCTCAAGCTGTCGTCGGGCGAGACCCGCCGCGTGCGTCAGGACTGCATGGGCTCGATCGGCGCCGTTTCCAACCCCGATCACTCCAACTCGGTCACCGGCAAGGCTGGCCGCACGCGCTGGAAGGGCACCCGCCCGACGGTGCGCGGCATCACCATGAACCCCATCGATCACCCCAACGGCGGCCGCACCAATGGCGGCAAGCATTGGGCGACGCCGTGGGGCAAGCCGACCAAGGGTGCCAAGACCCGCAAGAACAAGGCGACGGACAAGTTCATCGTTCGCAGCCGTCATCTGAAGAAGAATTAATCGCCTCGGCGAAGGAGATCAGCTCGTGACACGCTCAGTTTGGAAAGGTCCGTTCATTGACGGCTACCTTCTGAAGAAGGCGGAGAAGGTGCGCACGTCGGGCCGCAATGAGATCATCAAGATCTGGAGCCGCCGCTCGACCATCCTTCCGCAGTTCGTCGGTCTGACGTTCGGCGTCTACAACGGCCACAAGCATGTACCCGTCAGCATCAACGAGGACATGGTGGGCCACAAGTTCGGTGAATTCGCTCCGACCCGTTCGTTCCCGGGCCATGGCGGCGACAAGAAGGCTGTGAGGAAGTAATGGGCAAGCCGAGCCGAGAGCGCAGCCTCCCCGACAACATGGCGCAGGCCGTGGCGAAGAACCTTCGCATCAGCCCGCAGAAGCTCAACCTTGTCGCCGGCATGATCCGCGGCAAGAAGGTGGACCAGGCGCTGGCCGATCTGGAATTCTCGCGCAAGCGGATCGCCGAGGACGTGCGCAAGTGCGTCATGAGCGCGGTCGCCAATGCCGAGAACAATCATGGTCTCGACGTCAACGAGCTCGTCGTTGCCGAGGCTCATGTCGGCAAGAACCTCGTGATGAAGCGGTTTGCAGCGCGCGGCCGTGGCCGGGCGAGCGGCATCGAGAAGCCGTTCTCGCAGATCACCGTGATCGTCCGCCAGACGGACGAGGACGAGGCGGCCGCAAAGAAGGCCAAGGGCAAAGCGAAGGCGAAAGCGCCGGCTGCAGGCAAGTCCGCGGCAAAGAAGGAGGCCGAGTAATGGGTCAGAAGGTCAATCCGGTAGGCCTGCGCGTCGGCATCAACCGCACCTGGGACAGCCGTTGGTTCGCAGGCCGTGGCGAGTACGGCAAGCTGTTGCACGAGGACATGGCGATCCGCGAGCACATCATGAAGCAGCAGCGCCAGGCCGGCATCTCCAAGGTCGTGATCGAGCGCCCGCACAAGAAGTGCCGCGTCACCGTTCACACCGCGCGCCCCGGCGTGCTGATCGGCAAGAAGGGCGCTGACATCGAGAAGCTGCGCAGCCAGCTTGCGCGCCTGACGTCGAGCGAAGTGCATCTCAACATCGTCGAGGTGAGGAAGCCCGAGATCGACGCCACGCTGGTGGCCGAGGGCATCGCACAGCAGCTCGAGCGCCGCATCGCATTCCGCCGCGCCATGAAGCGTTCGGTGCAGACCGCGCTGCGTTCGGGCGCCGTCGGCATCCGTATCAACGTGGCCGGCCGTCTGGGCGGCGCGGAAATCGCACGCACGGAATGGTATCGCGAGGGCC
>CAZLHQ010000236.1:0-3972 GCA_964559355.1 uncultured Hyphomicrobiaceae bacterium
TTCATCAGGTCGATGTTCTGCACGTCGGTGCGCTGGCGCAAGTGATCGAGCAGGCGACGGAAGGCCGCCGCCTCAAGCTCTATTCTCGTCTTGTCGTCAATAGCAGCCATGTCAATCTCCTGGCTGGTGCAAGGCAAGCCGGCGCGGCAGACATTGCAATCGATTGTGGCCGACGTCGCGCGACAGCGTCGTATGGCGGAAGCATCGTCTCCCCGCAACTGCGATCCGATCGAGCGTGCGCGCCGCCTCACCCGATCATATAGGACCGAACGCGCCGGATGCGAAGTCGTTGGCTGCCGCCTGGTCGACGCTTTCGTGCGGGCCGATGTCCATGGCCAGCCCACGGCGGCCGGCAATCTTGCGCATGACGCGAGCAATGCGGCCGGCCCAGGCTGCTTGCCCTGACTCATCGCGGATCAAATCCTGGCGCACCTCGATGATGGCATGCGGCAGACCGCGTTGCGTGCCATGCATCCACATGCAATCGCCTTTGAGCTTGCCTGTGTATGGCTCGTTATCGCCGACCAGCAGATCACCCTCGGCGACGAACGTGTCGATCAGCGGCACCGCGAGCCGATCGTCGCAATCCCACAGGATACCGACTTGCCAGGGCCGGATGGCGCCGCGCCAAACCTCGGTGAAGCTATGCAGTGATAACAATGCGGGATGGGGATGGTGCTGGTGCGCCTCGTCGATAAGCCGCGTGATGGCCTGATGATAGGGCGCATACCAAGTGGCAATGCGCTTCTGCCGCTCCTCGGTGCTGAGCGTGCGATTGCCGGGAATTATGGCGCCATCCGACAACCGCATGATGAGGGTCGGATCGTCCTCGCCGCGATTGGGATCGATCAGCAGGCGCGAGAACCGGCTCAAGATTGCCGGCACGCCCAACTCCGCCGACAGACGCTCGACGATACCGCGTGCGCCGATGTCGTAGGCAATATGGCGCTGCAGCTCGCTCTCCGGCAGACCGAGCGTTCCGTACTCCTGCGGCAGTGTATTTTCGGCATGATCGCAAATCAGGATCAAGCCGGCGTCGGCGCGACCCGGCAGCACCCTGTGGCTTGGCGCTTCATAGCCTTGGATGTGTGCCCCCATCCCGGCCTTCCTACTGTTTCGCATGGCGGTGCAATATAATAGGCAATACCGCGCATGAACACAGGCAAAGGCGACGCAGGCCGCAATTTGCCGTGCTTGACGGGCGTGCCGCGATCTCGCAAACACATTGGCCGAAAGTCGAGCAGCCGCCGAGCCCCTCGCCCGGCACGCGGCAACGAGAAGGACAACTCAATGGCCCATTCGCCCGCTTCTGCATCGTCGAGCACAACACGCGCCTTGCTGCTCGAATTGTTCAACGCCGCCGTCACAGCAGCGCATCCCGCAAGCTGCGTGCCGCCACACCTGCCCGCAGTGCCCGCGCGGGGCCGGATCATCGTGGTCGGCGCCGGCAAGGCGGCGGCCGCCATGGCGCAAGCGACCGAGCAGTATTACCTGGCGCGCGGACAAGCCGATCGCATCTCGGGCTTTGTCACCACCCGTCACGGCTATGGCCTGCCGACCAAGATCATCGAGGTGATCGAGGCTGGACATCCCGTACCCGACCAGAACAGCATCGATACCGCCCAGCGCGCCTTGAAGCTCGTTGCCACCGCCGGCCCTGACGATCTGGTGCTGGCGTTAATGTCGGGCGGCGCCTCGGCGTTGTGGTCGGCGCCTGCCGCCGGCATCAGCTTCGACGCCAAACAGGCATTGACCAAGCAACTGCTGCGCTCGGGCGCGCGCATCACCGAAATGAACTGTGTGCGCAAGCATCTGTCGGCGATCAAGGGCGGCAAGCTCGCGGCCGCCGTCGCCAATGCGCCGATCCTGACGCTGGCGATCTCCGACATCCCGGGCGACGATCCCGCCTCAATCGGTTCAGGCCCCACCATCGGCGACCCGACCACACTCGCCGAAGCGCGCGAGGTGATCGCCCGCTACAAGATCACGCCGCCTGCCGAAATTTCAGCCGCACTCGCCAATCCGGGCAACGAGACGTTGAAGCCCGACGATTCCAGGCTCGCGCACGCACGTTTCGCAATGGTTGCAGCGCCCTCCCAATCGATTGCCGCAGCTGCCAAGCTTGCCGAGGCCGCGGGCTATGAAGTCATCGGCTTGGGTGATGCGCTCGAGGGAGAAGCGCGCGAAGTCGGCGCCGCTCATGCCCGCTTGGCGCTCGAAGCCAAGTCCAAGGGCCGGCGCGCAGCCATAATGTCGGGGGGCGAATTGACTGTGACCGTCACTGGCGACGGCATCGGCGGCCCCAATCAAGAATACGCACTCGGCTTGGCCATCGCCCTTGGCGGTGCGGCCGGCATTGCCGGGCTTGCCGGCGATACGGACGGCACCGACGGCGGCGCGGGCAGCGCGGCCGATCCTGCCGGCGCCATCGTCATGCCCGACACATTGGCGCGGGCAGAGAAAATCGAACTCAATGCCGCCCAACTCCTGGCCAACAACGACTCGACGAGGTTCTTTCGAGCCCTCGGAGATCTCGTCGAATGCGGGCCCACCCAGACCAACGTCAACGATTTCCGTGTGATCCTGGTCGATCCATGATCGCCGGCAAATTGATCGCGGGCGGAAAGATTTGCGCGCGCTAACCCCGGCACCGCTTCGACATGACGGCTTTTGCGCTTTTGAGCGACGACCGGAGACGCGACGTGAGACGACCCCACCGGCACGACAGCCAACGCGTTGCGAAAGCGGCACTGCTCGTCGCAACCCTCGCATCGTGGCAATTCGTGTCCGCAGCCTCAGCCCGCGCCGACCTGAAGCTATGCAATTCGACGGAAAGCCGCGTCGGTGTCGCGATCGGCTATCAGGACAAGGAAGGCTGGGCGACAGAAGGCTGGTGGAACATTGCGTCGCAGACCTGTGAGACACTGCTGAAGGGTGACGTGCCGTCGCGTTTCATCTACGTCCATGCAGTGGATTACGACCGCGGCGGCGAATGGGTCGGCGGCAACTCCATGTGCACGGCCGACAAGTCGTTCGCGATCCGGGGTGTCCAGGATTGCGGCAACCGCGGCTACAAGCGAACCGGTTTCTTTGAAGTCGACACGGGCGAGGCCAAGGATTGGACCATCCGCCTGACAGATCCTGACGATGGGGCAGTAAAGACCGATGCGACGCAACCGACGCGTTAAACTGATTGCCACTCTGGGCCCCGCGTCCTCCTCGCCCGAGATGATGGAGCGGCTGTTTCTGGCGGGTGTGGACGTCTTCCGCATCAACATGAGCCACTCCTCCCACGACCTGGCCCGCACGCTGATGTTCAACGTGCGCTCGGTATCGCGCAAATACGCCTGCCCGATCGGCGTGCTCGCCGACTTGCAGGGGCCGAAGTTCCGCCTGGGCGAATTCGCCGGCGGCCGCGTGATCGTTCCCGATGGATCGATCTTCAAGCTGGACCGGACCGAAACAGCAGGCACTGCCGATCGCGTGTTCCTGCCGCACCCGCAGATTTTCGAGGCGGTTGAGCCTGGGCATACGCTGCTGCTCGACGACGGCAAGATCCGGATGCGGGTGATCGAGGCCAGCGACGACCGCATCGCCGCGGAGGTGCTGGTGGGCGGCGCGCTCGCCAGCCGCAAGGGCGTCAGCTTGCCCGACACGATTCTGCCGGTCGGCCCCCTGACCGAGAAGGATCGCGACGACTTGGACTGCGCACTCGATCTTGGCGCCGACTGGATCGCACTGAGCTTCGTGCAGCGCGGCCAGGACGTGGAGGACGCCAAGAAGCTCGTCTCCAACGACACCGCAATCATGGTCAAGATCGAAAAGCCCTCAGCGATCGACGATCTCGAAGCCATCATCCACACCGCCGACGGTTTCATGGTGGCGCGCGGCGATCTCGGCGTGGAAATGCCGATCGAACGCGTGCCGGGACTGCAGAAGCGGATCACGCGGCTGGCGCGCGCGGCGGGTAAG
>CAZLHQ010000237.1:0-3963 GCA_964559355.1 uncultured Hyphomicrobiaceae bacterium
GCCGGACAATAGCGCTGCGCCGGCTCCGCCCAGGTCGGCAGATTGACGGCCACCGGCACATTTGGATCGGCGAGCCGCAAATGCACTGGCTGGTCCTCCTCGTGATTGGTGGCCGAGTAGGATACGCTCGTCAGCCGGTCGAAGGTCAGCACGCCGTCAGGCTTGGGATAGTCAATCGGCTTGGCATCGGCCGCCTTGCGCAACGTGGCGTAATCTGGCTTGCCGTGCCCCAACGTGTAGCCTAAGCCGACACCGCGAATGATCGTGTTGAGCCACATGTCGGCACCGCCGAGCGCAATACCGAGAAACGTGCCGAACCGCGACCACAGCGGCTTGACGTTGCGCACCCGCTTCAGGTCCCGTGCAATATCGCCGGTCCTCACGTCCTGCTCGTAGTCCTCCAGCCGATCGTGCGAACGCCCGGCTGCAAGCGCCGCCAGGGCCGCATCGGCCGCTGCGATGCCGGACAGTATCGCGTTATGGCTGCCTTTGATCCGCGGCACGTTCATGAAGCCTGCCGCACATCCCAGCAGCGCCCCGCCGGGAAACACCAATTCCGGAATCGCCTGCCAGCCGCCCTCGGTCAATGCCCGCGCACCATAGGCGATGCGCTTGCCGCCTTCCAGCATCGGCGCAATTGCCGGATGCGTCTTGAAGCGCTGGAATTCTTCGTAAGGCGACAGATAGGGATTTTCATAGTTGAGATGCAGGACGAAGCCGACGGCAACCAGGTTGTTGCCATAGTGATAGAGGAACGAGCCGCCACCCGTGCGGTTGTCGAGCGGCCAGCCGAATGAATGCTGCACGAGACCGGGCCGATGCTTCTCGGCCGGAATCTCCCACAGCTCCTTCAAGCCGATGCCGTACTTCTGGATACGGCCGGCATCGAGGCCATATTGGGCGATGATACGCTTCGAAAGCGAGCCACGCGCCCCTTCCGCAAACAACGTGTATTTGCCGCGCAGCTCCATGCCGCGTGTGAAGTTGTCGCCGGGCACGCCATCGCGCGTCACGCCCATGTCGCCGGTCGCGATGCCGGCTACCGCGCCGTCCGGCGTAAAAAGCACCTCGCTGGCGGCAAAACCCGGATAAATCTCGACGCCAAGCTCGGTCGCCTGCTCGCCGAGCCACTGGCACAGCGCGCCGAGGCTGATGATGTAGTTGCCGTGATTGTTCATCAGCGGCGGCATCAAGATGTTGGGCAGTCGTATTTCACCGGCGGGACCAAGATAGAGGAAGCGGTCCTCGCGCACCGGCGTATTGACCGGAGCGCCTTTCTCTTTCCAATCCGGAATCAACCGGTCGAGCCCGATAGGGTCGATCACCGCGCCCGACAAGATGTGGGCGCCGACCTCCGAGCCCTTCTCGACGACCACGACGCTGACTTCCTGACCGGCGGCAGCCGCCTGCTGTTTCAAGCGGACCGCTGCTGCGAGGCCGGCCGGTCCCGCACCTACGATCACCACGTCGTAGTCCATTGCCTCGCGGGGCGGCAGATCGGCGTCGGTCGATGCCATTTCCAGTTGTTCCTTCTCGATGAAGACGAAGACTCGAAGTACGCGGGATACCTCAAGTGCGCTTGAAATTGTTCGTGTCGTTCAGACGGGACACTAGCCAAACCGCAGCAAAATCTGAAGTCCCCGCGCGTGCGTGTCCGAGCCCTGGACTGGTAGTGTCGTTGGTCGGCTTCTGCACCACCAAAGCGGCCAGCCGCTTCCATCCGGCACCTTCAGTCTTTAGTTTGGCTGCCACGAATCTTATTGTCGACACGCCGCCAGCGACCCCAATCCTCGATATCGGCGAACGCGGGAATACGAGCTCCATGGCCACACGGCAAGATGTCCCGCCGCCTTCCAAGGCAGTTCAGGAACAGATGGTGGCGCTGCTCGCCTGGTATCAGGCGGCTGGCGTCGATTGCGCACTCGGCGAGACGCCGCACGATTGGCTGACGGGGCCGCCGCGCGCTCCCGGCGTCGATTTCGCATGGCCCGGCAAAGATGTTGCGCGCCAGCCCGCCTTTGGCGACCGGCGCGGCGAGTTGCCCGGCGCCAACGCCCGCGGACCATCCCCACCAGCATCCGCCGGCTCCCCCCCCGCCAGCCAAGCAGGCAGCCTCCGCCAGCCCGCGGCAGCACCCAGCGCTCCGTCACAGCCGCGCCCAAGACCACCCGAACCGGCCCGGCCCGGCACATTGGCGCCACCTGCTCGCTTTGCCAGTGGTGCTCCCGATGCCGCCGCTTCCGCCGCCCGACGCATCGCTGAGGCGGCTGGCGATATTGCCGCCCTCGAATCCGCGCTCAAGGCGTTCGAAGGTTGCGCGCTCAAGGCCACCGCCAAATCGACCTGCGTTTATCGCGGCGCGCACAAGGCGCGCGTCATGATCATCGGCGAAGCCCCAGGCCGCGACGAGGACCTGGAAGGCCGCCCATTCGTGGGCCGCGCCGGCAAGCTGCTGGATCGTATGCTGGCCGCCATCGAACTCGACGAGAACGACGTCCACATCACCAACGTCGTCTACTGGCGACCACCTGGCAATCGCACGCCGACCCCGCAGGAGGCGCAGATTTGCCGGCCGTTCCTTAATCGACAGATCGAGCTGGTCGAGCCGGAGGTGCTCTTGCTCTTGGGAGGGGCTGCCGCCAAGGCCATTCTGGAAGTCGAGGAGGGCATCATGCGCATCCGTGGCAAATGGCGCGATGTTGCAATCGGCGCAACCCGAGTGCGTGCGCTCGCCAGTCTCCATCCAGCCTATTTGTTGCGCACACCTGCGGCAAAGCGGCTGGCGTGGCGCGACCTCCAGGCCTTGAGATCAGTTTTGTCGCAAAAAAATAATTAATGCGTTTTTAGCCCATAATTTCATGAGCTTGCGTGCATTCCCCGCACCACGCGCGCGGCCACGCCGAAATTGGTTTCAATTGTCGCAAACCAATTAAAGCTAACCCAAGCGTCACCCTTGTAGTGTGCCCGCGATGAGGTTGGGGCGCCGGCTATTCCGTGCTGACCCTTTTGCCGCGTGAGGGCGTCGTGAAGCTGGGACTTGTGTACCTGAGATCTACCAACCTGATCAGCTACCGAACGGTGGGCCCATACAGCACCAGTGCTCCCGAGGCGTGGAGCAAGATGTTCGATTGGCTCAACCGCCAACGGCTTCGCGGCGTGGTGACGCGCGGATTCGGCCTGGCGCTCGATGATCCACGTCGCGTTGAACCCGGCCTGTGCCGCTATGACGCGTGCGTAGATCTCCCCGAGCAACTGGCGACGTCGGCTTGGGAAAACATGATGCCGCAGCGGTTGCCCGGTGGCGCCTATGCTCGCCGCCGCTATGTCGGCCCGCACGATCAAATCGGCGCGATCGTCAAGGAGATGCGAGAGACCTGGTGCGCAACGCCCGGCATCATGCCCGCCACGGACCGCGCGTTGGTTGAAATCTACCTCGACGATCCGCTCACCTGCCCGCCCGAAAAGCTTCGCACTGATCTGTGTATGCCGATTGCCTTCTCGGAAGGCCGTGACGTCGCCTGAACCAGCGCCATTCGTTGCTCTAAAGTGCCGCAGCGCCACCGCGGCTTTGCGAAGGCAGCTTGCGGCCGTGCCTGCCCATCAGCAGCGACCGGATCACGCCTGCACGGGCTTTACTGCGCCGATATTTGTCGTCACAGTCCGCGCCCGAGAGCATTTTTCGTGGCAAGGCGAGCGGCAACCGGAGCGATGGCCCACAGCATGGCGAAGATCGACGAGACACGCCCGTTCATTCCCGTGCGCATCGCCATTCTGACGATGTCGGACACGCGCGCGCTGGCAGACGACAAGTCCGGCAACACGCTGGCCGAAATGATCACGCAGGCCGGCCACACGGTGGCTGATCGCGCACTTGTCAAAGACGACGTTGACGCCATTCGCGACAAGGTGCGCGCTTGGATCGCAACGCCAGACATCGACGTCGTCATCACCACCGGTGGCACC
>CAZLHQ010000238.1:0-3928 GCA_964559355.1 uncultured Hyphomicrobiaceae bacterium
CCACCCCAAGTCGCTGGTCATCGACATCGCCGGCGACGCCTCGATCCTGATGAACATCCAGGAGTGCTCGACGGCGGTGCAGTACCGGCTGCCGGTCAAGGTGTTCATCCTCAACAACGAGTACATGGGCATGGTGCGGCAGTGGCAGCAGCTGCTGCACGGCAACCGGCTGTCGGAAAGCTACACCGAGGCGCTGCCCGACTTCGTCAAGCTCGCCGAGGCCTACGGATGGAAGGGCATGCGCTGCGAGCACCCGGCCGATCTCGACGACGCCATCAAGGAGATGATCGCCATCGACAAGCCGGTGATTTTCGATTGCCGTGTCGCCAAGCTCGCCAACTGCTTCCCGATGATCCCGTCCGGCAAGGCGCACAACGAGATGCTGATGGGCGAGGATGTCTCCGACGAGGAGGTTGGCAAGGCGATCGGCAAGGAAGGCAAGACGCTGGTATAGTTGCTTTTTTGGGGCATTGGCGATGCTGGGCCGAGCGTTTGACGGCAGCGGTAAGACGGAGTAAGATTTGCGTCTTACCAAGTCTTGCTGCGAGGGTGCGCGATGGAGAAGACGAAGCTGTCGAGCAAGGGTCAGGTCATCATCCCCAAGGACATTCGCGATGCATTGGGATGGGAGCCGGGTGACGAACTGTTGGTCGAACAGGAAACCGGTCGTGTGATTCTCAGTCAGCCAAAACCGTTCCGAAAGACAACATTGGACGAGGTGTCGGGATGTCTGAAGGCACGCTACTCCGGGCCGGCGAGAACGGTTGAGGAGATGGACGCAGCCGTGGCGGAGATGTTTCGTCGCGAATGGACGATGGACGGCTCTAAATCCGAAAAGCGCGGTCGGAAGAAGCCATGATCGCAATTGACACGAATGTAGCGGTTCGCTTTCTGCTTCGTGACGACGAAGTGCAATGGGATGCAGCCGACCAATTGTTTAGAGGGCATGAGATCGCAGTCGGGATTACGGTCGTCTTGGAGTTAGAGTCGGTCCTGCGTGGCGTCTACGGCCTTCATCGCAACGATATAGTGGCGGCGTTGCGTAAGCTCTGCGGGTTGCCGAATGTCAAAATGTCCGATGCGACGATGGCATCGGAGCTTTTCACGGCCTACGAGTTGGGGTTCGATCTGGCAGATGCGTTGCATGTCCTCGAAGCGCGAAAGAGAAATGCCGAAAAGTTTGTGACCTTCGACAAGGCGCTTCAGAAAAGAGCATCGAGGCATGACCTCGGACTGGGAATTGAAAAGCTGTGAGCCCCATGCACCTCATCATAGCCAACAAGCTCTATTCGTCCTGGTCGATGCGGCCGTGGCTCGTCATGCGCGCCATCGGGCTCGAGTTTCAGGAGACAGTCATCCCGCTGCGCCAGCCCGATACGGCCGAGCGCATTCGCGCCTATTCGCCGTCCGGCAAGGTGCCGGTGCTGATCGACGGCGAAATCAGGGTGTGGGAGAGCCTTGCCATCATCTCCTATCTCGCCGACAAATTCCCCGACAAGCCGATCTGGCCGGACGGCATGGTGGCGCGCGCGCATGCCAAGTCGATCGCCATGGAAATGCACGGTGGCTTCCAGCCGCTGCGCATGGCCTGCCCGATGAACCTGGGCAAGCGGTTCAAGCCACCGGTGATGACCGACGACCTGACGACGAGTATCGCCCGCATCGAAGAAATATGGCACACAACACGCGCGCGTTTCGGTAGCAGCGGGCCCTATCTCTTCGGTGCGCGATTCACCGCGGCGGATGCGATGTTCGCTCCCGTCGCAACGCGCCTCGACGGCTATTCGATCCCTATCGCACCTGAGACGCGCGCCTATATCGACGCGATCTATGCGCATCCCGCATTTGTCGCCTGGCGGCATGCGGCGCTCAAGGAGCCGTGGACCATCGATGCCTTCGAGGCGGGACACGAGATGACACAAAACTTCCGCCATCGCGCGACGTGAAGGCCAAAGTCAGCCTTTTGCAATCAACTCGACAGGATGCAGTCATGGTCCAGACGCAGAAGCAGAGCCACTACCCGAGCCTCACCAAGCTCGAACAGATCGTCAAGCGGACGCTGTCCGTCACGGTCGACAACGAGCCCGGTGTGCTGGCGCGCGTCATCGGGCTATTCTCCGGTCGCGGCTACAACATTGATTCCTTGACCGTGACGGAAACAGAGCACGACAAGCACGTGTCACGCATCACCATCGTCACCCAGGGCACTCCGATGGTGATTGCGCAGATCAAGAACCAGCTCGAGCGGCTGGTGCCGGTGCATCGGGTTCACGATCTGACCGAGGAAGGCAACCCGCTGGAGCGTGAACTGGCCTTGGTGAAGGTTGTCGGCAAGGGCGAGAAGCGGATCGAGGCCTTGCGGATGGCGGAGATTTTCCGCGCCAACGTCATCGACGCGTCCACCGAGCACTTCGTGTTCGAAGTGACAGGCAAGTCCTCGAAGGTCGAGCAGTTCATCTCGATCATGACCGAGCTTGGGCTGGTCGAGGTGGCGCGCACGGGCATCGCGGCGATCGGGCGCGGCTCGGTGCCGGGGTAAATTCCAGGAAGGCCGATCGGGGGCTATACCGGCGCTGAAACGCGAAGCGCAGGCTGATGGCTCAACGCTTCTTCGACTTCTTGCCGATCTTCTCGTACATCGTCTGGGCGTGCGAGGAGAACACCAGATCCGGGCTGGCGTGCATGTAGGTGGCTCCGGCCAAGTCGCGGAAGCCTTCCTCGCCCTTGGTGTGCGCATAAAGCGGCACGGCCGTAGTGGTCTTGCCGACAGTCACGAGAAACGCAAACAGCTTCGGACGATACTTCTGTTCGCCACCGCCCTCACACTTGCCGTCGCCTTCCTTGGCCTCGCAAAAGCGCAATTCGCCGTAGCTCGGCGCGTCGGTCTCGTGTTTCTGCACGGCCTGCGCCATCGCCGCCGAGCAGTCCTCGTAGGACAGCTTGCCGCTGTCGGCGCAATCGCTGGCCGTGGTGTAGATGCCCTTGAAGTCCTTGACCGCGACTTTGGGTGAGGAGCCGCCGCAGCCGGCGAGCAGCACGGGTGCGGCCAGGATAGCTATGGCAGAAATCGAGCGCGGCAACTTCGTGAATGGCATGGCGATGGCCCCCCTGAGCCTCCCTTCATAACAAACCGCGGTTGCAGATCAGTTAACCGCTCGTTGAGGGTTGCAGGGGGTGCGCGCCAACGCCGTCCTTTGTCGGCCAGGATCCCGGGCGGCAGCCGGCTTTGCCGGGCCGCTTTCGACCGTTGAAATATGCTGGCAAGGGGAAGTAAAGTCCGGCCACCTTTTGGCCCCCGGCGCCGTCGGGTGGCAACTTCCTGAAACGAGCGAGACAACTCCGCCCAAACGAGAGGCACGGCCCATGCGCGTTTTCTATGATCGGGATGCCGATCTCAATCTGATCAAGTCGAAGAAGGTCGCCATCGTCGGCTATGGCTCTCAAGGGCGCGCCCACGCGCTCAATCTCAAGGACTCCGGCGTCAAGGACATCGTCGTGGCGCTGCGTCCGGATTCGACGACCGCCAAGAAGGTCGAGGCCGATGGTCTCAAGGTCATGAGCGTCGCCGACGCCGCCAAGTGGGCAGACCTTTTGATGATGGCGACGCCCGACGAGCTGCAGGCCGACATCTACAAGGATCACATCGCCCCCAACATCCGCGACGGTGCGGCGATCGCGTTCGCCCACGGCTTGAATGTCCACTTCGCGCTGATCGAGCCGAAGAAGACGGTCGATGTCGTCATGATCGCGCCCAAGGGTCCTGGCCACACCGTGCGCGGCGAGTACCAGAAGGGTGGCGGCGTGCCCTGCCTCATCGCCGTCAATCACGACGCTTCGGGCAATGCGCACGAACTGGCGCTGTCGTATGCGTGCGGCGTCGGCGGTGGCCGCTCGGGCGTCATCGAGACGACATTCAAGGAAGAGTGCG
>CAZLHQ010000239.1:0-3915 GCA_964559355.1 uncultured Hyphomicrobiaceae bacterium
CACCGGATGGCCGCTCTCGCCGAAAACGTCCCACAGTATCGTCGGATAAGCGCGGTTCTCGTAGACGTCGAGGCCGATCTGCTGGTTGCGCTTCAGAATGAACTCCTTGGGCTCGCCGACGGCCGCGATGCCCGACAGGTCGCCCTTGATGTCGGCGGCGAACACCGGCACGCCGGCGTCTGAAAAGCCCTCGGCCAGCACCTGTAGCGAAACCGTCTTGCCGGTACCCGTGGCCCCCGTGATGAGGCCGTGCCGGTTGGCAAACCGCAATTCGAGATATTCGGGCTTCGTGCTTGTTCCCAGATAGATCTTGCCGTCTTGAATCACCGACTGGCTCATAGCGCCCCCCCGTGAATGCATTCCCCATCCGGGGCGGCCGAGACCCGCCCAGCGCGAGACTCAGGCCCGTGCCCCCTCACAGGCGTCTTTGCACGCCGCTCGGGCGATTGCAAACACGCCATGCCGCACATTATGGCAGGCATTGACGGCCGTCGGCCGACCGGCCCCCTCCGTTGCTGCTGGATGCCACATCGCATCTGCCGGCCCCTCACCCCTTGGTCGAAGACCGATGATTTGACATTTATCCAATCCGGCCCAGAAACTATAGAGAACCAGGCGGGCCTTGCCGACCTTCCCCGCCAAAAAACACTTTAGCTTTCAATTGCACTTACCCATCTTGAACGACAACAGAAGACAACGCCGATGACTGATGCGACCCAAACCGTTGCACTCGCCGCCGACTTCGCCAACCCGGAGCGCGATCAATGGCTACGGCTGGTCGAAAAAGCGCTGAAGGGCGGCGATTTCGAACGGCGCATGGTCTCCCACACCGCCGATGGCCTGCGCATCGAGCCGCTCTACACCCGCGCCGACGCGCTCCCCGGCAGCGAGAGCGCGCGCCCGGGTTTGGCTCCCTTCGTGCGCGGACTGTCCTCTGGCCGCGGTGGTCAGGGTCAGGGATGGAGCATCGAGCAGGTCGTGGTGGCTGGCGATCCCGACACCGCCAACAAAGCGGCGATGGCCGAGCTGGAGGGCGGTGCCAATGGCATCGTGCTGAGGATCGCTGCCCCCGGTCAGGCCGGCATCCCCGTCACCAGCGGCGCCGACATGGCGCGTGTGCTCGGCAACGTCTATTTCGATTTCGCACCTGTCGTGCTCGATGCCGGGCTTGGCGCGATCGCCGCCGCACGGCACTTGCGTGAGGCAATGTCGATCTTGCGCGCACCGGCCGACAAAGCCACAGCCCGCTTCGATCTCGACCCGATTGGCGTGTTGGCCCGCACCGGCCACAGCCCCGAGCCGATCGCGCAAGCCGTCGCGCAGGCGGTGTCGCTTGCCACCGAGCTCAAGCAACAATTCCCGGCGTCGCGCACCATCCTGGTCGACGGCCGTGTTGCCCACGAGGCCGGCGGCAGCGAGGCACAAGAGCTGGCGACGATGGCAGCCTCACTCGTCGGCTATCTGCGCGCATTCGAAGCCGCGGGCACAAGCGTTACCGACGCTCTGGCGCAAACGACATTGGCGCTTTCGGCTGACGCCGACCTGTTCTTGACGCTCGCCAAGCTGCGCGCTGCCCGTCGCATGCTGGCCCGCATTGCAGAAGCCTCCGGTGCGTCCGATGCAGCCCGATCGGTCCACATCGCCGTTACCAGCTCGGCCCGCATGATGACGCGGCGCGATCCGTGGACCAACCTGCTGCGCACCACGACGGCGACGCTTGGCGCGGCGTTTGGCGGCGCCGATGCCATCACCGTGCTGCCCTACACCTGGGCGCTCGGAGTACCCGATGCCTTCGCCGCCCGCATCGCGCGCAACACCCAGATCGTGGCGCAGGAAGAATCCTCCCTCGGCCGTGTCGCCGATCCTGCCGGTGGTGCCTGGTACGTCGAAAAGCTCACCGACGATCTCGCCGCCAAGGCGTGGCAGATCTTCCAATCCATCGAGGCAAATGGCGGCATTCTCACCGCGCTGACGGCCAACACACTGCAGCGCGAAATTGCCGCGACGGCCGCCGAGCGTCGGCAAGCCATCGCCACCGGCAAGCAGCCGCTGACCGGCACCAGCGCCTTTCCGCTGCTGGGAGATGACGGCGTCACAACAGCCCCATGGCCTGCCGCTCCCGCCATTGCCGGGCTGGGCCTGTCCTCGCCGCTGCCCCCCCATCGCCTTGCCGAACCTTTCGAGGAATTGCGCGATGCGGCCGATCATTACGCGGCGCGCGCCGGTAAACCGCCCCAACTCTTCCTAGCCAGCCTCGGCACGATTGCCGACCACACCGCCCGCACCACCTGGGTCAAGAACCAGCTCGCCGTCGCCGGCATTGCGACGCATTCCTGCGATGGCTATGCCTCGCCCGAGGAAGCGGCCGCAGCACTGCGCGAAAGCGGTCTCACGACGGCTTGCATCTGCTCATCCGACGCGATTTACGCAGAGCAGGCCGCCAAGACTGCGCGGGCGCTGATCGAGGCGGGCGCCGACCGGGTATTGCTCGCTGGACGGCCTGGCGCCATGGAGGCCGATCTGCGCGCGGCTGGCGTGTCGCGGTTCCTTTATGCCGGCCAGAACACGATCCATGCGCTGACCGAGTTGCAGCACGAATTGACGTCTTAACCCGGGCCACCATCCGTGACGGCCGGGGCGAGCGATTGAAGCTGGTCGGGCACGGTTACGGCACCGAGTTCGACTGTGCCTGCCCGTGCTCAACCGTGAGCCGTACTCCCCATCTACAAAGACCTGTCGCGCCCCTTGTTCCATGCGGAACTGCGCCACCCCGAACCAAACGGCATTCTCCCAGCAGATACGGCGGAACCGCCCCCGCCCCCGCCCCCGCAACAGGAGATGCACCCATGCCGTTCAACACAAGGCTCACACTCGCCTTCCTCATCGCCCTCGCCGCAACCCTCGCCACCTTCGGGCTGGCACCGCTGGTGCGAGACCTCATCGTCATGCTCAACGCCAACGTCATCGTCTCGGCGGCCATCGGCCTACCGGTGCTGACGACCGCCTCGCTCCTCGTGGCGCTGATCGCGCTGCAGCGCTGAGGCAGGCCCCTGCTGCGCCAGGCCCCTCACCGCACCCCGTTCCCATTTCCCCAGGTCCAGCCCCTTGCCGTTTTCCTCCCCGCTGCCCTCCCGCCTGGCCGGTGCTCCCGCACCGGCCATTTTTCTTGCGCGCCGTAGTGTCCGATCACCCCCCCAGTTTCGAGCCTTTCGCAGCAGTTGCCCGGCCGGATCAGAGCTTTATGATGCACCGCAGTGATTTTGCGATTGGAGAGCGGGGCACTGCACCCCGACTGCGAGCCCTCATGACCCGGATTCCTGATTTTTCGACCCTCGATTTGGGCACATCGCCCAACATCGCCGTTGCCGCCCCCGCCGATGAAGGTGAGAGCTGGACGACGCCGGAGGGCATTGCGGTGAAGCCGGTCTACACCGGGGCGGACACGGCCGGACTGGACTTTCTCGATACCTATCCCGGCATCGCGCCGTTCCTACGCGGCCCCTATCCGGCGATGTACGTCACCCAGCCGTGGACCATTCGCCAGTACGCGGGCTTCTCCACCGCGGAAGATTCCAACGCCTTCTACCGCCGCAACATCGCCGCCGGCCAGAAGGGTCTTTCCGTTGCTTTCGACCTCGCCACCCATCGCGGCTACGACAGCGACCATCCGCGCGTGCGCGGCGATGTCGGCATGGCAGGCGTCGCCATCGACAGCATCTATGACATGCGCACATTGTTCTCCGGCATCCCGCTCGAGCAGATGAGCGTGTCGATGACCATGAACGGTGCGGTGCTGCCGGTGCTCGCGCTCTTTATCGTCGCCGGCGAGGAGCAGGGTGTTGGACACGACAAGCTTTCAGGCACGATCCAGAACGACATCCTGAAAGAGTTCATGGTGCGCAACACCTACATCTA
>CAZLHQ010000240.1:0-3913 GCA_964559355.1 uncultured Hyphomicrobiaceae bacterium
GCCACCAGCACCTTCAAGCGGTTGTCGGCAAACGCGGCCATGGTCTCGTCCTTGGCCTGTGACGACATGGCGCCATGCAGAAGGCCGACGCAATCACCCAGCATCTGGATGAGATGGGCGTGTCGCTCCTCGGCGGCGGCAAGCTCGGACACCTCGGAACTCTCGATCAGCGGGCACACCCAATAGACCTGCGCGCCTTCGGCAAGCTGCGCCTTGATGCGCTCGATCAGACGATCGATGGCATCGACCGGCACGGCCTTGGTCACAACCGGCTTGCGGCCGGCCGGCTTCTCGGTCAAGCGCGACACATCGAGGTCGCCATAGTGCGTCATCAGCAGCGTGCGCGGTATCGGCGTCGCCGTCATCACCAGCACATTGGCGCCGCCATCGCCGCCTTTGGCCTGCAAGGCAAGGCGCTGATGCACGCCAAATCGGTGCTGCTCGTCGATTACCGCAAAGGCAAGATCACGAAATACCACGTCGTCCTGGAACAGCGCGTGCGTGCCGATCAGGATGTCGATATCGCCTGCGGCCAGACGCTCGAGGATGTCCTTGCGCGCCCGACCCTTCTCGCGCCCGGTCAACACGGCGATGCTGAGGCCCGCGGCCTCGGCCAAAGGTGCGATGGTTTCCAGATGCTGGCGCGCCAGAACTTCTGTCGGCGCCATCATGCAGGCCTGCGCGCCGGCCTCGACCGCGATCGCCATCGCCATCAGCGCAACCAGCGTCTTGCCCGAGCCGACGTCGCCCTGCAGCAGCCGCAGCATGCGCGTTGGCGCGCTCATGTCGGCTGCGATTTCTTCGAGCGCAACCTTCTGCGCATTGGTCGGGGTGAACGGCAGGGCGGCAAGAATGCGCTGGCGGATGCGGCCATCTCCCGCCACCGCACGGCCCGCCTGCGCCTTGTTGCGCTGACGCACCAGGCCCAGCGCCAGCTGCCCTGCCAGCAATTCGTCATAGGCGAGCCGCTGCCACGCCTTGGAGCCCGGTGAAAGGTCGGCCGCATCGGCCGGCGCATGCAGACGCGACAACGCCTCGCGCATCGATGGCCAGCCGCGCTGCGCAAGCCAATCGGCCTGCTGCCATTCGGCAAGTGCCGGCATACGTTCCAGCGCCTGTCGCGTCGCTTTGATCAGCACCTTGCCCGAAAGCCCTGCTGTCAATGGATAGACCGGCTCGAGCAGTGGCAGCTCCGCGCGCGCTTCGGGCGCGACGATGTAATCGGGATGCGGCATCTGCAACACATCGGCGTATTTCTCGATGCGGCCGGAGACGTAGCGCTCCTCGCCCTGCGGCAACTGTCGTTCGATGAACTTGCGTTCGGCGTGGAAGAAGACGAGATCCAGCCGTCCGCTCTCGTCTTCGACCGTCACCTTGTAGGGCGCCTTGGCATTGCCGCGCGGCGGCGCCTTGTGCTTCAGCACGCGCACCTTCAGCGTTACGATGGTGCCCGGCACCGCATCGGCGACCGCCGGCTCGGCACGGCGGTCTATGACACCGGTCGGCAGATGCCAGAGCAAATCGACGACGCGCGGCTCGCTGACGCCAGCCGGCAATCGCAGCGCCTTTTTCAACAAAAGGACGAGGCGCGGCCCGATACCCGCCAGCGATTGGGCGGAGGCAAACAGGGGGCTGAGTTCGTTCGGGCGCATGGGCGAGGCGGAGTTCCGGGGCGGCCCCTGGCGGCCTGGGCTGGGGCGGGCGTGCGGGGTCGGTTGCGGGTCTGCCAAGACGCGCCACACGCCGTTTCGCCGCCGTGGCTTTGCGGAACGGTTGCGGGGCGGTATATGACCGGCTGAACCGGCATGAAGCAAAGCGGGGTCGGTCCTGAGCGTCAAGCGCCGGGACCGGTTTATCCCACAATAGGCGCAAATCCTGTGACTGAAAAATTCCAATCCGGCAACGACCAGGACGCTGATCCCGCGTTTGACGGCGATATCGCCAAACGCCGCCGCCGCGCTGCCTACCGCGCCAGCCACCGTGGTACCAAGGAGATGGATTGGCTTATTGGACGGTTTGCCGATGTCCACCTCGATTCACTCGAAGAAGAGGCGCTGACCCATTTCGAGCGCTTCCTCGAACTGGCCGATCCCGAACTGCAGCGCTGGCTGCTGGAGCCGCAAGTCGCGCCGGCTGGCGAATTCGCCGAGCTAGTGCGGGCCGTGCGCGCCTTCCACGGCCTCCCCAGCGCACCCAAGTGAGTGACCAGACCACCGCCACCAAACCACTTGCGACCGCCGCGATCGCCATGGCCCGACAAGGAAAACACGACGTGTCCAATCCCGCCGCTGGAGCCAAGGCCCGCGACACCCTGCTCGCGAGCGTGCCCGAGGGGCTCGATGCGCTCGTGCTCGCCGAACTGTTGGCCACGACAGCGGGCGGGGAGGAGAGCAGCACGCTGCTACACATCACGCGAGACGATCGGCGTCTGGATGCCTTGCGCCAGCAGCTTGCGTTCTTTGCGCCCGGCGTGCGCGTGATCGCGTTCCCGGCATGGGACACGGTTCCCTATGATCGCGTCGGCCCCAACTCCGATATCGTCGCCGAGCGCATGGCCGCACTCGCCAAGCTGACAGTGGCGGCGCGAAAGCAACCGACCCTGGTGCTGACGACCGTCAACGGCGTGCTGCAGCGCGTGCCGCCGCGCGCCTTCATCCGCCGTTCGCTGAAGCAGATGGCGCCAGGCCAGCGCATCGACATGAAGCGCCTGACGGAGCGGCTGCAACTCAATGGCTACCAGCGCACCGGCACGGTGATGGAGCCGGGCGAATATGCTGTGCGCGGTGGCATTCTCGATCTCTATCCGCCTGGACGCTCGAGCCCGGTGCGTCTCGATTTCTTCGGCGACACGCTGGAATCGATCAAAAGCTTCGATGCGGAGACGCAGCGCACGTTGAAGCCGCTGCAGAAGATCGTCTTGCTGCCGATGTCGGAAGTGGCGTTCGGCGAGGAGGCGACAGCGCTGTTCCGCCGCCGCTATGTCGAGCTGTTCGGCGGCGCAACGGGCGATGATCCGCTCTATGAAGCGGTGAGTGCTGGGCAACGCTATCCCGGCCAGGAGCACTGGCTGCCGTTGTTCCACGAGCATCTCGAAATGCTGCTCGATTATCTGCCGGACGTTACGGTCAGCTTCGATCACTTTGCCGAGGATGCCATTCGCCAGCGCTTCGAGCTGATCGGCGAACATTACGAGGCGCGCGTGGAGGCGCGGGAATCGGAGACATTCGGCGCCGCACCCTATAAGCCCGTTCCGCCCGATCGCATGTATCTCGACGGCAAGGCATGGGCGGATTCGCTAGCCGCGCATGCGCTGTTCCGTCTGACGCCGTTCGATGAGCCCGACGCGCCCAACGTGCGCTCGTGGCGTGGCCGCGCGGGCCGCAACTTCGCACCCGAGCGACAGTCGGGCGACGTCAATGTGTTCGATGCCGTCGTCGCGCATATCACCAAATTGCAGGCCGGCGGACGCCGTGTGGTGGTGGCGGCCTGGACGCCCGGAGCGCGCGAGCGCCTGATCACGCTACTCACCGATCACGGCTTGAAGGTATTGCGCAAGGTCGAGCATTTCGACGAGGTGAAGTCGCTACCCGGCGACGCGACGGCGCTCGCGGTGGTGGGGATCGAGCAGGGCTTCGAGACGCCCGAGGTCGCCTTCATCGCCGAGCAGGACATCCTGGGCGATCGTCTGGTGCGCCCGCGCCGCAAGATGAAACGCGCAGCCGACGTGCTGACCGAGGCGACCAGCCTCTCGGTCGGCGATCTCGTCGTCCATGCAGATCACGGCATCGGCTGCTTTGCCGGCCTGAAGACGATCACCGCGCTCGGCGCTCCGCACGATTGCCTGGAGATAACCTATCACGGCGGCGACAAGCTGTTCCTGCCGGTCGAGAACATCGAGCTTCTGACGCGCTAC
>CAZLHQ010000241.1:0-3892 GCA_964559355.1 uncultured Hyphomicrobiaceae bacterium
CCCTCGTCCATGGTGAAGCGCTCACGGCTCCAGTCACACGAGGCGCCGAGCCGCTTCAATTGGTTGATGATGGTGCCGCCGCTCTCTTCCTTCCACGCCCACACTTCCTTCAGGAACGCCTCGCGGCCCATGGTGCGGCGGTCGGTCTTGTTTTCGGCCGCGAGCTTGCGCTCCACCACCATCTGCGTGGCGATGCCGGCATGGTCCGTTCCCGGTTGCCACAGCACGTCCTTGCCGCGCATACGCTCGAAGCGCGCCAGCACGTCCTGCAACGTGTTGTTGAGCGCATGGCCCATGTGCAAGGAACCCGTCACGTTCGGCGGCGGGATGACGATGGAATAGGCCGGTGCCCCCGGCTCCAGTCGCTCCTTGTTGGCACATGCAAAGGCTTGCGCCTTGTCCCACTGCGCTGTCACGCGCGGCTCGATGTCGAAGGGCTGATAAGTCTTGTCGAGCATGGCTCTCTCAGGCGCCTTGGGCGGCGCACCTGTTCTATGGATTCTAAGGATTTCGCGATGTTGACGCCGAACGGCGGTGGTAGGGCCGCCTGCCATGTCCTGTCAACCGGGCGCGGTCGTCGCAGCGCCTTTGGCTGACTCCGTGAGCACATTTCGCGCAAAACCACCCACGCGCCGCCAAAAGCCGACCCGTTGCCAGAAAAACAGGCGCTGCCGTCGTCTCAGCCGTCGGTAGGTTTCCGTGCCGTTTGAGTGACCGTCTTGAGGCCCTCAGCCAGCTCGATCCGCAGCGCCTTTTCGACCATGCGCGGCATGTTTTCAGCAAGCCATTCGCGCAACATTGGCCGCAGCAGCTCGGCAACGATGTCCTCGACCGTGCGCACGCCACCGAGCCCCAGCACGGCGGGTGCTGCTGTGGCGGGAGAAGCCGCAGCCGGCGTGGCGATAGCGAGCAACGCGGGCGACGGCGACGTCACCGCAGCAGGCGCAGGCGGGGCATTCACTGCCGTAGCGAGCGACGATTGCGCCGGAGCGGAAGCATCCTCAGCCTTGAGCGCAGCAGACATGTGTTCCGGCGAGGATTGCACCGGTTTGACGGCACCCTGAGCCGCATCGCCGCCGCCAGCGGCCGTTGCAGTGTCGGCCATCGGCCCAGTCGACGACTTTTCCGTGCTCGCAGGCTTACCGGCAACCGACGCCACCGCTTTCATTTGCGGGACTGATTTGGCTGGCGTCACCGTGACTGTGACCTGGGGAGCGGGAGTGGAAGCGGCGGCGGGAGTTGGTGCAGACGTGGCGATGCCAGACGCGCGGTCAGTTGATTCTTTGGCAACCGTGGAATTCGCGTTCACTGTCGACGGCTGCGACGCGACCGGAGCAGCAGACGCAGCTTCGGTCTTCTCCACCGCAGGCGCCGCAGTGGACGCAGCAAGCCCAGCCATCAACGCGCCAAACGCGGATTTTGCAGCTTCGGAGGCTTCCGCATCCTCGATCTCGAGCGCAACGCCTTCGCTGCTGGCTTCGTTCGCGCTATCGCGTGTGTCGGGCATGGCGGCGATCACCACCGGTCCCGTCGGCTCGGGCTCGGTAGCCACCGGTTCCTGCTTGCCGGTCGACATGCGCGCCGACAACATCTTGTCGAATGCCAGCGCATGCGCCGAAGGCTTGACGGGATGACGCTCGCTATCGGCCACGCCAGTAGTCGCTGCGGGCTCTGCTTCGGGGCGCTGTGGCACGACCGAGCCGAAGTCGAGGGTCCGGCGCTGGATGGCGCGCGCCTCGCCCTTATCCTCATGCGCATGCGCTGCCGAATCTGCAATGGCATTGGCGTCCGTCTTGGCCGGTGCAGCGGGCGTCACTGCAGCCGGCAACTGTTCCGCAGCTGGCGCCACATCCGCCAGCAGGTCGTCGAGATCGTCGGTCAGCATGGCGCTTGCCGGCCGTGCAGCGGTCGCGGGTGCAGGTGGCAGCACGTCAGAGGACGTTTCAGCCACAGCCGGCGACGCCGGCCCGCCGCGCAGTGCTTCCGCCAGCCGTCCGAACAGCTTGGCATCGTCCTGGCTCGCCACTGGGGGTGAGAACGCAGGCGCTGCGAAGGCGGCGGCCTTGCGTGCGCTCTCCGTCGCCTCCGATGGGGTGACAGGCTCGGCTATCGCGTCTTGTGCCGCGCGCGCCATGGCGGCTGCCATCGGATCCGTCTTTGGTGCGTCCGCGCGTGCCGCTGCTGGTACGGCTGGAGCGACGGGCTGCGGCGGATCGACGAACATGGCCTGTCGCGGCGATGCCGCCGGTGTTGTCGCACCTGCCATCGTGGCTGTTGGCGAGGCTGTCGCGCCAGCGTTGACGGTCACGGCCGTCTTGGCGTTGAGCGCCGGCTTCGGCCGCGAGCCAACCGGGTCCTCGGCGATGATTTTCCTGATCGAGGCCAGTATCTCATCCATCGATGGCTCTGCTGCCGCTTCTGGTCGTGCCATGCCTGCCCTCACCTACCCCTACGCTCCACCGCACCACGCCAGCTGGTGCACAGCCGCGCAGGCCATTGCGACGCTCCACGCGCCCCACTCCGCAAGCGGCCAGCGCCACCACTGCCGGCACATGCCAGCCGATGGTACCTGATCCCAATCTTATGCTCGTCGTACACGTTCGAGTAGTCCGCATCAATGCGGCGCACGCATGATCCATGGCGCGGGCATCCCGCTCCACTGGAAAAATTTCCTCCATCTTGCCTCACACTACTGAGTTGCCGTTGCCACTCGGCGAGCCCGTGAGCGAGGCTGTCTCGGTCTCCCTGCTGGCCATGCCCGCAACCTCCATGTGCAGCGCCTTCTCGACGATGCGCGGCATGTTCTCGGTCAGCCATTGCTTCAACAAAGGCCGCAATAATTCTGCTGCGCCATCCTGCAGGATGGTCGCCGGCAGCTCCATGGAAGCCGCCTCCGGCGTTGCTGGCGTGGCGATTTGCGGGCCCGCCGCGGCAGCCTCGACCGGGGGCTGTGCCAGAGGCCCAGAGTTTTCGATGATCTGTTGAGTTGCAACGGGTTGTTGCTGAGCGCTCATGCGCGACATGCGCGTATCGAGAAACGAAACCATCTCGCGCGCGACGTGATCGGCACTGCCCGTCGGCGGGTTGACCTCGCTTGCCGCCGCAACCGCTTCAGGCTCGCCAGCGTCAACTTCGGTGGTGGTCTCCGCGCGCCGCAACACGTCGGCGAGACGGCTGCTGGTGGGTCGCGGAAAAGGATAGACGCTCGCCGTCGCTACCCGTTCGTTGCCTGTCAAAATCTTTGGAAGGTCGGATTGCAGCCTCGACAGCTCACTGGTGGCATCGCTTGCCGCGGTCGGCTCCTGTCGCGCACGGGCTGCGGCCTGCAGCCGGATTACCGCCAGAATGTCTTCGATTGAGTGTTCATCCGACGTCACGGGACTCGTCATGGTACGCACCTCGCTGGAGCCAGCGGGCTAAATTGATAGCATCCGCATGGCAGTTACACGAACTGCCTCCCATCCAGATCGAGCCTGCGACCTCGGCCTTCCCGAACCGATGCCGCGTTTGCCCCAAAACGATCCCCGTCACACCCACGCATGATCTAGCGAGCATCCGCGGCAAACTTTGGGCACGCATGGCGTTCCAGTGCAGCGTGTCGAGCGCGGCCAACCTGGATGTGAACTCTGGGAAGTTGGTCAATTTGGATGTAACGGGGGGGAAGCTGACATTGCAGCACGCCAGCTGAGCCTCCGCGAGAATGCCCGCCTCAATACCCCGCCTCACATACAACGGCGAAGCCCGGCGTCGAGGGCGCCGCCAGCACCCATCGCCTGACGATGCTTGTGTCAGTGCTTGCGGAATTCGCGCCGAACTACCGTTGAAGCAGCACCGCGAAGCTACTTGCTTCCGGTGCCGCGGTCGGTGCGGGTGTTCCAGGCGTCGAGATGCT
>CAZLHQ010000242.1:0-3860 GCA_964559355.1 uncultured Hyphomicrobiaceae bacterium
GGCCTCGGGCTCGACGTTGACGATCTCTTTGCCGATCTCCTGCCAGCCGTCGGTCCCATCGGGAAACCAGACGATACTGGTATAGCCCCACGACAACGCCCGCTTGGCCGCATTCCACGACATCCAGCAATCGCGCAGGCAGAAGAAGACAACAGTTGCGTCCTTGGCGCCGCCGGACAGCCGTTCGAGGTTGCTTTTGAAATAGGCTTCAGGCTCCGCTGCCAACCGGCCATAGCCGACGTTGGGCAGCCAGAACGAGCCCTTGATGCTCATGTGTTTGGGGCTGCGCCAGATCGTGTTGGCGGGCAGGCCCGCGGGCTTTGGCGCGCGCGGATAGACATCGATGAGGATTGCCTTGCCACCGGCCAGCAGGCTCTCGGCGCCCTTTGCATCGACGACGCGGGCGCCGCTGAGCGTCTTGGGCACCGGCGAGCGATAGTCCGTCATCTTGTAGTCGGCAGGCTCCGCGACTTCGATCGGCGCGGTGGCATGTTCAGGCGGCGAGGACGGCTTGGCCGGTTCTTGCGCGCGGGCGGCACTCATCTGCAAGTGAGCCGAGACCATGCACGCCAGGAGTGCGAGCATGACCGGCGGCGCTGCGTTCTTGCACGACATTCGTCCCAACGTCCTTCCGCGTGTCTTCGAATACCGGAAAAAAGACTTCTCCGTCACGCGGCGATAGCATCAGACGCCGGACCTGACTTCGCATTGCAGGCCATCGAGGCGCGATGCTCACTTGCGCGGCGTGGTGATCTGGGCGTTGTTTTCGTCCAGCAGCGGTACGCCATAGTCCAAGAGAACCTTGTCGAACTCGCCTTGATGCTTGGCGATGATGTCATTCAACTGACGCTTCCAAACGTCATCGCCCTGGCGCACCCCCATGGTGATGCGATACGCCATGCGTGGTCCGACGGCTTCCTTCGTCAACGGCTGGACGACCAGCGGCTCGCCACCCTTAGAGGCGAAATAGCCCGCAATCGGTCCCCACAGGATGCCGGCGTCGATCTCGCCTTTGCGGATATCCTCGATCATGCGCTCGGCGGGCGATTCGTAACGGCGATCGACGGTCAATGGATAGGGCTTGGCCAGCGCCATCAACCCATTCTTCGCCATCAGATCTCCAGGCGGCGTACCGGCGATGATGCCAATGCGCTTGCCCTTGAGCTTTTCGTCGGCGAGGCTTTGCACCCCGTCGAGCGCTGCTCCCTTGCGCGAGATTACGGCATAGGTCGAGCGGTAGTAGTGATTGGTGTTGAGCACCAATTCATCGCCCTGCGCATAGCCGATGACGACGTCGCAGGCCTTTGCGAACAACGTCCGCCGGATGAAGCCGGTGGCTTGCGGGAACCAGGTGTATTCGACCTCGATGCCCATATGCTTGGCGACGATTTCGGCGATCTTGTTCTCGAACCCCTCACCCTTTTGATTCGAAAACGGCAGGTTGGCCGGATCGGCGCACACGCGCAGCACGCGCCGGTTGACGAGGTCGGCCTTGTGCCCCTCCGTCGCCCCGGCGGGTGCAATGCCGCCGAGGCCGACCACATGTCCGAGCAACAGGACCGCAACACAGATCGCGCGACCACAACGTGACGACGAGTTTGCCACGTCAGCCACCAAAGCAAGCCTTGTCATAGTCGTTGGCGGCTTGCGGCTTCTCATCGCGGCCCTTGGGACGCCCGCGGCCCACAGCGCCATCTGCAAGCGCCTTCAGGTAGACGTAGATGTCGTCGATGTAGCACATGACGTTCTTGTTATCGCCAAGCGCGGGCATCACGCTCTCTTGTCCGCCAGGCAAATGGCGAATGCGGCCAGAAGCCACCACACCGATGAAGTCGGAGTAGTTCATCGTCTTGAGCGAATCCTTGAGTGCTGGCGCGTAGGTCGATCCTTCTCCTTCCGGGCCATGACACACATGGCATTCCGAATGGTAGCGGCGGAAGCCTGAGTAGGAGTACCAGTCGAGGATGCCGTCGGCCTTGACGCGGTAGGTGGGATCGCCGTCTGGCGTCATCCACTTGCCCTTGTCATCCTTGGCGCCCTTCTGGGTCTTGGACCCATCTTCCAGAGTCACCATCTCCGGCCCGACAGCGAAGGCAGGCCCGGTCGCGATTGCAGCCACACCGGTCGTGAGCACGGCTGCGGCGATCGCCAGAAGTCTCAATCTCGTCACGCGCTTCCTCTCTCGTTCTTATTGTGCTCAAGGCAAATTACGATTGAACTTAACTATTGCACCGTGCCGACATTACGGCATCGCGGTCCCGGGGAATGCTAGAACTTGCGTCGCACATCTTCACTCTAGGGTGAATTTCTTCACTTCGGCGTGAGGTCATCGCGGGGTGAACATCCCGGTCCGGGTCGCATCCGAAGTCACTCGAATGGCCGACACATCAGCCCCCGACCGAGACGACCTTGCTCGTTTCGACGATCCGCCACGGTTTCAACTCGGATCTCATGTTTCGCCCCGCCGCCCCATTTTCCGCGTCGCCGCTCGCACGGTTGCTGGTCGGCGCTCGCTCCAAAGGCTCTATTTCAACGCCGGCAGAGCAGGAACGATCACTTGCGTCGCCGCACTCATCGGTGTCGCCGCACTCATAGACTGCAGATACTGCCAATGCCGCCGGCAACCGCTTCGCATCATGTGAGGACGCGGCGCCCTCTCACCCTGTCGAACTTTGTGCTCGGTCTTGCGGTGTTGTTCCCGGTCCGGTGTTGGTTAAACGGCACCTGACAAGGAAACCGGCGCGGGGGTAGCCCCCGCGCCGGCATTGGGTTCCAGACCCTAAGCCATTAGGGCAGCGTGAAGACCGTAAGAACGCCACCGAGCGCGGTGTAGTTCTTGAGGCCAGCGTAGCCACCGACTGCGCCCAGACCATCGTTCGGGTTCGTCAGGCCGGCCGCGAGACCGATGCCTGCCCAGCCGCCAATGCCCGAGAGGAGCGCGACGTACTGCTTGCCCTTGTGCGAGTAGGTCATGACGTTGCCGATGATGCCCGACGGAGTCTTGAACTTGAAGAGCTCCTTGCCATCCTTCGGATCGACGGCCTTCAGGTAGCCTTCCAGCGTACCGTAGAAGACGACGTCGCCAGCGGTCGAGAGTGCACCCGACCACACCGAGAACGGCTCAGGCTTCGACCAGACGATCTTGCCAGCGCCAGCATCCCAGGCAATGAAGTTGCCCATTCCGCCGTGGCTGTTGGGAGCCGGATACATGGACAGCGTGGCGCCGACATAGGGCTGACCAGCCGTGTACGAAACCTTGAAGGGTTCGTAGTCCATGCAAACGTGGTTCGTCGGGACGTAGAACATGCCGGTCTTGGGCGAGAAGGTCGCCGGCTGCTGGTCCTTGGTGCCGAGAGCCGCGGGGCAAACGCCCTTGGTGTTGACGTCGGCACCGTTCTTCGCCGTCGAATACTTGTCGACGACATAAGGACGGCCGTAGTTCGGCTTGGAGGCATCCATCTCGACGCCCGTCGTCCAGTTCACGACCGGGTCATACTTCTCGGCGACGAGAAGCTCACCCGTGTGGCGGTCGAGCGTGTAGCCAAGACCGTTACGATCGAAGTGGACGGCGACTTTGCGCTTCTTTCCCTTCACATCGATGTCGGCGAGGATAACCTCGTTGATACCGTCATAGTCCCACTCGTCGAACGGCGTCATCTGGTAGGCCCACTTGGCCACACCGGTGTCGACGTCACGCCCGAACAACGTCATCGACCACTTATTGTCGCCGGGACGCTGCGAGGGGTTCCAGGTCGAGGGGTTGCCCGACCCGTAGTACATCAGGTTGACTTCTGGGTCGTAGGAGTACCAGCCCCAGGTGCAACCGCCGCCGATCTTCCACTGGTCACCCTGCCAGGTCT
>CAZLHQ010000243.1:0-3841 GCA_964559355.1 uncultured Hyphomicrobiaceae bacterium
ACAACAAGCCGATCGCCATTTCCGACGCCGAGGCGATGCGCATCCTCAATCAGGTCAAGGATGGCGTCGAGCGGCCCAAGCCCTCGATCACGTTCGAGATCGGTGAGCAGGTCAAGGTTGCCGAAGGCCCGTTCGCCTCGTTCCAGGGGCATGTCGAGGAAGTCGACGAAGAGCGCGCGCGGCTCAAGGTTGCCGTGTCGATCTTCGGCCGGCCGACACCGGTCGAGCTCGAGTTCGGACAGGTGGAGAAGATTGCAAGCTGATCGGTAGCCTTGCTGGCGCGTGCGAGGCGCGACTGAAGGCGGAAACGATTGGTGCGGGAATGATTGCTGCGGGGCGGTGGCATTGCCAGCGGGCCCTGCGATCGAGATCGGTGCACGCGCACCGGAGCGGACTGGATGGTGGGGCATGGCTCCGGCAGCCAGTCTCAAATGTGCGGGAGGAAGCAGGCCACATCAAGGCTTGCGACCGTAAACCGCTAACCCTCAGGCTGGCGCGTCCTGCCTGCAAAACCAGGGGATACCATGGCGAAGAAAATAGACGGTTACATCAACCTCCAGGTCAAGGCGGGGCAGGCCAATCCCTCACCGCCGATCGGCCCCGCGCTCGGTCAGCGCGGCGTCAACATCATGGAGTTCTGCAAGTCCTTCAACGCGAAGTCGAAGGACATCGAGCCGGGCACTCCGATTCCGGTCAAGATCACGGTCTTCTCCGACCGCTCGTTCACCTTCGAGATGAAGACGCCGCCGGCGTCGTTCTTCTTGAAGAAGGCGGCCAAGATCGAGTCGGGTTCAAAGGATCCCGGACGCGGCGTTGCGGGTTCGGTGACGATGGCTCAGGTGCGCGAGATCGCCAAGATGAAGATGAAGGATCTCAACACCGAAGATCTTGATCAGGCGGCGCGCACGATCGCGGGTTCGGCGCGCTCCATGGGCATCCGGGTGGTGGAGTAAGACAATGGCTGGCATCACTCCTGAGAAGATCAAGGCGACGCGGCTCGCCGGTGGCAAGCGCATGGCGGCCATCGCCGACGGTGTCGATCGCAACAAGGCCTACGCCATCGACGAAGCGGTCAAGCTGGTCAAGGCGCGCGCCAAGGCCAAGTTCGACGAGACGATCGAGATCGCGATGAATCTCGGCGTCGATCCCAAGCACGCCGATCAGATGATCCGCGGCGTCTGCAACCTGCCGAACGGGTCGGGACGCACGTCGCGGGTTGCGGTGTTCGCGCGCGGCGCCAAAGCCGAGGAGGCCAAGGCTGCAGGCGCAGACATCGTCGGTGCGGAGGACCTCGTCGATCAGGTCCAGGCCGGCAACATCAACTTCGACCGCTGCATCGCCACGCCCGACATGATGGGCCTGGTCGGCCGCCTCGGCAAGGTGCTGGGCCCGCGCGGCCTGATGCCGAACCCGCGCGTCGGCACGGTGACGATGGACGTCAAGGGCGCAGTGCAAGGCGCCAAGGGCGGTTCGGTCGAGTTCCGAGTCGAGAAGGCGGGCATCATTCATGCCGGCGTCGGCAAGGCGAGCTTCGCCGAGAAGGCGCTGGTCGAGAACATCAAGGCGTTTGTCGATGCGGTCGTAAAGGCACGTCCGGCTGGCGCCAAGGGCACCTACCTCAAGCGCGTCTCCATCTCCTCGACGATGGGACCGGGCGTCAAGGTCGATGCCGCTACCGTATCGAGCGGTCCGGTCGTCTGAGACGGTCGCTCGATCAAGTGAAGTTCCCGGGCTTGCCCGGGATGCCGGTCTGGCCGCCGCAAGATGGCCAGCCGGAACCTGTCCGAGATTGCAGGTGCCAACGCCGGCTTGCCGGCAGCGGCCTAAACCCCAGATGGGCCTGCATGAGACGGGAGACAGATCGCAATGTCCGGGCCGCAAGGCGCCGAGCTGGCGGTTTGAACCTTTCCGGGTCGCACCCGTGTCGCGAAAGCGCGCGGAGGACAGGTCTGAAGCGTCGCTGTTGTTCGGAACCTTCAGTGGGTCCGTCGGAGCGGCAAGGTGCAACCCGCAAAATGTGCCGCGAGGCACGTTTGCGTACTAAGGAGAGAGCGTAAGTGGAAAGAGCCGCGAAACGTGAGCTCGTGACCGCGCTCCACGAGGTGTTGAAAGACACCGGCGTGGTCGTTGTTGCCCACAACACCGGCATGGTGGCCGCCCAATCCGCGGAATACCGCAGGCGCATTCGCGCCGCTGGCGGCTCCGTGAAGGTGGTCAAGAACAAGCTGGCAAAGCTCGCCATCAAGGATACCAGCGCCGAAGGCATCGACAACCTTCTGACGGGCCCGACCATTCTGGCCTATTCGAAGGATCCGATCGCTGCGGCCAAGGTCACCGTCGATTACGCCAAGGGGGTCGACAAGCTCGTCGTCCTCGGCGGTGCGATGGGCACGACCGTCCTCGATGCGAAAGGCGTCAAGGCGCTTGCCGAACTGCCCTCCCTGGACGAGCTCAGAGCCAAGCTCATCGGCCTCCTCAACGCGCCGGCGACCAAGATCGCCCGCACGGTCAAGGAGCCGGGTGCAAAACTCGCGCGCGTCATCCAGGCGAAGGCCAGCCAGGGCGAGGCCGCCTGAACGCGACAAGGGCAACGTGGCGTCGCTTAGACAGCGCGCCGCCGACGATAAAGAGCGCAGCATGAAACGCTGCATCAGGTATTGAAACAAGGTTCAAACGCAAGGAAACCAACACCATGACCGATCTCGCAAAGATCGTTGACGATCTGTCCAAGCTGACAGTTCTGGAAGCCGCCGAACTCGCCAAGATGCTCGAGGAGAAGTGGGGCGTGTCCGCCGCTGCCGCCGTCGCCGTTGCCGGCCCGGCCGCCGCTGCTGCTGCCCCCGTCGAGGAGCAGACCGAGTTCACCGTCATCCTGAAGGCCGGCGGCGACAAGAAGATCAACGTCATCAAGGAAGTCCGCGCTCTCACCGGACTCGGCCTCAAAGAGGCGAAGGATCTCGTCGAAGCTGGCGGCAAGGCCGTGAAGGAAGGCGTCTCCAAGGACGAGGCGATGAAGATCAAGAAGCAGCTCGAGGACCAGGGTGCGACCGTCGAGCTGAAGTAACGACGTGGTGAGTGGTGAGCGGTCAGTGGTGAGTAGAGGCTTCGGCCGCGCTCGTCACGCCACTCGCCACTCACGACCGACCACTCAAGGCGCGCCACGGGTGCGCCACGACGGTTCTCCGGAAGATCCTGCGGCAGCAATCGCGGCCAAAGGGTCTTCCGGTGAGCCGTTTCAGGCACGAGGGATGGCGGCCCTCGGGATCTGACGTGGATTTGAGGCGCGGGATCGTCACCCGGGCCGGAATGAAGGAGCGGACATGGCTGAGACGTTCAACGGCCGCAAGCGCATCCGTAAGAAATTCGGATCGATCCGTGAAGTGGCAAAAATGCCGAACCTCATCGAGGTTCAAAAGTCGTCCTACGACGACTTCCTGATGGTCAAGGAGCCGCCTGGCGGTCGCCCGGACGATCAGGGCATCCAGGCCGTGTTCAAGTCCGTGTTCCCGATCTCGGATTTTTCTGGCCGCGCCACGCTCGAGTTCGTCGGCTACGAGTTCGAGGGCCCCAAGTACGACGTCGATGAGTGCATGCAGCGCGATATGACCTACTGCGCGCCGCTCAAGGTCAAGCTGCGCCTCATCGTGTTCGATATCAACGAGGAAACCGGTTCGAAATCGGTCAAGGACGTCAAGGAGCAGGACGTCTACATGGGCGACATGCCGCTCATGACGATGAACGGCACCTTCATCATCAACGGCACCGAGCGCGTCATCGTCTCGCAGATGCACCGCTCGCCGGGCGTCTTCTTCGACCACGACAAGGGCAAGACCCATTCGTC
>CAZLHQ010000244.1:0-3831 GCA_964559355.1 uncultured Hyphomicrobiaceae bacterium
GTTACGGCGAGAACCCGAACCGGCTGCAGCACTACTACCAGTTCCAGGTCATCATGAAGCCGTCACCGAGCGACATCCTGGACCTGTATTTGAAAAGCCTCGACGCCATCGGCATCGATACCCGCGTCAACGACATCCGCTTCGTCGAGGACGATTGGGAGAGCCCGACGCTCGGCGCCTGGGGGTTGGGCTGGGAGGTCTGGTGCAATGGCATGGAGGTGACGCAGTTCACCTATTTCCAGCAGGTCGGCGGCTATGATTGCAGCCCCGTCGCGGGTGAGATCACCTACGGGCTGGAGCGCCTCGCCATGTATGTGCAGGGGGTGGATCGCGTCTTCGATCTGAACTTCAATGGCCGCAAGGACGCGCGCAAGCTGACCTATGGCGACGTGTTCCTGCAGGCCGAGCAGGAATATTCGCGCTACAACTTCGAGCACGCCGATACGTCGATGCTGCTGGCTCATTTCCGCGACGCTGAAAAGGAGTGCAAGGCGCTGCTTTCGGCCGGTGCGAAGGGCGAGGGCGATCGCCACTTGCTGGCGCTGCCGGCCTACGATCAGGCGATCAAGGCCTCTCACATCTTCAACCTGCTCGATGCGCGCGGCGTCATCTCCGTGACCGAGCGGCAGAGTTATATCCTGCGCGTGCGCGAACTCGCCAAAGCCTGCTGCGGTGCTTGGCTGGCGACCGAAGGGGGTCGGGCCGCGTAACGGCTCGAATGCGGTCCGCTTCAACGGCCGCAACCCGGCTCGCCGTTGGCAAGGCCCAATATGCGGCGACATACCGCCTGCGCGGTCGCTTGCCTCACATCGCGCCGCCGATGCGTTCATTGCAATCGATGGTGTGGCCGTCGGCGGTGACTTGAAGCTGCGCCATGTACTGGCCTCCACCGGCAAGTGAGAACCGGCCGACCACCTGCGGCGCGCCGGGCCCCGCCGTGAATGTGCCGCCATGATTCATGGTCGAGTTGCCGTGTTGGGCCATCATCGTCACCTGCAGGCGATACTGTCCGCTGATCGGCTGCGGCGCTGAAACAAGTGCCAGCAGCTCCAGGCCGGCGGGGTTGCGAACGATCTCGATCTTGCAGGCAAGCCGATCGGAGGCGGTTGCCGGCATCGCGGCCGCGGCAAGGCCGATGAACGCGAAAAGTGCGCGCGCGCCCAAACTCAATTTCATTGATGGTCCTATGATCAGCAGATCACGCTTGGGCAAGGCGTCGGCTCCTTCTGCAAATTCCCAATAATAGCCGCCAAGGCCGGGAGATGCTGAAGCTATTTGCCGCCTTTACCGCTCTGGATCGGTGTTGGCGCGCACCAGTTTTATTCGGCTGCCACCGGCGTCTCGCGCCGCGTGATTGCCTGATAGGCCATCGAGACGTGCTCGAACATGCGCGACATGTAGCTCGCCACCTCGTGTGGAAGCTCGACCGTCGTGTACTGGTCGGGATGGTAGCGCTTGGCGAGCCGCGCATAGGCCGCGCGTACTTCCTCGTGCGAGGCAGTTTCGGCCACGTTGAGCACGCGATAAGCGCTCTGTGTCTCGTCGAGGACCGGGTGATGCAGCTTGGGCGGCTTCTTGTTCTTGGCTTCGATGATCTCGATCATCGCATCCTTGGCGACGAAGCGGATCGAGCCGTCCATGTCCTCGAACTCGATGAAGCGCGAGCCGCCGTTGAGGACGCGCACAAGGTCTGAGCCATAGGGGACGACGACTTTGCCGAGGAGCCTTCTGCCGTCCACACACGCCAACTCGACAGTGACCGTGTTCTTTTGGGCGTCTTTCTGGAACATGGTCTGTCCAAAGTCCAACTTGTAACCACTATTTGTACGCGGATGAAGATACTAATTGAAGTTTGCTAACATTCAGTTGAAAAACAATATCAAATACCTAATGCCTGTGCGCGCCTTCGCAGGGCATCGGTCAAGGTGCGCACAATTGGCTCTCTTATGTGCGGCGAACACACGAGGGAGACATGCTCAAGGCCCCGGTTCTGGCGATTCTGCTCGATGCATCGTTTTGGTCGATACTGGGCGACAGCCGCAAGCTCGGCGAGGCGACGCTGATCGGCATCGGCGCCATCTTCGTTGGCTTCCTGGTGGCTCGGGTCTGGCCGCGTTCGATGCAGCCGGTGCTGTTTGGCTGGCTCGCCGCAACCGGCGTGGTGGCGCTGCTCGCCTATCTCGGGGTTGCCAGTGCCGGCCTCGTGCTTTGGCTATTCATTGCCGCCGCGGTTCTGCTAGGAATTCTTGCAATCGTTTTCAACTGAGCGGCCGGCACTCGCCGCCGCAAACTAGAGTGCTTCCGGAAAAGTGGGAACCAGTTTTCCGATAAGAAGCACGACAAAACAAGGGCCTGGCGCTGTTCCGCAATTCATCAAAATCGGAACGGCTCCAGCCGCCGCAACTCTGGGAGAAGGCCCATGACCCCACTTGTCGCCGGCTGGCTTGCGATCGGTGTTCCGCTGCTGGTCTTGGGCTTTTACTTCCTCAACCGGCAACGGCCCGTGATGTACATGTTTTTCGGTGCCTGCCTGCTCGGCATGGGCTATCTGACGGCGACTGGGGCGGTGACGGACATCGGCGCCAAACTGCTGGGCACCGCTAAAGGCGTCGTCACCTCTCCCACCTCTCCCGCCGCTCCCGGCCCTTCCATGGCGCCGCCCGCACCGTCCGAATATCCGACCAAGTGAAAAGCTGAACTCATGTCAGAACTACTGCTCGAGCTGTTCTCCGAGGAAATTCCCTCACGCATGCAGCAGCGCGCCGCCGACGATTTGAAGCGTCTCGTTGTCGAGGGGCTGAGGGCGCGCGGCCTGGAGGTGAGCGAGGCGATGAGCTTTGCCACGCCGCGCCGTCTGGCGCTTGCGGTCTTGAAGGTGCCGGCAAATTCTCCCGCCATTTCCGAAGAGCGCAAAGGTCCGCGCGTTGGCGCACCAGAGAAGGCGGTCGAAGGCTTCTTGAAGTCGGCCGGGCTTGCTTCGGTGGCGGAAGCCGAGATCGTCAAAGACGAAAAGAAGGGCGACTTCTACGTCGCCCGGATCAACAAGCCCGGGCGTGCGGCGTCCGAGATCGTGGCCGAGACGATCCCCGACGTGTGTGCCAAGTTCCCATGGCCCAAGTCGATGCGCTGGGGCTCTTCGCCCTTTCAATGGGTGCGGCCGATTCATTCGATCCTGTGCCTGCTGGGCGGCAAGGTGGTCTCGTTCGAGGTCGCAGGGTTGAAGAGTGCGGACGCCACGCGCGGGCACCGCTTCCACGGCCGCGATGCGATTCACGCCACGAGTTTCGAGGACTATGGCAAGAAGCTGATGGCGGCTAAGGTGCTGCTGCCGGCCTCTGAGCGGGCCGCTGCCATTGCCGAGCAGGCGCGCGACATCGCCAAGGCTGCCAAGCTCGAATGGATTGAGGACGAGGCGCTGATTGCGGAGAACGCCGGTCTCACCGAGTGGCCGACGGTCTATATGGGCTCGTTCGACAAGGCGTTTCTCGACGTGCCGGCCGAGTGCCTGATGACGTCGATGAAGCAGCACCAGAAGTGCTTCTCGTTGAACGACCCCAAAACAGGCAAGCTCGCCAACAAGTTTCTTGCCGTCTCCAATTTGATTGCGACCGATGGTGGCAAGGCCATCATTGCCGGCAACGAGAAGGTGATCGCGGCGCGATTGTCGGACGCGAAATTTTTCTGGGACCAGGATCTGAAGAAGCCGCTCGACGAGATGGAGATCGCGCTTGGCGGCATCACGTTTCACGAGAAGCTCGGCAGTCAGAAGGAGCGCGTCGAGCGCATCGAGGAACTGGCGCACGAGATCGCAGGTGCGGTCGATGCTGATCC
>CAZLHQ010000245.1:0-3708 GCA_964559355.1 uncultured Hyphomicrobiaceae bacterium
TGACGTGGTTGTTGGTGACGACATAGCCGTCAGCCGAGATGACGAAGCCCGAGCCTTGCGCCAGCTGCGGCTTGTTGGGACGCTGCGGCTGCTGGAACTCCTTAGGCAGGTTCTTGAAGAAATCCTTCAAGGGATGGTCGTCGGGCAGATCGGGCATGCCACCGAAGCGGCGACCCTCGGGGTCCTTTACGGCCGTCTTGTCGCCGTTCGTGACCGACACGGAAACGACCGAGCCCTTAACCTTATCGACGATGTCGGCGAAGCTCAGCGGCGCACGTCCGTAAGGCGTCTGCACACCCGGCTCGGTCGGACGCAGCTGTGCGTGGGCGGCATCGGGCGCCCGATAAGCCTGGAACGCCAGGGCGCTGGCGCCAACGAGTGCGGCAACCGCCATGGTGCGCACCGTCTTCGAAGATCCGGTCTTTCCCCGGTTGGCGGTAGTTGGCGCGGCATTTGCTGGGTCAGCCTTGGAAGGCGCATTTTGCATAGTGGTCGATCTCCCTGTTCCTGAGCCGGATTCCGGTTTGATCGAGGCATAGCCAAGTCGCCCTTACGACAGCCTTTCGGCCGTCTTAACGATCTGTAATGATTAACCCGGAGTGCACCAGAGTGAAGCAGGCGTTGCGTATGCGTTCCATGGATTGCCATTCGCATGGGGTTCGGGCCCTCGTCCTGCTCGTGAACGTAGCGGCGGCGACGATCCATGCGGCGCCCGCATCCGCAACGGCGCCCACCGCCGCAATCGGCGCGTCCCCACAATCCCAGCGCCGCCTCGTCGTCCCCGTCGCCGTCTTCGGCAAAGACGAACGCCGCATGCTCGCCAGCGGGCAGCGCGGGTTGCGCGACAACATCGGTGTATTGGAACATCGAGCCACCGGCGCTGTGTGCACCGCCTTTTGCGTGGCACAAGACATCATAGCCACGGCGGGGCATTGCGTTGTCGGGACCGCCAGTCAGCCAGGGTCGCGCACGTCGCTGCTGCGCTTCCGTCGAGATAGTGCTCGCGGAGGTCATGCTTCCATTGCCGGTGCCGATCGCGCATCAGGTAATGCCAGCATTCTGACGGGAGCCGAACGGCTCAACACGCGTCCGCCCATCAACGCTCCCGCCGATTGGGCGCTGTTGCGTCTCGATCGCGCCGCCTGCCCGGCCGGCGGCTTCAAGATCAGCCAGCAATCACGCCAGGAGATAAAAGCAACGGCTGCGCAAGGCGGCATCTATCAGGTCGCCTATCACCGCGACTTGGCCCATTGGAAATTGGCGATTGCTACACCGTGCATGCTCGAAGGCAACGTGCGCAGCACGGAGTGGGAAAGCATTTCGCGTGATTTCGAGGACGCCGATAACCTGCTGCTGCATACGTGCGATACCGAATCGGCATCGTCCGGCTCGCCGCTACTCATCGATGGTGCCGACGGCCCCGAGGTTGTCGCCATCAACGTCGGCACCTACGTGCGCTCGCGCGTCATCATGCACGATGGGGAAATCATTCAGAAGCTGGCGTCTGAAATTGTTGCCAACACCGCGCTTCTCGCCGCACCGTTGGTGCCGCGCGTCGAAGCCCTGGCCAATAACGATGTCATCACAACCCGCGATGACCTGGTGCGCATGCAGGATCGCCTGGCGCACAAGGGCTTCTTTGCCGGCCTGCGCGATGGCATCTACGGCCGCATTACCCGCGCCTCGATCGAATCCTACGAGGCGAGCATGGGGCTGCCAGTGACGGGGCTTGCGACCAAGACATTGCTGCAGCGGCTGCAGGGCTCAGAGCCTGCTCAACCCGAAAGAGCCGAGCATTCCGGTGAAGGCGCTCACATCGCCACAGGCGACAGGCCGTAACACCCGAAATCACATGTTGGCTGCCATCACGACGGCCCGGATGCCTTGGAGGTATCCTCTGCCAGCAGCTTGCGCAGCCGCTCTTCTTCCGCCGGGCTCAAGACCGTGGCCGGTGCCGTCGCACCGGCCTCGCGTCGCGCCGTCATCGCGCGCATCACGAACATGACAATGAGAGCGAGCACCAGCAGTGGTGTCAGCCACAACAGCAGTGTGTGCATGCCGAATGGCGGCTTCAACAGTACGAACTCGCCATAGCGCGCGACCACGAAATCCTTGACTTGGGAATTGCTATCGCCTTGCACGAGCCGCTCACGAACGAGCAGCCGCAGATCCTTGGCGAGCGGAGCATCCGAATCGTCGATCGACTGGTTCTGGCAAACAAGGCAGCGCAACTCCGCCGACAATTCTCGCGCCCGCGATTCAAGCTTGGCGTCGCTCAGCCGCTCGGACGGATTGATGGCGGAAGCCGGCGACGTCATTGCAGGCAATGCAACAAGCAACAACGCCACCGCGCCCGCCAATCGCGCACGAACTGCCGCCAGCTTCTGCGCCACACGTGCCATCGCCATCATGATTGCGTGTCTCCTCACGCCGCCGCCGCACCGTGCCCGCGCCGGGACTTGACGGGTGCGCCGACGCGCAACCGGCGATCGCTGAGGGATACGCCACCGCCGATGAACATGACCAGGGCGCCGATCCAGATCAACCGCACGAGCGGATTGAAGTAGATCCGGAAGGCATAGCCGCCACTGTCCTGCGCATCGCCGATAACGGTATAGAGGTCGCCGCGCCACGAATTGAGGATCCCTGCTTCGGTCGTCGGCTGCGGCGGTGCATCATAAAGCCGCTTAGACGGGGTCAGCGTCGTCACCGCAGCACCGCCGCGGGTCACGTCCAGCGTGGCGGTTTCCTCGCGGTAGTTTGGACCGCGACCGTCCTCGGAACCTTTGAAGGTGAGACGATAGCTGGCAACGTCGACGTGATCGCCCGGCTTCATTACGAGGATCGTCTCTTCGCGATAGGCCGAGGTTGCTGCGATGCCGATCACCATCATGCCGACGCCGAAATGCGCCAGCATCGTGCCATGCACCGAGCGCGGCAAGTTGCGCATGCGCCGCCACGCCTCAGGCCACGCAACCTTGCCCATGCGCGATCGGAAGGCGATCTCCGACACTGATCCCATCATCACGAAAGCGCCGAGCGCGATGGCGAATGGTGCGAGCCACGGGCCGCGCTGATAGATCGCGATCGTCGCCACCAGCACCACCACGGCAACCGAGGCAGCAACCACCAGCCGTTCGGCGGCTCCGCGCAGGTCGCCCCGTTTCCAGGGCATGAATGGGCCGAACGGCAGCGCAATCAGCAGAGGTAGCATCAAGGGTACGAAGGTCATGTTGAAGAACGGTGCACCAACCGAAATCTTACCGCCCGTGATGGCTTCGAGCGCAAGCGGATAGAGCGTACCAACCAGAACAGTTGCGCAACTCACCGTCAGCAGGATGTTATTGAGAACAAGACTACCCTCGCGGCTGATCGGAGCGAACAGACCGCCTTGGCGCAATTCCCCCGCACGCAAGGCAAATAGCGCGAGTGCGCCACCGATGAAAATCATCATGATGGCGAGGATAACGATGCCGCGTTCGGGATCGACGGCGAAGGCGTGCACTGACGTCAACACGCCTGAGCGCACAAGGAACGCTCCCATCAGCGACAACGAGAAGGTGAGGATCGCAAGAAGGATCGTCCACACCTTCAGCGCCTCGCGTTTTTCCATCACGAGAGCAGAATGCAGCAGCGCGGTTCCGGCAAGCCACGGCATGAACGAGGCGTTCTCGACCGGATCCCAGAACCACCAGCCGCCCCAGCCCA
>CAZLHQ010000246.1:0-3707 GCA_964559355.1 uncultured Hyphomicrobiaceae bacterium
AAAAAACCAAGCACGTCTTCAAGACCAAGAGCCCGGTCATCATTTTCCCGGCGTCGGGCACCGGCGCGTGGGAAGCCGCGCTCGTCAACACGCTGTCTCCGGGTGACAAGGTGCTGATGGTGGAGACGGGCCAGTTCGCCACGCTTTGGAAGAACATGGCCGTCAAGTTCGGCCTCGTGCCTGAATTCATCGCCACCGATTGGCGGTCGGGTGTGGACGCCAACGCCGTCGAAGCGCGCTTGAAGCAGGACAAGGCGCACGAGTTCAAGGCCGTGTGTATCGTCCACAACGAGACCGCAACCGGCTGCCGCAGCCACATCGATCAGGTTCGCCAGGCGCTCGATGCGACGCGGCATCCCGCACTGCTGATGGTCGATACCATTTCCTCGTTGGCCGTGATGGACGTGCGCCATGACGAGTGGGGCATCGATGTTACCATTTCGGGATCGCAGAAGGGGCTGATGCTGCCGCCAGGCTTGTCGTTCACGGCCGTCAGTGACAAGGCGCTTGCCGCGTCCAAGACCGCCAAGCTGCCGCGCGCGTTCTTCAGTTGGGATGACATGCTGTCCAACAATGCGACCGGCTTCTTCCCTTACACTCCGGCGACCGGCCTGCTCTATGGCCTCGACGTTGCCGTCGACATGCTAATGGAAGAGGGTCTCGACAACGTCTTCGCCCGCCACGAGCGCCTGGCGGAAGCCACCCGTCACGCCGTCAACGCCTGGGGGCTCGAGGTGCTGTGCGCGAAGCCGGCGGACTATTCTCCTGCCGTCACTGCCGTGCGGATGCCGGATGGCCATAATGCCGATCAGTTCCGCAAGCTCGTGCTGGAGCGGTTCGACATGTCGCTCGGCACCGGTTTGGGCAAGGTGGCCGGCAAGGTATTCCGTATCGGTCATCTGGGCGATACCAACGAGCTCACCATCATGGGCGCGCTGGCAGGTGTCGAGATGTCGCTGGCGCTGGCCGATGTGCCGCACACGCGCGGTGGCGTCGATGCCGCGATGGCCTATTTGACGGATGCATCCGTCAAAGCCTCGGCGCGCGCTGCTTGATCCCGTCGCGGCTGCATTAACCAAGCGGGTTTGCAGCGGATCGTTGCCGGATCTACACTGATGGCGCAAGGCCTACAGGCTTTGCGCCATTTCTCTTTCCGGGTGCAACGTGGTGGAAGCGAGTGCCCTATACGCCTTTGATGCCTATGGCACGCTGTTCGACGTGCACTCGGCGGTTGCGCGCATGAGCAGCCGCATCGGCGCTGGCGGGCAGCAATTGTCGGAGATGTGGCGGACAAAGCAGCTCGAGTATACGTGGATCCACGCTGCAACGGCGCGTCGGGCGACCTTCTGGGAATTGACCGAGCGCAGCCTCGACTACGCCATCGCGACGACTGGTATAGCTCTCGACGATGCCACCCGCGCGGCGCTGCTCGATGCTTATCGCGAACTTGATGCCTACCCCGAGGTGGTGCCGGTGATGCGCGCGTTGCGCCAGCGCGGCGCGCGGCTGGCTGTGTTGTCCAATGGCGATCGCGATCTGCTCGAGCGTGCGATTGACAGCGCCGGCCTGGACGGCATGTTCGAGCACGTTCTTTCGGCTGGCGATGCGAGTACGTTCAAGCCCGACCCGATGGTGTATCGTCTGGCGGTCGAAGCGTTCGATGCGGCTCCGGATGCGATCTGGTTCTGTTCGTCGAACCGCTGGGACATTGCCGGCGCCAGCGCGTTCGGCATGCGTCCGGTGTGGATCAACCGCATGGGACGACCTGATGAATACCCGCAGATGCCGCCGGACCTGCGTCTGACGTCGCTCGAGGGCCTGGTGACGTTAGCCGTTGACGGTGGTCAAGGTCAGGATTGAACACGGCTTCTAGGCTTAATAAAAACAATGCCTCGCGTGCCGCGCCGGCCCGGGGCCGGGAAGGAGACAAGCACCATGCTGTTCAAGCACATTCTCATTCCAACCGACGGCAGCGAGCTCTCTCAGTTGGCGGTCAAGCACGCCATCGCCATCGCCAAGGCCCTTGGCGCGCGGGTGACGGCCATGACTGTGCAACCGCCGATGACGGATTTCGTCGTCGAGGGTGTTACCATCACAGTCAGCGATGACGAGCGGGCGGAGATGTCGCGTCAGTTCAATCACCGTATGGACGCGGCGCGCGCTGAAGCCAAGGCGCAAGATGTGCCGCTTGCCACCGTTCAGGTCGAGGATCGCGAGCCATGGCGGGCGATCATCGAAGTCGCCAAGCAGAAGGACGTCGACTTGATCGTCATGGCCTCGCACGGGCGGCGCGGCGTTTCGGCGCTGGTGCTGGGCAGCGAAACCCAGAAGCTACTCACGCATTCGACCGTGCCGGTGCTGGTCTATCGCTGAGTGAGGCGCAGCAGGCGGCGCCGCAGTCCTGTGGCACACATCAGGTTTACTGGGGATCTACTGGCTGGCATCGGCAAAAGTGGTGACTTCGCTGGCGCAGGCAACGCCGAGTTCAAGGCCCGCTGCGCGCGCCACCTTCCGGCAGTAGAGATGGCGGTCATCGCCCGAGGCGTTGATTGGGGCGATACGCTGCTGCGCCCCCAGCTCGATTAGACGCAGGCTCGAGCGACCCGAGATGGCAATCGCGTAGCTCTTGTCGCCTGCATCGCCTTTTGAGTGCGTCGGCGAGGTCATGGAGAGCGCCAAGCCTGCTGCGGCGGAGCCGACCAGCGCCAGGCCGATCAGAAACAGTCCGGTGCGCTTTGCTGCCGCCATCTGGCTTTCCCTTTCGCTCGGCCGGAAATTCACGGTGCCCCGAAAGGTAGTGATTCGACCCGCGTGTGCGGATCGCAATCTGCAATTCGACTTGCGTTTGTTGCCGCTTTGAGTCTTTCGCGCCTCAGCTGCCGCCTGCAACGCTTTCTCTGTCATCGTCCCCGCAACGAAAAGCGCGCCGGAGTTGTCTCCGGCGCGCTTGTTCTTGAAGTCGGCATGGATGTCAGTGGGCCGAGGCCGCCGCCATGCCGATGCCCGTCTCCGAGCGCAGCTTCTGGGCCTCGTAAGCCTCGCGCTCCTTGGCCGCGGTGGCGCTGCGGTCGAGCATCGAGAACAGCCAGATGCCGACGAACGCCGCGGTCATGGAGAAGAGCGCCGGGTTCGAGTAGGGGAACGGCGAGGAGCCCTTCGGCATGCCGAGCACATCTTCCCACACCGCCTTCGACAGAACGACCAGCGTCACCGAGGAGACGAGGCCGATCAGGCCGCCCAACACCGCGCCCTTGGTCGTGACGTTCTTGGAGAAGATCGACATGATGAGGACGGGGAAGTTGATCGAGGCTGCAACCGAGAAGGCGAGACCGACCATGAAGGCAACGTTCTGCTTCTCGAACATGTAGCCAAGGAAGATGGCGAGGATGCCGATTGCCACGGCTGCGATCTTGGAGATGCGCACCTCGGTCTGTTCGTTGGCCTTGCCCTTGGCGATGACGGAGGCATAGAGGTCGTGGCTGACCGCGGTGGCGCCGGCGAGTGTCAGGCCCGCAACAACCGCGAGGATGGTTGCGAACGCGACGGCCGAGATGAAGCCCAAGAACAGCGAGCCGCCGACGGCCTTGGAGAGATGCACGGCCGCCATGTTGGAGCCGCCGAGCAGGTCTTTCACCTTGTCGTAGGCGCCGTTTGCGCCAACCTTGAAGTAGCTCGGATCGTTCTTCAGAAGAGTGATGGCGCCGAAG
>CAZLHQ010000247.1:0-3684 GCA_964559355.1 uncultured Hyphomicrobiaceae bacterium
GGTGGGCGAAGGCATGCCGCGCCAGGCGCACGCCGGTTGCCGGGTCGCCGGTGGCCTCGATCACCACCTCGATACGCGGATCGGCAATGATGGCCAGCGCATCGTCAGTGACAAATGTCGAACCTGACGCGCACGCATCATCGAGGCTTTTTGCCGCAAATCGCTCGCTTTCCCATCCGGCTTCGGCGAGCCGGGAGCGGGCGCGCTCAGGCTCCAAGTCGGCTAGTCCGACGACATGAAGCCCGCGCGTCAGCCGCGCTTGCGCCAGAAACATCGTGCCGAATTTGCCGGCGCCGATCTGAGCAACACGGATAGGTTTTCCGGTTGCGGCACGTTGCGACAACTTTGCATAAAGATTCATATCGCTCGTTCGGTGATCTTGCTTCCTGGGAAAACGCGAGAAAAACTAGAGCCCGTCCGCGTGCCCACCGCAAGCACCAAGTGCTGATCGCTGGCGCGACGGCGCCTCAAGGAGTCGATTTATGGAAATGCGCCGGCTCGGCAGCTTCGGCCCGCTCGTCTCGAGTGTGAGCCTCGGCGCCATGGCCATCTCGGGAACCTACGGCCCGTCCAATGAGACGGAAACGATGCGGCTTCTGGCCCGCGCCGTCGAGCTTGGCATCAATCATTTCGATACCGGCGACATTTACGGCATGGGTCTCAGCGAAGAGCTGATCGGCCGTTTCCTGCGCGAAACCAAGGCCCGCATCGTTGTGGCGACCAAAGCGGGCATACGCTTCGTGCCGGCAACGGGTGAACGGCGCATCGACAATTCGCCAGCCTATCTGCGCTCGGCGCTGGAAAAATCACTGAAGCGCCTCGGCCGCGAGCAGGTCGAGCTATTCTATGTCAACCGCCGCGAGCCCGATCGCCCGATCGAAGACGTCATGGAGACGCTCGAACAATTGAAGCGCGAGGGCAAGATCGGCGCCATCGGGCTGAGCGAGGTTTCGCCCGATACGCTGCGCCGCGCCAACAAAGTCCACCGGATTGCTGCCGTGCAGAGCGAATATTCGTTGTGGTCGCGCGAGGTGGAGCAACTGCTGCTCGCCACCTGCAACGAGCTAGGCGTATCGTTCGTCGCATTCAGTCCGTTGGGACGCGGCATGCTATCGGGCGCAGCAATCGATCCCAACCAATTCCACGCTGGTGATTTCCGCCGCCTGAACCCACGGTTCCAAGAGCCTGCCTACAGCCGCAATCGCGAAGCGCTCGCGGACTTCCTCGCCTTGTGCAAGCGCATGGGGCACACGCCCCCGGAGGTGGCGCTGGCTTGGGTGCTGAGCGCGGGCCGCCATGTCATCGCCATTCCGGGCACGCGCAACGCCGAGCACTTGGAGATCAACGTCCGCGCTGCACGCATCTATCTTACCAATACCGAACGAGCGACCATTTCCGCCGTGTTCCCGCCAGGCTTTCCTTGGGGCGAACGTTTCAGCCCGGTGCAAGCGATCGGCGTCGAGCCGTCGGCCTGACCAAGCTGATTGGAGCATCGGCCAGTACGCCTCCAGAATCAGGTTGCAGATCGATCACACCGGGCGCGCGAAATGGGTCCGTCGCCGCACAGTTCCGTCCTATGGCCACAATTGCCCTCGATTCCGGCCAAGGTCAGCACGGGTCAATCCGGTGCGCGCAAACACAATGAGCGGGGTCGTGATCGACCCAAAGCTCAGTGAGGGGGACTTGCGTGGGATCTTGCACAGCTTTCAGGGCGGCTCCAGCATCGAGAGCCGCTGCAGCACTGCATTCGCTCGCAATGGCCATAGTTTTGGCTGCCGGGTTCGCCTGCGGCCCATCGAGCAGCGCAAATGCGGGGGCAGGCGACGGCGTCACCGCCGCAATCGAGATCGAGACCGACACCGTGCGAGGTTCTTCCCGACATTACGACGAGCCGATTGAAGCGCAGGTGCGTCCCCACTGGTGCGCCAGCACCGGCGCGCTGGTCGACAATATTCATAAGCTCGGTGGCGAATCGGTCGTGCGCCTCGAACTCGACGGCGACCGCGCGCTCGAGCGCTACAGAAATGCGAGTGAGGAAGTGGTCATAGAGCATGATCGGGATGGCAACAGCTGCCTCGTCGAGATCCGCCCGCTCAGGCGTTGAAGCCAATCGGCACGCCGGCCCGAGCGAATTGCCCAGGTCGGACACAATTGCCGCTTAAGTTCGACCGCGAAGGCGACGCTGCGGTGGACCGGCTCGGCGCGGGTAGCGCACCGACCTTTCCCGTTGTAATGACACACTCCAGCATAATGCGCGCTTTGGCTGGATCAGCCGGCTATGACTGTGGCGATGGCCGCGTACTGCGCCCCGCGCCGCAGGCGAGACCGAACCACACGCCCCTTTGAGGCCTCGATGACCAACGGCACACCGCCACGCAGGCCCCCTCCACCACTGCCGCCACCCGTACCGCGTTTGGATCAGGTGCGCCCGATCGAAGAGCGATTCGCTCCCCCACCCGGCCAGCGTTCAGCTCCGCCGCCGCCAGGTGGCCCGACGCCGCGCCCGCAGCCGAAAGCCCACCGTCGCCCCGCGCCGCATAAATCACGCTCCGGCCTGGGCTCCGTCGTCTTGCTGGGCTTGGTGATCATCGGACTCGTCACCGCCGCTGGCGCTGCATTCGTATTGCTGGCGCCGCCAACAGATCTCATTCGCGACCAGGCCATCGCTGCGGTCAAGGAACGCACGGGCCGCGATCTCGTCATCCGCGGGCCGGCGCGTTTCACCTTATATCCGTCGCTCGGCGTGACCTTGAGCGATGTTTCGCTGTCAGCCCCGCCCGCCATGGGCGGCACCGCCACGGTGGCAATGGAAAGCCTCGACATCACCGTCAAGCTGATGCCGCTGCTCAGTCGCCGCGTCGAGGTCAACCGGCTGGTCATGACGCGGCCGCGCTTCGACCTGCGCGTCGACAAGGCCGGACGGCGCAGCTGGGAGCTGGCACATTCCAGCACACGCGATGTCCCCGTTAGGTTTGCCGAGCATCGCCCCCGCGATCACGCGAGCGATGCGCCACCGCCGATCGGCGTCGAAGTCGCCCAGCGCGCCGAGACACCATCGGCTGCAGGCGGCACCGCAGCCGGCTCGCGGCGCATAGCGGGCCTCGACGACGTGGTGTTGCAGCATGTTCGCATCATCGACGGAACGCTCGACTATGCCGATGATCGCCATGCCATTCGCCACACGGCCAGCTCGATCGACCTGACGCTGAAGGCGCGTACACTGGCGAGCCCGCTATCGGCCAATGGCGATCTCGACTGGCAGGGCCAGACTGTGCGCTTCAGCGGCACTTTGACGTCACTTGCCGAGGTGCTGACCAACAGGTCCGCCAAGATCATGCTGGATATTACCGCTCCTCCGTTGGAGGCCAGCTACTCGGGCAATTTCGATCTAGCCAACGGGGCCAGTCTCGATGGCACGGTGACGGCGAAATCGGCTTCGATGCGGGCACTCGCCCTGTGGGCAGGAAAGCCACTACCCGCCAACGACGGCTTTGGCCCCCTGGCGCTGAGCGGACGACTGAAGACGCAGCCGAACCAGTTCCGCCTCGACAACGCCGACATCACGCTCGACGGCGCACGCATCACCGGCGCGATGTCGGGCGTAACGGGCGGCGGCCGTCCGCAGATCAAGGCGGACCTCAAGATCTCCGAGCTCAACCTCGACACCTATCTCATCGCCACCGG
>CAZLHQ010000248.1:0-3675 GCA_964559355.1 uncultured Hyphomicrobiaceae bacterium
GGGCTTAATGTGCGGCTGCGTCAAACCGCCGACGCCATCCATGCCGCAGGGCAGGAGCTGGCCATGCCAGTGGATGGTGGTGTGCTCGGGCAGCTTGTTGGTGACGAAGATGCGGACTTTGTCGCCTTCGACGGCTTCGATGGTCGGACCGGGCGATTGCCCGTTGTAACCCCACAGATGCGCTTTCATGCCGGGTGCGATCTCGCGCACGACGGGCTCGGCGATGAGATGAAACTCCTTCCAGTCCCCGTTCATGCGCCACGGCAAGGTCCAACCATAGAGGGTGACGACCGGCTGGTAATCGGGGCCGGTTTTGGGAAACAGCGGCGGCTGCATCAGCGGTGATTTTTGGATCGCCGCCTCTGGCAGGCTCGCGACCTGAGCGCGACCGCTGACCGAAGTGGCCGTGATCAAGGCCGCTGCCGCGCCTGTCGAGCCGATGAAGCGTCTGCGTGAAACCGTCATGTCTGTGGCTCCTTGATCAATGTCCTGGGCCTTCACCGCCGGCGGCGGCGACCTTGGGGCCTTCGCCGGTGCCACCCGCGACACCGCCGCCGATGATGGCGACCTGCAAATCGGTGGTGGCGAGGAAGTAGTCGCGCTGGGCATCGATGGCGGCGATGTTGCTCATGATGCGCGCCCGCGCATCGACCAGGAGTGCGGAGAGATCTGCAATCATCGCGTTGTACCGCAACATGGTCTCGTCCGAGATCACCTTGCGCAGCGGGACGATCTCCTTCTGGTAGTGCCGTGCGATGTCGTAGCTGCCGCGATAGCCGCCATAGGCCTCACGAACTTCCGAGCGAATCGTTATGGCTCGCTCGGCGAGACGATGCACGGACTGGAGATAGGTCTCCTCGGCTTTACGCGTGCGGGCGGCGCCGAGATCCCAGATTGGGATCTGGAATTCAAGTTCGAGCCCCCGCCAGCGCGTCTTGGTGCGCTCGATCTCCGTTTCCTCCGGCGGCGGATGCGGCGTCACGACGGTTTCTTTCTCGAAGCTCCGCATGCCGGCAACCTCGAGCACGTTGATGAAGCGCGTGCCGCGGGTGAGACCGTAGCTCTTGGCAAGGATGTCGAGCTCCATGCGGGCGATGGCGAGGTCGATCCGCTTGTCGATGGCTTCGGCCTCGATGTCGGGGAGCGCTTTGATCTTGCCTGGCAGGGTGGGGAGCTTGGACGGGACTTTGAGGGCGGCATCTTTGCCCCAGAGCCCGAGCAGGCGCACGAGCCGTTCCCGGTCTGCGCCGCGCTTCAGCTTGGCGGCGGCGAGCTGAGCGCCGAGCTCGGCATAGAACGCATGCTCGCGCGCTTGGTCGAGCTTGTTGAGAGCGCCGGTTTCACCAAGGCGCTTGGCGATCTCGGAGGCCGCTTCGGCCGCGACCTTGGCTTCCTCCAGGAAGGTGACGGTCTGTGCCGATGCTACGGCCCGATAGTAGGCGCGGCGGGTGTCGGCCGCCGTCTTGAGGACGCTTTCGATGGCCCTGAGCTGGGCCTGCTTGAAGCGGTGCTCGGCGATGTCACGGCGTCGCGGCAGGGTCAGCAACGACAGGACATTGACCAGCACCTGGCGCTCGATCTCGAGCACGCTGCCGTAAGCCGGACCTGAGACGATCGATGCCGTGAGCCGCGCAAGCGAGAAGATTGGGCTCGGTGGCAAGCCCGCTTCGACGCTTTCGGCCTCCGTGGTGGCGAGTTCGGCGAAGGCGGCCTGCAGGCCGCGGTTGTTGAGCAACGCAACCTGCACGGCCTTGTCGGCATTGAGCCCGCTGGCGATGATCGCGCGCACGCGCGCCTCGATGTCTGCGGCGTCAACATCGCTGCGGATGCGGCGAACGTCCTTGCCAAGCGTCTCGGCGGTTGCCGTCTCGACCTTGCTCATCCCGCCATCGGGCGTGAAGTTTGCGCATCCACTGAGCATCAACATCATACCTGTCGTTGCCAGCACGGCTCGGCTGGTGGCTTTTGCTCGCCCGCAGGCGAGGACACGTCCCCCATGTCGCTCCCCATGTCGCTTCATCAGTCGATCCCCCCGGATCTGAAATTCCTGTGTCTGCTTGACGTGTGAGTGGCAAGGCTGAGCTGTCAGTTGCGCTTTGGCACCGCGGCCGGGTCCTGTTTGGGCCGGGGTGCAACGCGTCGATTGCGCTCATCCCACGGGAGTGGGTCAACCGGCCGATAGGTTTTGGTGGAGGAGGTCACGGACTGGTAGGTGATACGTGGCACGCGTGAGCCCGCGTCACTCGGATCGCGGTCGCCGAAGACCCTCGGCAAATCGGCTGGACGTTGATGCCGATCAAAGGCAAGCGCCGTATTCGGTGCAAGAAGACTGAGTAGGATGAGCGTCCGTATCATTGGCGCGAGGGCTCCCGGCGATTAGCCGTGTCGGATCCATCAAGACGATAGAGCGCGAAACGGCCGACGATGGTCGTGCGTGCATGCTTGTGCGTGCGACGCTCCAGCCCACCACGGATGGGGGAGTCGCCTTACAATCAGATTTCAGGACTGTTACAAATTGTTGCTGGCGTCAGATCGAGCTTGGGCCGTGGCGCGGGTGCACCGGTCTGTCGCGCTGCTAGTCCAGGCCTCAAAAAAGATGAGCTGACGGTGGGTCGGACGAGCGCGTGTCAGGCAGGCCCTGACCTCAAAGCCAATCTGGCAGCAACAATTTGTAACTTGAAATAAGGCGTAGACGGAAGATGATGTCATCGATCCGGACTTGTCGTGGTTTTCATTTCATTGATCGTTAGAACAGGAGCATTTTATGACCATCAAGAACAGCTTATTTGGCTTGGCGATAACTGGCGTTTTCATACTCGGCACAGCCTCGACGGCCATGGCCAAGGCGCATCATCTCGCGCCGCAAGCTTTCGACACCGAGCGTCCGGCGGCCGGAAGATCGAGTGCCGGCAATTCGGCCTCGGACTGCTTTGTCGAGCCGGAAGGCTTCCACAGCCAAATCCGCTGGGACGCGGCATGCGTTGCGGCTCGCGCCCAAGCGCGCGGTGACCACATCGACAGCGGGGCCAAGGCCAAATTTGAGGCGCCACGCGGCTTTCACAGCCAGATCCGCTGGGATTAGCGGAGGGGCGGCGCGGCTGCAATGATCCTGGAAGCTCCACTTCCACGGTCTGCAGCGCGGCGTACGCATCTTCTTCTGGGAAACTCGCCGCTTATGGTCTTTCCGCTTGTCGCCTTGGCAATGTTGATGGCGCTGGCCAATTGTGCGCCAGTGCTGGACCGCCACGATGATGCCGTGCCGGAACAGTGGTTCACGCGTGGCGGCGACCCGGCGACGGCTGCCATGCTTCAGGCGTGGTGGCGCCGTTTCGACGACCCAGTTCTGGCGCGACTGATCGAGACCGCGATTGCACGCAGTCCCGAGATTGGCATAGCCAGGGCGCGTATCCAAGAAGCCCGGGGCCTCGAGACGAGCACGTCGGCAACGCTGCTTCCCGCGGTCGAATTGTCGGCGGCAGGCATGCACGGACGGGAGGCTGGCGCTTCGCCAGCCACATCCTGGGCGGCGCAAGGAACAGCGAGTTATGAGGTCGATCTATTCGGCAAGACCCGCAACGCGGTTGATGCTGCCGGGGCTGGCGTTGCTGCCGCCGAGCAGGATCATGACTGGGTTCGGCTTAGCTTGATCGGTGCGATCGTTCGCAGCTATATCGA
>CAZLHQ010000249.1:0-3622 GCA_964559355.1 uncultured Hyphomicrobiaceae bacterium
GGGTTCGATGAAGGTCCGCCCCACGTAGTGGTTGCGGATGATGCCGAGCTCGAATGGCACGCCCGACTGCTGCGAGTAGCCGATCGCAGCCGGCACGCCGGAGTCGGGGATCGGCACGACGACATCGACTTCGGCTGGCGTCTCGCGCGCCAGTTCGACACCCATCTGCTTGCGGATGTCGTAGACGCTGCGTCCGCCGATGACACTGTCGGGCCGGGCGAAATAGATGTACTCGAAGATGCAGGGACGCGCCGGCCGCTTTGGAAACGGGCGGTGGCTCTCAAGACCGTTGTCGGTCACAACCACCACCTCGCCGTTCTCGACCTCGCGCAAGAACTCCGCCCCGACCATGTCGAGGGCGCAGGTTTCGGAGGCGAACACGTAGGCCTCGCCGAGCTTGCCGATGATGAGGGGACGGATGCCGACCGGATCGCGCGCTGCAATCATCATGTCGTTGGTGAGGCAGACCAGCGCGAAGCCGCCGTCGATCTGACGGATCGCCTCGACGAAGCGCTCGATGATGCGGCCTTTGGTAGAGCGCGCGATCAGATGCAGAATGACCTCGGTGTCGGAGGTCGATTGGCAGATGGCGCCGGACTGAATGAGATCGCGCCTGAGCTTCAGTGCATTGGTCAGGTTGCCGTTGTGGGCGACGGCAAAACCGCCAGTGTTGAGATCGGCGAACAGCGGCTGCACGTTGCGCAGGATCGTGTCACCCGTCGTCGAGTAGCGGTTGTGGCCGACCGCCATGCGCCCTTTGAGCCGATTGATGACGTCGACCTTGTTGAAGTTGTCGCCGACCAGACCCATGCGCCGTTCTTGATGGAAGCGGCGGCCATCGTAGGTGACGATGCCGGCGGCTTCCTGGCCCCGATGCTGGAGTGCGTGCAGGCCGAGCACCGTCATGGCGGCTGCGTCAGGATGGCCGAAGATGCCGAATACGCCGCACTCCTCGCGCAGCCGGTCGTCGCCGTAGCGGCTGAACCCAGGGTCGAAGATGGGTAGATTGCCGGCAGCGCCCAGCCGCCCTGCCTGCGCGCCACTGTCAGCGTTATCCTCACCGTGTGCCATGACCGCCTCCGCCGCCGTTCGCCGTCCGTCGTGGTTTCACGCCTGGCATCGAGGTGAGGGGAGCTTCAAGCTCGCCAGCTCCCGGTCTCGCGCCACGTGACAGATATATGAAATGCCACCGGCTCCGCCAGTACTAGCTTGTGCGAACCTTGCGGCATGTTGAACCCCTGCTGCTCGCCGCCTCCGGTCGAGGGGGCGGTCAGCGAGGACGGAATGATACGTATTAGGACAGTTTTGATCGAGTTTCCGGCCGATTGGATGTAGGGCAGGGATTGGGAGTTGCGCACCCACGGCCAAGCGCTGTTGGGATTGCGCGGATCGACCATGAACGCCTCATAAAGCATGTAGGGGATGACGATCAGCACGAACCCGCGCGCCACACCGAACATGAAGCCCAAGACGCGGTCGATCATGCCGACGCGGCTGTCGAGTATGGAATCGGAAATGCGCGCCGTGATGAGATGGACGATGATCAGAACGATCAGGAATATGATGGCGCCAACCGCGATTTGCGCGATCTGTACGGGCGCCTGGATCTGCTTGGCCAGATCCTCGGCAAGCGATGTGGCAAAGCCCGAGCCGAAACCGGAACCACGCTTGCCGCCGTACTTTTCCGGATCGATGATGGCATAGAAGGTGGCCGCGAACGCGATCACCCAGGACAGGATCGAGAGCATTTCGCGCGCCAAGCCACGATACATGGCAAGCAGGCCGGAGATAAAGCACACCGCCAGCAGCGCAAGGTCGAGATAGCTGAGCGGCCCTATCATCGGCTGAACTCCCAGGGGTTGGCGCCGGCAGCCAGCAGGCGCAGCGCGTAGAAACGGATGGACGGCAGCATCACGGCTTGAAGGTCTCCGCGAAATCTTTGAGGTGGTCTATGCGTTCAAAGCCGATCGTCAACGCAGCAGCGTCGATCTCGCCGGCAGCGGGCAGCACGGCCTTTGTGAACCCGAGCTTTTGAGCCTCCTTCAGTCGCGCGGTCATGTGCGCAGCGGCGCGAACGGCACCCGACAGCGAGATTTCACCGAAGTAGACGTGATCGGCAGGCAGCGCAACACCGGAAAATGACGACACAAGGGCGGCAGCAGCGGCAAGATCGGCGGCCGGCTCGACGATCTTCAAGCCACCGGCGATGTTGAGGTAGACGTCGGCTTGGGCAAACGAGATGCCGCATCGCGCTTCCAGAACGGCCAGCAGCATGGACAGCCGGTTCGCATCCCAGCCGACCACGGCGCGGCGCGGCGTCCCCAATGAGGAGGGCGCGACGAGAGCTTGAATTTCAACGAGAATTGGCCGCGTGCCCTCGATGCCGGCGAACACGGCCGTTCCGGGCGCCATCTGGTCGCGGTCGCCCAGGAACAGCTCGGACGGGTTCAAGACTTCGCGCAGGCCCGCGCCCTGCATCTCGAACACGCCGATTTCGTCGGTGGCGCCAAATCTGTTCTTCACCGCGCGCAATATTCGGTAGGGGTGGCCGCGATCGCCTTCAAAATAGAGAACCGTGTCGACCATGTGCTCGATCACCTTGGGCCCGGCGATCTGCCCGTCCTTGGTGACGTGACCGACCAGCAGCAGGGCGCCGCCGTGGCTCTTGGCGTAACGAATCAGGGACTGGGTTGCGGCGCGCACCTGGGCGACGGTGCCGGGCGCTGCCTCGAGCGCGTCGGTCCACAGCGTCTGGATCGAATCGACGACAATCAGGTCGGCACGCCGTTCCGACGATATCGTTTCCAGGATGTTGGCGAGATTGGTCTCGGCGGCAAGGGCGACGGGAGCATGTGCGAGCCCCAGGCGCTCGGCCCTTAGTCGCACCTGAGCAGCGGCCTCTTCGCCCGAGAAATAGATGGCGCGCCGTCCGGCGTTGGCCACCGCAGCAGCGAGCTGCAACAGCAGCGTCGATTTGCCGATGCCGGGTTCTCCGCCGATCAGCGTTGCCGAGCCGGTGACGATGCCGCCACCGGTGACGCGATCAAGCTCGGCAAAGCCGGTCGAGAAGCGCGGTGCTTCCTCCGTCTTGGTGGCAAGCGTTTCGAGCGCGACCGCCCGCCCGCGCGTCGCTTTCGTCAGGCCCGATCCCGGCACCGCGGCGACGCTGGCGGCTTCTTCGACCATCGTGTTCCATTCGCCGCAGCCGGGGCACTTGCCGGCCCATCGCGTGGCGCTCGTACCGCAGGTCTGACAGACGAACGAGGTCTTTGCGGGCTTGGCCATCAGCGAATCGCATTCCGGCTGCACGCGGTTGCTACAAATCTCAACGTCATTCCCGCGCAGGCGGGAACCCAGACACATGTCAACATCAACGACGCTTGCGTTGTCGCGCTGCTGTATGCGGCAGACATCATGCGCCTGTCCTCCCGCGCATCCGTTGCGGCGTGTCTGGGTCCCGGCCTTCGCCGGGATGACGTTGTGGGCAAATGCACTTTCCGACTCACTTTTGATTTTGAATTCTGATGAGGGCTTGCCGTCCCTTTGCTTTCAATCTCTGAAGCTGAATAATCAGTTCATCGACGTCTCGCTCGAATTCATCGTGCTGTATGGCCTCTAGAGT
>CAZLHQ010000250.1:0-3592 GCA_964559355.1 uncultured Hyphomicrobiaceae bacterium
TTGCAAAAGCTCGGCGAGCGGCAGATCACGGTTGATTGCGATGTCATCCAGGCTGATGGCGGCACGCGCACGGCGGCGATCACAGGCGCCTGGGTGGCGCTGCACGACTGCATCCAGTGGATGAAGCAGCGCGACATGGTGAAGGACGGCGTGTTGCGCGATTCCGTCGCTGCCGTATCGTGCGGGCTTTACAAGGGCGACCCGGTGCTCGATCTCGACTATGCCGAGGACAGCAACGCGGATGCCGATGCCAACTTCGTCATGACCGGCTCGGGCGGTATCGTCGAGGTGCAGGGCACGGCCGAGACGACGCCCTTCAATCAGGAAAGCTTCGACAAACTGATGCTGATGGCGCGCAAGGGCATCGGCGAGCTGGTGCAACTGCAGAAGCTGACGGTGAGCTGAATCGAGTGCGCTCCTAAGGGGTCGTCGACATGCTTTCGGGTCAACTTGCGCTCGTTGCGGCTTCATTGTTCACCGGTGCGGCGTTCTACATCAATTTTGCGGAACAGCCCGCGCGTATGATCCTCGACGACCGTGCCTTGCTGACGCAATGGAAGCCGTCCTACAAGCGAGGCTTCATCATGCAGTCAAGTCTCGCGGTGATCGGGTTCGGGTTGGCGCTCGTTGCATGGTGGACGTCGGGGGAATGGCTCTGGCTGTTGGGTGGATTGATCCTGCTGGCCAACTGGCCGTTCACGCTTCTCTCGATTATGCCGGTCAACAACCGTCTCATGGGGATCGCGATCGACGAGGCGGGTGCGGAGAGCCGTGCGCTGCTTCAGACATGGAACGGACTACACGGTATTCGCACCGGACTTGGGGTGACGTCCGTGCTGGTCCTGCTTCTGGCGTCCGTGCGATGACACAAAAGCGGCCCGACGCAATCCTGGAAACGGTCCTTTATGCGGACGACCTGGTGGCAGCCGAGGCATTCTATGCGGGCGTGCTGGGGCTCGACGTTTATGCCCGCCAAGCCGGCCGGCAGGTGTTCTTCAAGCTCGGCAATCAGATGCTATTGATCTTCAACCCGAAGACGACTGTGATTCCGCCGGCCGCTGGCGCACGCCTGCCGGTACCGCCGCATGGTGCGATCGGCCAAGGTCACGTCTGCTTTGCCGCGACGGCCGCCGAGATCGAGCAATGGAAGACCCATCTGAAATCTGCCGGAGTTGCAATCGAGGCCGATTTCCGCTGGCCGATGCAGGATGGCAGCGACGGCGGCCGCTCCATCTATTTCCGCGATCCGGCTGGCAATGCGATCGAGTTCGCCGAGCCGCGCATCTGGGGATTTGAAGGCGCATGACGAAAACCAAGTCGCACAAGCTGCAAGCGGGCGATCGGCTCGTTGTCGCCAGTCACAATCCCGGCAAGGCGTGGGAGATCCACCAGTTGATTGCGCCTTATGGCCTCGACGCCATTTCGGCTGCTGATTTGAAGCTGGCCGAACCCGAAGAGACGGAAACCACATTCGCGGGCAATGCGCGATTGAAGGCGGTGGCCGCTGCCAAGGCGTCTGGCTTGCCGGCGCTGGCCGATGATTCCGGCCTCGAGGTCGATGTGCTCGATGGCGCTCCTGGAATTTATTCGGCGCGCTGGGCGGGGCCGTCGAAGGACTTTTCGGTGGCGATGCAGAAGGTGGCCGACGAGATCACCGCGCGCAAAGGTTGGACCGGGGCGGGACCGCGCGCCAATTTCATTTCGGTCTTGTGTCTGGCTTGGCCCGATGGAGCGAACGAGATTTTCGAAGGCAAGGTGCACGGCCATCTGGTGTGGCCGCCGCGCGGCGGCAATGGCTTTGGTTATGACCCGATTTTTGAAGCCGAGGGTGAAGTGCTGACCTTCGGTGAGATGGAGCCCGACCAGAAGTATTCGATTTCCCATCGCACGCGCGCTTTTGCGGCGTTCAAGTCAGCGGGGCTTGCGCATCTGGCCGTCATCGAGAGCAAGTCGTCGCGCACGGTCGAGGTGGCGGGGCTACAGGCGGCTGCGGCAAACCTTTCGACGCAAGCTGAACTCGTGCGATTCATTGCCAATCTCGCAGCCGATGTGGCCGCTCATGACGACGCGGGCGCAGCGCTGGCCGTGTCGCGCGTCAAGGAGTGGCTGCAAGCGAATGATCTGAGCCACGAGCCGAACTGGCGATTGATCGCCAAAGCCATGCTCGCGGCAACCGGCCGCGCGTGAGGCGCTCTGAGAGTATCGGCCAAATGTCAGAACCGCGGCGCTTCAGCTGTTGCCGCCGGTGAGGGTGGCGATCTCTAAGGCCGAAATGGCGCCCGCTGGCGGCGTTGCCCCGCTGGGAACCTTCAACACCTCGATGTAGGAAACGTGACCTCCGGTATGGATCGGTTGCGTTTTGGCGGCAGCGTCGGCATTCAGCGCCGCGCCCTGCGACGGCAGGCTGCCGGTAACGATCTCGGCATTGCTGGTGCGCGTGGGGCTCGATTTCACGATGAAATGCGTGCCGCCTTGGCTCAGCGTCGTTTCTGCGGCCTTTTTCAACGCGCGCTCCTGCAGCTCCGCAAAGCCCGTCATGGCGCTGCCGGTAGCCGAGATGCGATAGGTGTTGGGTGCGACCTGCCGCGCATCAGTGGCGCTCAGCATGCCGATGCCTTCGAATTCGGAGGCGCATCCCGCGCAGGCCAACGTCGCGAGCAACGCCACAACCGACATTGCAATGGATTTGCCTTCGAATCGGCACATGCGAGCCCCCAGCGAATTGTCGCGAATCGCCTGGAAGTGTGGCTCACGCATCCGGCGGGACGCCAGAGCAGCGGCCACATCTTCCCCAGAATTGACAGGGGCAAAGGCATGCGATCGCACCGGGCGCCCGTTCATGGCTCGGAACGGCGACAGCACTGCCGGAGCCGGGTTGCCGCCTTTCCGGGAGCGCCCCTTTTGGCCGCCCAATTTTCGGCGGCCCCCGTGGGTGCTTTGCCGTCAGGAGCGCATTTGTCGCGGACGGGGCGTTATGCGCTGCGAGCAGCTATGCCACCCGGATGGGAGCAGGCAGCTTGCCACCGGCGCGTGTCTGGTGCATGCCTCCTGCCTCGATACGGTTGAGGTGCGGAGGGCAAGGCTTGAGCACACGCGATCCCGGGTTTGGCGTCTACATCCACTGGCCGTTTTGCGCGCAGAAGTGCCCCTATTGCGATTTCAATAGCCACGTCCGCCACAAGGGCTGGGACGAGCCGCGCCTGCTCGCAGCCTATCGCCGCGAGCTCGATCATGTCGCCGGCATCGTTGGTCGCGGCGCCGTTGTCTCCAGCATCTTCTTCGGAGGTGGTACGCCGTCCCTGATGCAACCGTCGACCGTCGCCGGCCTCATCGATCACGTCGCAGGTTTGTGGTCCGTTGCTCCGCAGGCCGAGATCACGCTGGAGGCCAACCCGGGCAGCGTCGAAGCGGATCGCTTTGCAGGCTATCGCGCGGCCGGCGTCAACCGCGTCTCGCTCGGCGTGCAGTCGTTGAACGATGCGGAACTGCGCCGCTTGGGGCGCATCCATTCCGCCGAGGAGGCAAAAGCCGCGCTCGCCATCGCGCGCAAGGCCTTCGAGCGCTTTTCGTTCGATCTCATCTATGCGCGCCC
>CAZLHQ010000251.1:0-3568 GCA_964559355.1 uncultured Hyphomicrobiaceae bacterium
GCTCGGCATTCCCGGCGACAACACCTATTCGAATTACCAGGAGGCAAGCCGCTCGTTCTGGCGCCAGACGGTGCTGCCGCTGGTCAACCGCACGGCGAAGGCGATGTCGATGTGGCTGGCGCCGGCGTGGGGTGGTGGGCTCGAGCTGCGGCCTGACCTCGATGCGATCGAGGCGCTGTCATCGGAGCGCGATCAGCTGTGGGCGCGACTGGAGAAGGCTGGGTTCCTGTCGCAAGACGAGAAGCGCGCTGCGGCGGGCTACGGGCCGGTGGAAGGCGGGGAGCGCGGCAACAAGTATGCTGCGAAGTTCAATCCTTATCACGACGAGCTGGGTCGCTTCACGATGGCCGATGGCGCGGGTGGTGGGAGTGGTGGTGCTGTGCTTTCCGATGTCAATCCGGACGACTTCTGGAAGCCGGACGCTGAGCTGGCGCAGAATGATTCCACCGAGCGGCCCAATATTCCGAAGCAAAAGCCTGCCTCATCGAAGGAGCGAACATAGGTTCTCAAGTCGGTCGGGCGATGGCTAGCCAAGTATGGCGGAACACTGGCAAAGATCGTCGAGTTCGGATCGTGGGTTTGGGAATACAAGGAGGAGATCGCGTCATATTTCGATGATCCGAGAACGCTGGGTGAATTGCAGGACGCAGCATCGCAACTGCCCAAAAAGGGCTATCAGGATCATCATATTGTCGAGCAGGCAGCGGGGCGCCGCGATGGCTTCTCTGACGCGCAGATCGAAAGTCGTGATAATGTCGTGCGCATCCCCACGCTGAAGCATTATGAGATCAACGGCTGGTACGGGCGAAGAGAAAAGGAATTTGGGGGCCAATCGCCGCGAGAATATCTGAGAGGCAAGACCTGGGAGGAGCGCATGCACATCGGGCGAAGGGCTCTCGTCGACCATGGAGTTTTGAAGCCGTGACGAAGAACGTTTTGGCGAATATGTCCGCGGAGCAGCTTGCTTCAGAATTCAAGAGGCTTGCGATCGTGCAAAGTCGTGCCATGGCTGCTGATGATAATGAAAGCTACAATCGCATATTTGAAAGGATGGAGTTGGTGGAGTGGGAGCTTCGTTCGCGAGACGGCGACCAACGACACGGCCTGCTGCCACTCCTTGGAGACCCGAATACTCATGTGCGCCTCAAGGCCGCGATTGCGGTTCTGAAGATTGCGCCCGAGTCGGCCCGGACGGCACTTCAGAAAATTGTAGATGCGAACGACTATCCCCAAGCGGCTAATGCGCGCGGTATGCTGACTGCCTTGGACGAAGGCAGGTATGTGCCCAGTTAGCTTGGCCCTGGATTGACATTGTGCCCGGCGTCAGACGGTGCTGCCGTTGGTCAACCGCACGGCGAAGGCAATGCCGATGTGGCTGGCGCCGGCGTGGGGTGGTGGGCTCGAGCTGCGGCCTGACTTCGATGCGATCGAGGCGCTGTCATCGAAGCGCGATCAGCTGTGGGCGCGACTGGAGAAAGCTGGGTTCCTGTCGCAAGACGAGAAGCGCGCGGCGGCAGGCTATGGGCCGATAGAGCGCGGCGAAGTCGGCGACACGCAGCGTGACGCGTCTGCCGCGACATGAAATCTGACGGCGCTCGCTTGAGCGCAACAGCGCGGTGAGCCGCGCAACCAATTGCGGACATCGATAGCAACACCGGAGGTTTGCCGATGGCAGATCGCGAAGACGCTCGCGTGATGGCGGGTGCGGAGGCGAAGTTCATTGCGCTCGACCTGAAGAGCGTCGCCGCGGATGGCGCGTTCGAGGGCTATGCGAGCCTGTTCGGGCGAGAGGATCTGGGGCGCGACGTGGTGGTTCGCGGCGCCTTCAGCGACAGCCTGGCAATGCGCGGCGCGCGCGGCATTCGCATGCTGTTCCAACACGATCCGGGTCAACCGATCGGCGTTTGGGATGAGATTCGCGAAGACGCCAAGGGGCTGTTCGCGCGCGGCCGTCTTATGGCCGATGTGGCGCGGGCGCGCGAGGTGTTGTCGCTGATGAGGGCCGGTGCGCTCGATGGGCTCTCGATCGGCTTCAAGGCGCTGAAGGCCCGGCGAGATGCCAAGAGCGGTGTTCGCAGGCTGGAGAAGATCGATCTCTGGGAGATCTCTATCGTCACGTTTCCGATGCTGCCCGATGCGCGGGTGGCACGGCTCAAGACGCTGTCGGTTGGCGGCGGCGTTCCAACAGAGCGCGAGATGGAACGCTGGCTGACGCGCGATGGCGGACTGACGCGCCTGCAGGCGCGCGCACTGATGCGCACAGGCATCAAGGGACTTCACGCCCTGCGGGATGCGGGCGGAGGCGATGGCGAGGCGGCACGGTTGGCCATGCGCATGCGGGATGCGGCGCAGCGGTTGAATGGCGGCCGGTAAAGGCAACCCAAACGGACAGGATATTCAACATGACGGACAAGATGGATTACGAGACAAAATCGGCGGGCGGCGACGTGTCAGCCGCGTTCGACGAGTTCATGCGAGCCTTCGAGGAATTCAAGGAAACCAACGATCGCCGGATCGGCGAGATCGAGCGGCGCTCGGGCGAGGATGTGGTGACGGCGGAAAAGCTCGCCCGCATCGATCGCACGCTCGACCAGCTGGCGGTCAAGTCGCAGCGCTCGCCGCTCGGTGGCGGCGTCGTGCAGTCGGGCCATACGCTGCAACACAAACAGGCCTTCGAAGGCTATGTGCGCAAAGGCGATGTGGGCAAGCTCGGATCGCTCGAAGGCAAGGCGCTGTCGGTTGGCTCTGATCCCGATGGCGGCTACCTGGTGCCGGAGGAGACCGAGACGACAATCAATCGCGCGCTGAAGGACATTTCGCCAATTCGCGCGATCGCCGGCGTGCGGCAGGTATCGGGTGCCGTCTACAAGCGGCCGTTCGCGATCTCCGGTCTCGATTCGGGCTGGGTCGGCGAGACTGCCGCGCGCAGCCAGACGGCAACGCCGACACTCTCGGAAATCGCGTTTCCGACAATGGAGCTCTACGCGATGCCGGCAGCGACGGCCAGCCTGCTCGATGACAGCGCCGTCAACATCGACGAATGGCTTGCAGAGGAAGTGCGCATCGCGTTCGCCGAGCAGGAAGGCACGGCATTCATCAACGGTGATGGCATCAACAATCCGAAGGGCTTCTTGACTTATCCGACGGTTGCCAACGCCAGCTGGACGTGGGGCAACATCGGCACTGTCTCGACGGGTGCAGCCGGTGCGTTTCCAACGAGCATCGCTGGCGATGTGCTGATCGATCTCGTCTACGCGGTCAAGTCCGGATACCGCGCCAATGCGCACTTCGTCATGAACCGTGCGACCCAGGCGCAGGTGCGCAAGCTCAAGGACGCCGATGGCGGATATCTGTGGCAGCCCTCGAGTGAGCCTGGCCAATCGCCGACGTTGCTGGGTTTCCCTGTCGCCGAGGCCGAGGACATGCCCGACATCGCAGCAAATAGTCTGTCGATGGCGTTCGGCGATTTTCGTCGCGGCTATTTGATCGTGGATCGCGTCGGCATCCGCGTGCTGCGAGATCCCTACAGCGCCAAACCCTACGTGCTGTTCTACACGACCAAGCGCGT
>CAZLHQ010000252.1:0-3469 GCA_964559355.1 uncultured Hyphomicrobiaceae bacterium
CGCCGCACCCGAATTGCAGGGCGTGCTGTCTGATCACAAAAACCCGAAGGACGCGGGAAAACCTGCTGCGCGCCAAAAATGCCGACGATCTGCCGCAATTCGAGTCTGCCGGCCGAATGGCTGCAAAGCTTCTGACTGCCTTCGCAGGCCACGTTGAGTTGCTGACAAACCTGCAGCGCGGCGGAAATCCGACAGTGCGCGTCGAGCACGTCCACGTGCATCCCGGCAAGCAAGCAATCGTTGGCCATGTTACCCCAGGGGGGAAGGATGCCAAAAAAAGATCGAACACCAACCCCATGCACACGAGACCAATCAAATATGCGAGGCGCGATCCCTCACGCTTGAGCAGCGCCTAGCGCTGCAACGCGACGACACGAGGCGGAAAGCCGTGCAATGCCCGGCGGTCAAGTGCAAGTCGCGCTGCCGAATGCACGGCGGCGCGAACGGTAGCGGCGCCCCAACTGGCGAACGCAACGGTGCCTGGCGTCATGGCGAGAGGAGCAGGAAGACGATCGAACTCCGGCGCGAGGTGGCCCAACTCTTGAGCCTGCTTAGAGCGACGGCCGAAGCGATCGAAGATTGAGGCAATGCGCTCAGGCGAGTTGGCTCTGCGTGGTGTCCCGGCGGGGCCCCGAAGCAAAGCGTGGCTCACGTCCACCCATTAACCCATTGAAATCATTGGTGAGCGGGGAGGGGATCGAACCCTCGACCATCTGATTAAAAGTCAGATGCTCTACCACTGAGCTACCCGCCCTCTACCGTGCGCAGGGCGCGGCAGCGGTCATATGCGACGCGCTTGGATCAGCCTCGCAGACCGTAGTCCGGCTGCTTTTAGGTGCGAATGGTCCCGGGGGTCAAGCAGGCAAGTGGATCCTTGTTGCCATGCGGGCCACGGCGTGCCGCTGCAGCTTGGTAAAAGCGCCGCCAATCGCCGGATTTTGGCGCTCGCCCGTGCCCCGAGCATAACACCCCTGCCCCATTGCCGCGGCCTGGCGTCGGCGCCATGCGGATCGTGTCGATCAAGCCCACCGGGCGGCGCGGCCACCCGCTGCCGGTTCGGCAACAGCAAAAACCGCAGGTCCGTTGCAGATTCGGCCTGACACGCCGGTCCGTCCTCCTATAAGACAAACGCCCACGCGCGGCGTCCGATCCGCCGTGGCTTATGGCCATGCCCCCGGCAGGAGACGATGCAGCCGCCGAGCGATCACCCCGCACGACAAACCGATCACGATGCCAACGCCGCGCGCCAGCGGTTGACGGCCATCGGCTTGATGCTGCTTGCCCTCGTCTTCTTCTCCGCGCTCGACGCCTCCGCCAAGGTGTTGTCCGTCGAGCGGCATATCCCCGTATTGCAATTGTCGTGGCTGCGCTTCCTGGTGCAGTTCGTACTGCTCCTGGTGCTGGTGCCGGCGTTTGGCGTGCTGAGCGTGGAGCGCCTGTTCACGACCCGCAAGCTTGCCAAGCAGATGGTGCGCTCGACGTTGATGGCGGCAACCACTGTTTTCAATTTCCTGGCGCTGCAATACCTGCGCCTCGATCAGACCATTACCATCGTGTTCCTGGCGCCGCTGGTGGTAGCGCTGTTGGCCGGCCCGCTGCTCGGCGAATGGGTCGGCTGGCGGCGCATGCTGGCAATTCTGGTCGGCTTTGCCGGCGTGCTGATCGCCGTGCGGCCCGGCTTGGGCAACGTGCATCCCGCCGTCATCTACTCGTTCCTCGCTATGCTTGCTTACGCCCTGTTCATGCTGCTGACACGTCATCTGGCTCCCCACGACCCGCCGCTCGTGACGCTGTTCTATTCGATGTTCGTCGGCACGTTGCTCGGTGCGCCGTTGGCGCTGGCGGATTGGGTCTGGCCGCAGGCATGGACGACGTGGGCGATGCTGCTTTCGCTTGGCGTGTTGGGAGGCACCGGGCACTTCCTGTTCATCCTCGCCTATGCGCGCGCGCCCGCGTCCGCCATCTCGCCGTTCCTCTACGCGCAGCTCATCACCATGGTGGCGCTCGGCTATATCGTCTTCGGCGATGTGCCGGATCTGTGGACGATGGCGGGCGCCGGTGTGATCATCGCATCCGGCATCTACCTCGTGCACCGTGAGCGCGTGACGAAAGGCCGTGAGCAGTGACTGCGCGCCACAATCTTGTGAGACCGTCCCGCGACATTCACTTCGAAATTGGAATACTTCCAAACTGTACGGCCACATTTTTAAATGATGGTCGATTCGATACAGGTATTTCGAATTGACAGGTGAGCGGCCGGACGATTTCTATATCCGCGCAGTCATGATACTGCAGACAACCGATGTCGGGGCCTTGAACCCCTTCGATTGGGGCAAATGATGACGAACAAGAACAGCCGGCGCTCACGCGCCAGGAGCGAGCAATCGCACTCGGGCCATTGCAAAACGGGACGTACAGGATGTTTCCTGTGCCCGCGCCCGCAGACCACCAGCACACCAGGATATCCACCCGAAGCGATCGTCGGCCTTGGCTTTCGTGGCTGGATTGCGGGCTACCAGAACAGTGATGTCAGCTGCTGGCAGGAGGTGTGGAGACTCTACACAAAGCTGCTGGGCACAAATCATGCAGAGGCAGCGATTGGCTCCTTGTCATCGTGGGCCAGATCAGTCGCCGTCGCCGCCAAGAACCCGATTTCAGTGCGTCCGCTCGACACCATCGGCTTCTGCAGGGATGAGTGCCTCGCCATCTCGATGATTGCCGCATGCCAGCACAATACATGTCCTGCGATGCGCGCGTGCGCCTTTGCGCTCATCGACAGCTCGATGGTGGACGAGGTTCTGCACCACGCCGGCACCTATGCACTGACCTTGCGAAGCATCGAGCACATCATCTCCCCCACCTGGATCGTCAACGCCAATGCGTTCGTCGAGCCGGCCACAATGCGACCAATGTAGGGAGGCGACAGACGACATGTTGATCTGTTCGTGCGCAGTCATTACCGATCACGATATTGCGCACAAACAGTCGTCCAGGCCGCTGCAAAGGGCATGGCATTGATCGGCAAATCGACATTGCGCGATCTGTTCCGAATAGTGCCTGGGCGATCAGGCGAATTTTGACCGTGCGTCCGGCGAGGTGCACTACATGATGTGCACCCCCGCCGCTACGGCCGGCAGAATAGACCTTCTCACCCGTTCTTGCGCGCCAGCCGCTCCAGCGTCTCGCCCGCCCAGCTATCGAAGCGGCCATCCGCAATGGCGCTGCGCATCGCGCCCATCAGTTGCTGATAGAAGGCCGTGTTCGACCACGACAGCAGCATCGCTCCCAGATATTCGCCCGAACGGATCAGATGGTGCAGATAGGCGCGGGAATAGTCGCGAGCGGCGGGACACGTACTCTCCGGATCGAGCGGCGACAGGTCCTCGCCATGGCGAGCGTTGCGCAGGTTGACGCGGCCGCTCCACGTGAATGCAAGACCATGACGCCCATTGCGCGTCGGCATCACGCA
>CAZLHQ010000253.1:0-3462 GCA_964559355.1 uncultured Hyphomicrobiaceae bacterium
TCGGCGACCCCTTTACCGAGAAGCTGTTGATCGAAGCCTGTCTTGAGCTGATGGCCACCGACTGCATCATCGCGATCCAGGACATGGGCGCGGCGGGCCTTACATCCTCAACGTCCGAGATGGCCGACAAGGGCGGCGTCGGCATCGAGCTCAACCTCGACCTCGTGCCGCAGCGCGAAGAGAACATGACGGCCTACGAGATGATGCTCTCGGAAAGCCAGGAGCGCATGTTGATGATCCTGAAGCCCGGCCGCGAGGCCGAAGCCGAGGCGATCTTCAGGAAGTGGGAACTCGATTTCGCGGTCATCGGCATCACCACCGATACCGGCCGCATGATCATCAAGCACAAGGGCAAGGTCGAAGCTGATCTGCCGGTTCCGGTGCTGGCCAATTCCGCACCGATGTATCAGCGGCCCTGGTTCCTGCCCAATCCGCCCAAGCCCGTGCTGCCGCATTGGGTGCCGGCGCCCAACTCGACGCTTGGCGCGTTAAAGCAGATGATGGGCTCGCCGCAGCTCGCCTCGCGCCGCTGGATCTGGCAGCAATACGACCACATGGTGATGGGCGACACCGTCATCCGTCCCGGTGGCGATGCTGGCGTGGTGCGCGTGCACGGAACCAACAAGGGCATCGCGGCATGTTGCGACGTCACTCCGCGCTATGTCGCCGCCGATCCGGTGATGGGCACCAAGCAGGCCGTCACCGAATGCTGGCGCAATCTGTGCTGCGTTGGTGCTGACCCGATCGCGATCACCGACAACATGAATTTCGCCAACCCCGAACGGCCCGAGATCATGGGTCAGTTCGTCGGTTCCGTGAAAGGCATGGGCGAAGCCTGCCGCGCGCTCGACTTCCCGGTCGTTTCCGGAAACGTCTCACTCTACAACGAGACCAACGGCGTCGGCATTCCACCCACACCGGCCATCGGCGCGGTAGGACTGGTCCCCGATGTCACCAAGACTGCCGGAATCGGCTTCAGCGACGTGGGCGATCTCGTCATCGTCATCGGCCGCGAGGCGGGCTGGCTCGGCCAGTCGCTCTATCAGCTGATGTTTGCCGACAAGCTCGAAGGCGCTCCGCCCGCCGTCGATCTTGCCGACGAGTTGAAGGCCGGCAAGCTGGTGCGCGCACTGATCCGCGAGGGCCGCGTCTCGGCGGTGCACGACTGCTCGGATGGCGGTCTGATGGTGGCGCTGGCGGAAATGGCGCTGGCTGGCGGCATTGGCGTCGAGCTCTTCCCCTATGAGGGCAAACTCCCCGCGCATGCCATCTGGTTCGGCGAGGACCAGGGCCGCTATGTGCTGTCGGTGTCCCCCAACAAGGCCGAAGAGATCGTCGAGCGGGCGCGCTTGCTGGCGCTTCCCGCCCGCATCGTCGGCAAGGTCGGCGGTGATCGCATCGCGCTCAAGGGCGACACCTTCCTGCCTCTTGATGAGCTGCGCGCCGCATACGAAAACTGGCTGCCGGGCTATATGGAGAACCCGCTGGAGTAGGTGGGCGCGCCACTTCCTTCTCCCTCGAGGGAGAAGGTGGCGCGGAGCGCCGGATGAGGGGCTTGCTGCGCCCCGCAACATTCGAGCCAAGTCAAAGCCCCTCACCTGCCTGCCGGCATCCTCTCCCTCAGGAGAGGACCGACGAACGCAGCCCTGTCCTTCTCCCTCGAGGGCGAAGGTGGCGCGGAGCGCCGGATGAGGGGCTTGCTGCGTCCCGCAACGTTCGAGCTAAGTCAAAGTGCCTCACCTGCCTGCCGGCATCCTCTCCCGTCCCGGGAGAGGAACGATGATCGTACCTCACCCCAGCGAGCCGCGTCGCACCTCACCCCCACGACTTCACATTCTTCGGCACCTTGCCGTCCGGATCGTGCACGCGGATGCGGTGCGGGAGATCGTCGCTCCATTTCCATAAGATGAGATTGTGATTGTCGGCCGTGCTGCCGGGTGCATACGAGCGCACCAGGATGCCGGCGGCACCTTGCGCGATGAGCCGTGCGGCGATGTCTTGTGACGGCACCGGCTTCCTCTCTTCCTGCAGCAACAGCCACGCGCACGCCAGATCGGCCTCGGGAATTTTTAAGGAACGCCGCACACGCGCCTGTGTCAGGTCGATGATGTCGTCGCAGTGGACCGTGTAGGAGACGATCAAAAGCGGATCGACCAACTTGAATGGAAAGCCATGGGCAACCTCGCGCATCGCGGTCGCCATGTCGGTGGAGAGATAGAGTGTCGGCGTTCCCTTGGTATTGAAGCGCCCGCCATAGAGCGCCGCCCCCTCGCCCGACAGCGGCGCCCACGACCATTTCGGATTGTGGGCACGAAACACGGCCCCGCGAAATATCACGCGAACCCGCCAGCCGCGATGGCGTTGAGATAGGTGCGAACGTGGCCGGCGCGGTTGGTTTTGACCAACGCTTCGGCCGTCTCGTCGCCGAGTGCTGGAATGCCGGCGCTGCGATACCACGCGAACGCGGAGCGCAACCCGCCCGACCACGCCTCGACTCGCTTCAGGATTTCAACCAGCTCGGACAGCCGGGCCTGCGTCTTATCTGCCGCGATCCGCTCCTGCCGCAGCAGAGCGTCCGCGGGCAGGCCAAGCGTGTCGGCAAGATCGGCCTTGGTGATGCCGAGCTCGCGCGCCAAAGCGGTGGGATCGATCGCGCACGCCACGGTGGCGGATGATTGGCGCTGGGTGACGCGCAACAGCTTGCCACCCCCTGCCTTCGGCCGGGCGGTCGCCGTCTGACGCTTTGCGGTAGCCATGATTCACCTACTTTCACATAAATATATGTGATTTTGGGTGGCAATTCAAGCCAACAGCCCGATCGGCGTCGCGTGGCGGGATAACGTCCCTGCTGGCGCCGTTACGCCTTCTTCTTGGCGGCGTTGGCGGCTTTCTTGGCGATCTTGGCGTTGCGGCTCTTGGCGTTTTCAGCCTTGCGCTGGCGCAGCTGGATTTTCTTGCGGCGCTGGTTCGACATTGTCGGCATGGTGACATCCTCCTGTTTCGGTGCGGTTCTTAAGGCGAAATGGCACGGTGTCAATCCTGCCCGTCGTCCTTGGCTCGGCGCGCCCCATGGGCTAGACAGGCGGACCACAGACCCGCTCAATCAGGAGACAGCCATGCTCATGGGCCGCCGCACCTTGCTTGCCTTCGCTTTCGGCCTGCTCCTCGCATCCCCGCAAGCTCAAGCCGCAGGACAGACCATGACGACACCATCTGGATTGAAGATCGAGGACACGCAAGTCGGCACGGGTGCCTCGCCCAACGCCGGCCAGACCTGCGTCATGCACTACACCGGCTGGCTCTACGACAATGGCCAGAAGGGCAAGAAGTTCGATAGCTCTCATGATCGCAAGGAACCGTTCGCGTTCAAGATCGGCGTCGGCCAGTTCATCAAGGGCTGGGACGAGGGCGTCGCCTCGATGAAGGACGGCGGCAAGCGCACACTCAACATCCCGCCGCAGC
>CAZLHQ010000254.1:0-3379 GCA_964559355.1 uncultured Hyphomicrobiaceae bacterium
CATCCGCCTCGCCGGTTACACCGAGAACGAGAAGATCGAGATCGCCAAGCGCCATCTGATCCAGGAGCAGAAGCAGGCTCACGGGTTGGAAGACAGCGAGTTCTCGATCGAGGACGCAGCGCTCGAAGAGCTGATCCGCCGTTACACGCGGGAAGCCGGCGTGCGCAGCCTCGAGCGTGAGATCGCCAAGCTCGCACGCAAGGCGGTGAAGGAGATCCTCACCTCGTCGCACAAGAGCGTGACGGTGACGGTCGCCAATCTGCAGTCCTACCTGGGCGTGCCGAAGTATCGCTTTGGCGAGGCCGAGTCCGAGGATCAGGTTGGCATTGTTACCGGCTTGGCATGGACCGAGGTGGGCGGCGAGTTGTTGACCATCGAAGGCATCAAGATGCCGGGCAGGGGCAAGATGTCCGTCACCGGCAACCTGCGCGACGTCATGAAGGAGAGCATCCAGGCGGCCAACGCCTATGTGCGCTCGCGATCGGTCGATTTCGGCATCGCTCCGACGATGTTCGAGAAGTACGACATCCACGTGCACGTTCCCGAGGGCGCAACCCCCAAGGACGGGCCGTCGGCGGGCATCGCCATGGTCACTGCGATCATCTCGGTGCTGACGCAGATTCCCGTGAAGAAGGATGTCGCCATGACCGGCGAGATCACGCTGCGCGGCCGCGTGCTGCCGATCGGCGGACTGAAGGAGAAGCTGCTGGCCGCACTGCGCGGCGGCATCAAGACCGTCTGCATCCCCGAGGAGAACGTGAAGGATCTGGCCGAGATCCCCGATGAGGTGAAGAACAAGCTCGAAATCGTGCCGGTTTCTCGCCTCGAGGATGTCTTGAAGACGGCTCTGGTCCGGGTGCCCGAGCCGATTGTGTGGAACGAGGAGACCCAGGCCGTCGCCACGGCAGAGGGTGACGACAAAGACAAGAGCGGGTCTCGCGTCACCGCACATTAGTCGCCGGAGCATTCTGAACGGCAATCAATCGCCGTTTGAATGAAGTTCAGGGCGCACATGCAACACATCTGTTGCGTGTGCGCCCTTCGTTTTGTCCGGACGCGTGCCAACTCACTTCGCCTGGCGCGTGCTTTGGTCCTAGAAGGCCCGGAATTGCGCGAGATTCCGCTTGACGCACTGCACATTTGAGAGCTTGTGTGCACCCTTCATGGAGGCAAGCAATGCGCCTCATGTGCCCTCCCAAGAGACACCCGTAATCTCACGCCGCCGGGCGTTGGGAAAAAATATCGCGAGGACAGAAGACGATGAGCAAGAAAGATCTGATCGACACCGTTGCCAAGGAGCTGGAGCTGACCAAGGACAAGGCGGGGCAGGCGGTGGATGCGGTCATCGACGGGATCAAGGCGGCGATGAAAGAGGGCAAGGAAGTCCGTATCCCTGACTTCGGAACCTTCAAGGTTGCGCAGCGCAAGGCGCGCGAAGGCCGCAATCCGCTGACCGGCAAGACGATGCAGATCCCGGCCACCAAGGCGCCGAAGTTCACGCCGGCCAAGGGCCTGAAGGAAAGCCTCAACGGCTAGTGTTGTTCGTCTGCGATAACTTCGCCAGACGCATTACTTTGTAAGACAATTATGCGCGCCGGAGCTCTCTGGCGCGCATTTTCGTTGGTCTGTTCGAGTTGGCTCCTTCTGAGGCTCTATGGCTGAGGCTCTGCTGAGGCTCTATGGACACGATGCTCACGGTTCGAGACGCGACACCGCTCGATCGCCAGCCGGTTTGGTCGATGTTCGAGCCGGTCGTGCGGGCGGGAGAGACCTATGCCCTCGCCCGCGATCTGCCGCGCGAGGCGGCGCTCGACTATTGGTTTGCGCCGGGTTCTCAAAACCGGGTTGCCGTTGTGGCGGGTGAGGTCGTGGGAGCTTCGTATCTGCGCGCCAACCAGCAGGGTGGGGGCGCCCATGTCGCCAATGCCGCCTTTGTCACGGCGACGGCATGGCAGGGCCGTGGCGTTGCGCGGACGTTAGCGCAGGATGCGTTGGAACAGGCGCGAAGGCTGGGTTTTACGGCGATTCAGTTCAACTTCGTCGTCGCCACCAATACGCGGGCGGTGGCGTTGTGGCAGTCACTCGGCTTCGAGATCGTCGGTCGGTTGCCGGGCGCGTTTTCTCACCCGAGCGCGGGCCTCGTCGACGCATTTGTGATGTTTCGCCGGCTGTGATGATTGCGCTAAAGCCTGATCGACTGAGATGGAACCACTTCTGGTTCCATCGAGGGCGTGAATCAGACTCTCAAACAAGGACTTAGAGCAGGCCACCGGGACACAAGCGTTTACATCAAGATCGGACCTGCTCTGACAGCATGCAAAGCTGGTGGGCGGTGAGAGGGTCGAACTCCCGACATCCTCGGTGTAAACGAGGCGCTCTACCACTGAGCTAACCGCCCGCGGCCCACTCTTAGGCGCGAAGCGGGCGGCTCGCAAGCCATCGTTCGGTGGCGGTCTGGCTGGTCTGGTGAAACGCCGCTTGACGAGGCCGGCAGCATTGCGTATCAGCTGCGGTCTCGGCAGCGCCACTGGCGCCCGCCGATCATGCGCGGGCGTAGCTCAGTTGGTTAGAGCGCCGGCCTGTCACGCCGGAGGCCGCGGGTTCAAGTCCCGTCGCTCGCGCCATTTTTTCCCTTCGTACCATTCAGCCTCCACACCGTTCCTGCACGCGCAGCGTGTCGGAGCAGAAGGCACCTTGCACGGCCACCTGCACGGCCTGCGGGGCCGAGCAAGCGGGGCGTTTGTTGGTGGCGCGGGCGCGCGAGCCTGCGAGGCAGCATCAAATTTGACTCTTGCCGATGCCCCACTTTGGGCGAGGTCAGGTTGCGCCACAACGACGGCTGGGATAACACAAACAATTATGTCTCGCGTTCGCAAGCCTCTTGCGTCGGCGGCCGGTTCCTCGGTCGTGGCAGGGGGCGGTCGTCGTGCCGGCCCGGCCAAGGACGTCTCATGGATCAGCTCTTCGTCAACTATCTTCCGATCATCATCTTTCTGTGTGTGGCGCTGTTCATTGGCGCGGCGCTGATGGTGGCGCCGTTCCTGGTGGCCGTGCAGAACCCCGATCCCGAGAAGGTGTCGGCGTACGAATGCGGCTTCAACGCCTTTGACGACGCGCGCATGAAGTTCGACGTGCGCTTTTACCTGGTCTCGATCCTGTTCATCATCTTCGACCTCGAGATCGCCTTCCTGTTTCCATGGGCGGTGGCGTTCAAGGAAATCGGCGCGTTCGGGTTCTGGTCGATGATGGTGTTTCTCGCCGTGCTCACGATCGGCTTCATCTACGAATGGAAGAAGGGGGCGCTGGAATGGGATTGATCGTTCCGCCTCAGATTGGCCGGACGGCCGAAGGGGCTCTCTTCGATACGCCGCGCGAGGGC
>CAZLHQ010000255.1:0-3300 GCA_964559355.1 uncultured Hyphomicrobiaceae bacterium
ACAAAACAAAGGTCTGGAGCCGTTCCGCGATTCCATCAAAACCGGAACGGCTCTAGTAGCTGCCAGGTTCAGAACTTGAAATTGAGGCCGGTGCGGATGAGGTCGACGCGGTTGTCGAAATAATAGTCCTCGCGGTTCTCGCTGTAGCCATTGTAACGACCGAAATCCATGTGCAGGTATTCGAGCTTTGCCGTCATGCGCGGCGAGAAAGCGTGCTCGACGCCAGCGCCCAGAACCCAGCCCGAGCGCACATCCTCATTGGTCGCGGTTTGGCCCGCAGCATCGCCATAGCCGACCTCATTGACCTGCGCGAACGCCCATCCCCCGGTGGCATAGAGCAGGGTGTTCCCCCACAGCATGCCGGCACGCGCACGCACCGTTCCCCAGAGTGGGCCGAACTCCGCCTTCCAGACGTGACCATCGAAAATCACCTTGTCGTCGGCGGACAGATCCATGGCGCCGATATCCCCCTCGACGCCGACGAGAAAGCCCGGGCTCCACATGTGATTGTAACCGAGCGTAATGGCGGCGAGCCCGCCCGACAGGTCGGTGTTGGCGGTGCCGTGATTGTCGTTGCGGTCGTAGTAGTGCTCGGAGGAACCCCAGCCATAGCCGATGCTGCCGCCCCAGTAGAGGCCCTGCCAGATCGGCGGCGGTGCGGGTTGGTACAGCGGTTCGCCGGACCACGATGATTCGGCCGGTTGCGGCTTCTCCTTGCCCTTCGGCTTGCCCTTGAGATCGGCTGCGTTCGCTCCTGTGAAGACGAACAGGACGATCGTGGCGCACGCAACGGCAAACATTGCGCGATGGAACGTGTGCGTCAGCTGCATGATGGCGCTTCCCGAGCTGGCGCCCTGCCTGCCCTCCAGCTCCGACAAGTCGAAAACGACTCTTCGGCACCGGCCCCCGGCCTGCAAGACGCGGATTTGAAAGCACCTCCCCCGAGGTTCACGACGCGTGACCGCCAGGGCCCAACAAAGCGCGCCGACATGGCCCGCACACGGCGGAATCTGGGTCAAATAATGGAAATTAATTATGCTTTGTCAGTATTTTAAATCTATTCGTTAAATCTGCTCCGAGCATTGGGTTCGGCGATCTCCATTGGCAAAGTCGCCGGCGAACCAAGTTCGCCGGCGACACAGTGAAATCACTTCTGCTGCTGATTCGGCCGGTCCGGCTTGGGCGTCGACATCGTCGTGCAATCAAACCGATGGCCCGGCCCCACACGACGGCAGTTCCCCGCCTCGGCGGTGTCGCTGGTGGCAACCGTACCGGCGGCAAGCGTCAGCAGGGAAAGCGCCGCGAACGGGACGGCGAGAACAAGCTTTTTGATCATTCGATGCTCCTGGTTGGTTGATCCGAAGTTCGGCCAACTCAGCTCGCGGGTTGGCTGGCCGTGACACGGGATCTAACGGGAGCTTCGTTGCGCCGATGTATCGCGGGAAACATGCACCCGCCCGGCGCGCCGATACTGACAGCGCCCCAGACGGGATCGAACTCGGCCATCATGCGGGCCGATGCCTGCTCCTCATCGCCCCTTGTTCGCGTCAGACCGCGTCGCGTGGGTCGCGCGAACTCGGCACGAACAGCGATGCCGGGAAGTCTGCGGCCGAATGCGGATAATGCGGACGTGGCTTGAACTGGGGCCGCTCGCGCTCGTCTGCGACCACTGCTTTGCGATAGAGGTGCCAGGTGGCGTGGCCCAGGACCGGCACGACGACAGCAAGTCCGATGAAGAATGGAAGCGCGCCCAGAGCAAGGCTGATCGCGACGATTGCGCCCCAGGTCAACATGACGATGGGATTTCGCAACACTACTCTAACTGAGGTGATGACGGCGGAAGCGACGCCGACGTGCCGATCGAGCATCAGCGGGAACGAAACGACGCTCACCGCCATGGCCACCACCGCGAAGATAAAGCCGACCAGATTGCCGACGAGCATCAGCTGACGGCCATGTTGGGTTGTGAGTAGCTCGTCGAGGAAAGTCGCGAACGAACCCTCATACCAGCGGCCGAAATAGGCAACGAACAGGCCGTGCGCTACAGCGATCCAGACCAGGAACATCAAGAGCATCAGCGCTCCCAGCAGCAGGATCGAGCCGAACGACGGGGAGTGGCGCACATCGAAGACATGCAGCCAATTGGTGTCGCGCCCCTCCTCGCGGCGCCGGCTCAATTCGTAGAGCCCGATTGCCGCAAAAGGCCCGATCAGGGCGAAGCCTGCGGCTAGCGGATAGAGCAGTGCGAACAGATTCCCGCCGAACACCATGCGCGCGATGACGAGGCCCACGGCGGCATAGACCAGCCCCAGGAAGACGGTGTGCGTGGGCATGGCACGGAAGTCGGACCAACCTTGCCTCAACGCAAAGGTCAGATCCGAAAAACCGATCTTCCTGACCGCTGGCATTTCACCAACGGCTTCGACCGGCGTGATGACATCGTGAACGTCTGAAGAGTGGGAAAGGCTCGCCATGACCTCGGCCTCCGGAACCAACAGTTGCGGGGCGATCGCGGTCGATGTGTCCGCACTCTCGAAGAGCGCTACACGTGCAGGTGTCGGCACGGGCCACGAATGAACGCGACCATGCATGTAATAATATTAGCGCGATATGGACGCCTTGTCCCGCCAGATCGCACGCCGCGCGATCCGTGCGACTGGCGGCGGATGAACAGTTAACCGCATTCGGCGGCAGCGCGCCCCGACCAGGGGACGGAATGCGCCGCTCGGCCGTTTGCTCAGAACATCGCGGGATGGACACGATCAGGCGGGGCGTGACCATCGAAGTACGTCTTGATGTTGATGATAACCTTCTCGCCCATGTCGACGCGGCCCTCGATGGTCGCCGAACCCATGTGGGGCAGCGCTACGACCCGTTCGGAGGCGAGCAGCTTGGGATTGATCGCCGGCTCGTGCTCGAACACGTCGAGACCGGCACCGGCGATGGCGCCCGCCTCGATCATGCGCGACAGCTCGTTCTCGTCGATGACCTCGCCGCGCGCCGTGTTGACGACGTAGGACGTCGGCTTCAGCAGCTTCAAGCGGCGCGCCGACAGCAAGTGATAGGTCGCAGGCGTATGCGGGCAGTTGACCGATACGATATCCATGCGCGCCAGCATCTGGTCGAGGCTGTCCCAATAGGTGGCCTCCAGCTCGCGCTCCACATCCTCGGCCACGCGGCGGCGGTTGTGATAGTGAATCTGCAGGCCGAACGCCTTGGCGCGGCGGGCCACGGCTTGGCCGATGCGGCCCATGCCGATGATGCCGAGCCGCTTGCCGGTGATGCGGTGGCCGAGCATCC
>CAZLHQ010000256.1:0-3286 GCA_964559355.1 uncultured Hyphomicrobiaceae bacterium
GCGATCTGCTCCTTGTTGGTGTCGATCACGAACAGCAGGTCGGGCGTGCCGCCCATGTCCTTGATGCCGCCGAGCGCCTGGTTCAGCTTCTCGCGCTCGCGCGTCAGGTTCAGCACCTCCTTCTTGGTGCGGCCCTGCGGATCGGCCAGGATATCGTCGAGCTGGCGCAGGCGGCGGATCGACTGCGAGATGGTCTTCCAGTTGGTCAGCGTGCCACCGAGCCAGCGGTGATTGATGAAGTACTGAGCCGAGCGCTTGGCGGCATCCGCGATCGAATCCGACGCCGCGCGCTTGGTCGCCACGAACAACACGCGGCCACCACCGGCCACCGTGTCGGAAATCTTGACCAGTGCCTGATGCAGCAGCGGCGTCGTCTGCGTCAGATCGATGATGTGGATGTTGTTGCGCGCACCAAAGATGAACGAGGCCATCTTGGGGTTCCAGCGGTGCGACTGATGGCCGAAGTGAACGCCAGCTTCCAAGAGCTGACGCATGTTGAATGTCGGAAGCGACATGCGCGGTATCCTCTTTTCCGGTTGAACCTCCGTGACCCTGAGAAGGCGAAAGCATTGATCTGGCGAGGAATTCGCCTGATCAGCGCAAACACCCACCGGAGCGGCCGGCCGGGGCTTTCAATCCGGCAGGCGCATGAGCCACGTGTGGAATGGGTGGGGTTATGGCGGAAGTCGAGGGGAAGCGCAAGTGCGGCCAAACTGCGGGCGTTTCTCAAGCATTTTCCGACCAAGTGGCCGCCGGTGGGTCGTAGTAAATACGATAAACCAATAATTCGCGTGCTCCGACCCGATTTCAACGGAACGAAATGCGCTTTTGGCCATCCCCTGATTGTGACGAGGTTGTGTGATACGACCGAGCGGAAAGGCCGTGTGGATCGGGTTTCGGTCGTCGGATCAATCCGGATGCGCGCAAGACCACATTGGCGGACACAACGCGAATTTCGTACCGCCGTTACAGCATCGGCCCCCATACAACACACATGGACCAACCCGCCATCACCATTCGCGCGCTCCAGCTCGGAGAACGCATCGACGTCAAGGGGCTCGAGCGCGAGGACGCGTTTTCGTCGAACCCGCTTGCGTTCCGCACCGTGACCGGCGGGACCGTGGTGTTGTTCAAGACCGGAGCGGCGGTCTTCATCGGCATGACGCCTCCAGAGGAAGAGGCGCTGATCGATAACTTGGCGCCGCGCATCGAGCAGCCGCTGAGTGAGCGCGAGAGCGAGACAGCCCACATTGTCGTGCGGCCCGATGCCGACGAGCCGCTCACAGTGGCTGGCAATATTCAGTTGCGCGCGACCGATCACAACAGGTTGCTGCTGGTTGCCGAAGCTCTCGCCATGAGCGTCTCCATGGCCTACGACGAGCGGCGCATAGCGCGCGCCTTCGATCGCATATCGCCTGTCGCGCAAAGCCTGTCGCAGCGCCGTCTGCCATCGGGCCGGCAATCGATCTATCTGGAGCAGATCGGCGAGGCGCTGACGATCCAGCAGCGGCTCGCCGGACGTGTCGATCACGACGACAAGCCCGACTTGTTGTGGGATCATCCCGAACTTGAGCGCCTATGGGTCAAGCTGGTCGATGAATACGATCTGCCGGCCCGCAGCCGCGCCATCAGCCGCAAACTGGAAGTGATCCAGGAAACATCCGATACCATGACCGACCTGATGGCAACGCGCACGTCCCACCGGCTCGAGTGGTATATCATCATCCTGATCGCCATCGAGATTGCCCTGGGCCTTTACGACCGCTTCCTGAAGTAGCCTCGACGCGGTGAGCCACGCACCGGCTTACGTCTCGACGATCTCGACCACACCCGGCACCGTCGACAAGATGCCAAGCTGCTGCGGCGATACGTCGAAGGATCCAGGCACCGCGAATTCCAGTTCGCGACCGCGCTCCGCCAATGGCAGCACCAGCCGCACCTCGCCACCCTTGCGACCGTTACCGGGCCTGGGCTTCAAGCGCTCGACGATCTCCGCCTTCCAGTTGCGCTGGCGTGTGATGATGTCAGCATCGAGCACCAGCTTGACGCCGCGCTGCACGCTTGCGGCCACATCATCGAGCGCCTCAAGCGATTGCACGCGCATCTTCAAGGTATCGCCATCGCGCTCGGCGGCCACCGACAACACCACCGGCGTGCCGGGTTTGAGAAGATGCCCGCAGGCATTGAGCGTGTCGGAAAAGATGACAGCTTCGAACTGGCCGCTGGTATCGGAAAACATGGCAAAGGCGAACTTGTTGCCCTTTTGCGATTTTCGCTCGCGCGCGGCCACCACGATGCCGGCGAGGCGGGCGGCACTGGCGCCGTAATCGGCTGCCTGCTCGAACTCGACAAAGCGGCGGATGCCGAGCTTGGAAAGCAGGCTCATGTACTGGTCGAGCGGATGGCCCGAAAGATAAAAGCCGACCGCTTCGAACTCCGCCGTCAGCTTCTCCATCGGCGTCCACGCACGCGCCGGCTTGAGGTCGATCTGCGGCGGCCCGCCTGCTCCTCCACCACCGAACAGATCGCTGGTGCCAAGCACAGTGTCGCTCTCCGTGCGTTGGGCAAGAGCCATCACCGCATCAGCATTGGCGGCCACGGCGGCGCGGTTGGCCTCCACGCAATCGAAGGCGCCCGCCTTGCTCATGGTCTCGATAGCGCGCTTGTTGAGCGCCTTGGGATTGATGCGGGACGCAAAGTCTCCCAGCGAGCGAAACGGTCCCTTCTCGCCGCGCGCCTCGACGATGGTCGCCACCGCACCAGCGCCGATATTCTTCAATGCGGCGAGCGAATAGCGGATGGCGCCGGGTTTGTCGGCACGGCCCGGCTCGGCCAGGAAATCGACATCCGACTGGTTAATGCACGGCGGCTTGACCATGATGCCCGAGCGGCGTGCTTCCGAGGCGAACATGGCGAGTTTTTCGGTATTGGACATGTCGAGCGTCATCGAGGCGGCAAGAAACTCCTCGCGATAGTTCGCCTTCATGTAGGCGGTGTGATAGCTGACCAGTGCATAAGCTGCGGCATGGCTTTTGTTGAAGCCATAGCCGGCGAACTTGTTGACCAGCTCGAAGATGTAGACGGCATCGTCCTTCTTGACGCCGTTCTTCAGCGCGCCTTCGACGAACAGCGCCTGCTGCTTCGCCATCTCGTTCTTGTCCTTCTTGCCCATGGCGCGGCGCAGAAGGTCGGCTTGTCCCAGCGAGTAGCCCGCCATCACCTGGGCGATCTGCATCACCTGCTCCTGGTAGATGATGACGCCGTAGGTCTCCTTGAGGACGGGCTC
>CAZLHQ010000257.1:0-3265 GCA_964559355.1 uncultured Hyphomicrobiaceae bacterium
TGTCGTCTTCGTGCATGTAGCCGATCGAATAGACGTGGACGAGCGAGGACACCGTGGTGACAACCACCAGCATCACTGCCGTCAGCGTATCGATGCGCAGTGACCACGCGACGTCGAGGTCGCCCGACGTGATCCAGCGCATGACGGGCACACGCGCGGTCTCATGGCCGAAGCCGACCTGGAAGAAGACGAACCACGAAAGCACCGCGGCGATCAACAGGAAGCCGGTGGTGATGATCTCGGACGGGCGCTCGCCGATGACGCGGCCGCAGAAGCCCGCGATGATCGCGCCGAGCAGCGGCAGGAAGACGATTGCGTTGTAGATCATGGAGTCGCGCTCCCGCGCTGCTTAGGGAGTAGGGAATAGGGAGTAGCCAATTGGGACACCCCTGCATTTCGATGTAGGCCCATCACGAGGTGTCCTTCCTTTGAAGCGCGCGGATTAGCGAACGCAGCATCTTGCCGACTTCCTCGCACGTACCGAGCAATCCATCTGATACGTCCTGCGCCAGAAACCCGACATCCACTGAAAGCAAAATGTGCGTCTCCAGCTCTTTCAGTGATCCTTGTGCAACCCGCAGGAATTGTATGTAGACACCAGTACTCTCGCGGCCATGACCTTCTGCGATGTTCGCTGGAATGGAAGCCGCCGCGCGACGAATTTGAGCCGTAAGCCCGAATGCCTCCTCGCGCGGAAACGTACGTGTTTCCCGATAGCAAGCCGCAGCCAGCGCCATGGCCCGCTGCCAGACGAGCAGATCGCGATAGGACTGGATGGTTGCCACCTTCGGTCACGTCCCTATTGGCTATTGCCAACTCCCTCTCTTCTCAGCCCTTCATCATGTTGATGTCTTCCACCGCGATCGAACCGCGGTTGCGGAAATAGACGACGACGATCGCAAGGCCGATCGCTGCTTCGGCCGCCGCCACGGTCAGCACCATCAAGGCAAAGACCTGCCCGACGAGATCGCCGAGGTAATGGGAGAAGGCGACCAGGTTGATGTTGACGGCAAGCAGCATCAGCTCGACCGACATCAAGATGACGATGACGTTCTTGCGGTTGAGGAAGATGCCGAAGATGCCGAGCGTGAACAGGCACGCGGCAACGATGAGGAAATGCGCAAGTCCAATCGTCATTGTTTCTCTCCCAGGGTGGAGAACGAGGCCGAGGCGATGATCGAGACGATCCACACCGTGATCAGCACGAACACGGCGACGACGACCCCGGGGCCGCCGCGGCTCGAAAAATAGTAAAGTACCAGTGGCAGGCCGAAGCCGAGAACCGCGGCGGCAAGCTGCGAGCCCGATGCGCGCGTCATGGCAAAGAGATAGCTGAGACATGCCAGAGCCAAAACCGCCAACATGACGGGGACTGGAACAGCCGCAACGTCGAGCAGCTTCAGCCGGCCTGCTACCGCCAGCGCCAGCATTGGCGCCGATCCGGCGACCAGGATGGCGAGCACGCGCGGCACCACCGCCATGGCGCCGGCCATCGCGTCCTCGTCCTCGACATGCGGTGGGCGCTCGCGCGCTTCAACCATCACCGGTGTGCCTCCGCAGATGGGACGATCGCCTGTCCGGGCGCCACCTTGACCACTTCGACGGAGGTTGCCGGCGTGCGATTGACCTGTGCCGAGATCGACTGCCGCTTGATCCCTTCCTTGTGGCGCAGGGTGAGCACGATGGCACCGATCATGGCCACCAGAAGAACAAGACCTGCACCTTGGAAAAAGTAGACGTACTTGGTGTAGATCAACAGGCCGAGCGCCTTGGTGTTGGAAATGTCGGAGCCGGGCGTGGGCGCGGCCGCTGCCAATTGCTTGCCGACGCCCAGATCGAAGCCGTAGACGGCGAACAGCGCGATCAGCTCGGCCAGTACGACACCGCCGACCAGCATGCCGATCGGGGCGTTCTTGATAAACCCGGCACGCAGCTCGGCGAAATCGACGTCGAGCATCATGACGACGAACAAGAACAGTACCGCCACCGCACCGACGTAGACGATCACCAGCAGCATCGCCAGGAACTCCGCGCCGAGCAGTACGAACAGACCGGCCGCGTTGAAGAACGTGACGATCAGATAGAGCACCGCATGCACGGGGTTGCGCGCCGTGATCACCAGCAGACCCGAGGTCACCGCGCCGATCGCGAACAAATAGAAGAAGAAGGCTGTCACCGTCATTGCGCGCCCCTCACCTGTACTTCGCGTCGAGCGCGATGTTTTGCGCGATCTCGCGTTCCCAACGGTCGCCGTTCGCGAGCAGCTTCTCCTTGTCGTAGAAAAGTTCCTCGCGCGTCTCGGTGGCAAACTCGAAATTCGGCCCCTCGACGATGGCATCCACCGGGCATGCCTCCTGGCACAAGCCGCAATAGATGCACTTGGTCATGTCGATATCGTAACGCGTGGTGCGGCGCGTGCCGTCGTTGCGGCGCGGGCCGGCCTCGATGGTGATCGCTTGTGCCGGGCAGATCGCCTCGCACAGTTTGCAGGCAATGCAGCGCTCTTCACCGTTGGGATAACGGCGCAACGCATGCTCGCCGCGGAAGCGGGGCGAGAGCGGCCCCTTCTCGAAGGGATAGTTCAGCGTCGCCTTGGGCGCGAAGAAGTAGCGCATGGTCAGGAAGAACGCCGAGACGAACTCCGTCAGGAACAGCGATTTGATGCCGGTTGCCATGCTCATCGGGTCGTCTCCGTCCTCATTTCATGACCATCGGCACGACATAGTAGCCGAGCAGCGGGAACACGATCAGATCGGCATAGCCGACAACGCGCAGCATGCCGGCCGAACGCCGCTGCTCGGGCGTCGGCATGCCGCCTTCCATGCGCGCAGCGACCTGGCGCAAGATGCCTAAATTGATGAGCGCTAACGCAGCTCCCGCCAGCAACCCGATCATCTGAGGCGTCATGCGAGCCCCCCGAAATGCAGCACGGCGGCAACCGCGATGACCATCAGCAGCGACAGTGGCAGGAACACCTTCCAGCCGAGCCGCATCAACTGGTCGTAGCGGTAGCGCGGCACCATCGCCTTCACCATGGCGAACATGAAGAACACCAACGTCGCCTTGCCGATGAACCAGAAGATGCCCGGCACCCAGTTGAACGGCGCCACATCCAGTGGCGGCAGCCAGCCTCCCAGAAACAGGATGGTGGTCATCGCGCACATGGTGCAGATGGCGACATACTCGCCCAGCATGAAAATAATGTAGGGCGTGGAGGGGCGGAATTGTGCCGCGGTTGGAGCGCTAATGGCAGCGCGGGTTCCGT
>CAZLHQ010000258.1:0-3172 GCA_964559355.1 uncultured Hyphomicrobiaceae bacterium
GCGTATTCCACCAATCGACCGAGAACTTGATGATCGGCAGGATGACGACACCGACCAGCCCCAGCACAGCCGTCTGCTTGGAGGCCAGCAGTTCGTCGTCGAGCGAGGAGCGCAGCGCCATCAACCCGAGATAAAGGAAGAACAAGATCAACACGGAAGTCAGCCGCGCGTCCCACACCCAATAGGTGCCCCACATCGGCTTGCCCCACAACGAGCCGGTGACGAGCGCCAACAGCGTGAACGCCGCTCCAATCGGTGCTGCGGCCTTTGCCGACACGTCGGCCAGCGGATGCCGGAACACCAACAGCCCGAAGCTCGAGATGGCGATCATGGCGTAGCCCATCATGCCGAGCCAGGCAGAGGGTACGTGGATGAACATGATCTTGACCGTCTCGCCTTGTTGATAGTCCGGCGGAGCCACGAAGAATGTCAGATAGAGGCCGTAGGCGATGACCAATGCGGAAAGTACGGACAAGACAGGAAGCATCCATCCCGACAGCTCCATGAAGCGGGTCGGGTTGGCAAGGCGTTGCGCCAAGGTCTGGGTGGGGGCGACGGTGCTCATAATGGTGATCTAAGTCTTCCCGGAAAAAAGCGCAAATCCCTGATGGTCGCGGCGGCGCGCGGGGCCCACCCAATTCAACTATTGCATATGTAGCCGCAGAGCAGCGGCCGCAGCAAATGGGCCCAGCACCATCGACACCAGAGAGATCGCCGTCAGGATCAGGAACGACGCCTGAAATCCTTCCGGCGACATCAGCGCCGAGCTGATTGCCGTGATGCCGAAAATCAGCGTCGGCACATACAGCGGCAATACCAGCAAGGCGAGAAGAAGGCCGCCACGCCGCGCCTTTAGCGTCAGAGCCGCGCCGATGGCGCCGAGAAAACTGATCGCCGGCGTGCCCGCCAGCATGGTGGCGATGACGAGCGGATAAGCGCGCGCTTCCAGGTTCAACAGGATGCCGAGAACCGGCGCCATCAAGGCCAACGGAATGCCGGTCGAAATCCAGTGCGCCAATGCCTTGGATGCAGCGACGAATTCCATCGGCAGGCCGCCCAGCGCCAAAACATCGAGCGAGCCGTCGTCATGGTCAGCCTCGAAAATGCGCGGCAGCGACAGCAACGCCGCCAGCAGCAGCGCCACCCACAGGACGCCGGACGCGATGCGCGTCAACAAATTGAGATCGGGGCCGAGCCCGAGCGGCATCAAAGTGACGACGATAAGGTAAAAGCCCAGCGCAGTGCCGAGCGCGCCGCCCTCGCGCAGCGCCAGCAGCAGATCGCGCTTCAGCAAGACCCAGAAACCGCTCATGCCGTGGCGCTCCCCGTCCGCTCGCCAAGCCGCAGCTCGCGCGATGTCGCAAGGCCGAGCGGCAAGTGCGTAGCCGCCACAGCGATGCCGCCCGCAGCGACGTGAGCGGAGATAATGCCGGCCAGCAGCGCGGTCGATTGCGCGTCGAGCGAAACGGTCGGCTCGTCGAGCAGCCAGACCGGACGGTGGGCCACCATCAACCGGGCAAGCCCCAGCCGCCGCTTCTGACCGGCGGAAAGATAACCGGCCGGAATGTCGGCAAGCGACGCCAGCTCCAGCCGTTCAAGTGCGGTCCACACCACCTCGCCTGCCCCACCGCCCGCCGGCCCGTCATGACTGCCTTCGCCGAGATAGCTCTGCCAGAAACGCAGATTTTCAACGACCGTCAGGCTCGCCTTGTTGGCATCGAGGTGGCCGACATAGTGACAGGCTTCGCGGAAATCGCGCTCGCTGTCGAAACCTTGAAGCTCGATCGAACCCGCGGCCGGGGCCAGAAAACCGGCCAGCGTGCGGATCAGCGTGGTTTTGCCCGAGCCGTTTCTCCCGGTCAGCAACAAGGCCTCGCCCGAGCCGACGCTGAATGTCAGCCCATCGATAATCCGGCGCCCGCCACGCGCGACGACGAGGTCTTTGGTGTGAAGCTGCACGGGCGACCAGATGCTAAGCTGTCCTGAGGTTGCTCTTGGCGACGCGCCGCCCGGCCCTGCCGACCAAAGCGCCCGTCACAAGCCGGAAGTTTAGTGGCCGTCCCGGCGACCGGGCTATATAAGTGTCCCGCTCCCTATCACGCCAGCGCAAAAAACGGGGCAGTCCTGGCCGGAACGGCTGTGAGAGCCAAACCCGGCCAGAGAGTTAAGACCCTTCCGCCGGCACACCGGCGGCGCGGCGAGGATGCGGGACGACGAGCAACGGGCGCGCATGTGCTTTTTCGCATGCCGCAACGATTGCCCTCGCCCCGATGCCTCACTCAACCCCATCTGCCTCGGAGACCTAACCGTGAGCGCCAAAACCCCCAACTCCCTCGACAGCTTCAAGTGCCGCAAGACGCTTCAAGTCGGCGGCAAGAACTATGTCTACTACTCGCTACCCGAGGCCGAGAAGAATGGCCTCGCCGGCGTCTCGAAGCTGCCGTTCTCCATGAAGGTGCTGCTCGAGAACCTGCTGCGTCACGAGGACGGCCGCACGGTGACGAAGGACGACATCGTCAACGTCTCCAAATGGCTCGACGACAAGGGCAAGGCTGGCAAGGAGATCGGTTTCCGCCCGGCGCGCGTGCTGATGCAGGACTTCACCGGCGTTCCCGCCGTGGTCGATCTGGCGGCGATGCGCGACGGCATGAACACGCTTGGCGGCGACCCGAAGAAGATCAATCCGCTGGCGCCCGTCGATCTCGTCATCGACCACTCGGTGATCGTCGATGAGTACGGCACGCCCAAAGCACTGGCCGACAACGTCGACCTCGAGTACAGCCGCAATGGCGAGCGCTATAATTTCTTGAAATGGGGCCAGGGCGCCTTCGCGAATTTCCGCGTCGTGCCGCCGGGCACCGGCATCTGCCATCAGGTCAACACCGAATATCTCGCACAGACGGTGTGGACCAACGAGATGGAAGACGGCTCCACCATCGCCTATCCCGATACCCTTGTCGGCACCGACAGCCATACCACCATGGTCAACGGCCTCGCCGTGCTCGGCTGGGGCGTCGGCGGCATCGAGGCGGAAGCCGCCATGCTCGGCCAGCCGCAGTCGATGCTGATCCCCGAGGTGATCGGCTTCAAGCTCAACGGCCGACTGCCGGAGGGCGTCACCGCCACCGACCTCGTGCTCACCGTGACGCAGATGCTGCGCAAGAAGGGCGTG
>CAZLHQ010000259.1:0-3110 GCA_964559355.1 uncultured Hyphomicrobiaceae bacterium
GGACGAGGGCGTCGGCTCGATGAAGGTCGGCGGCAAGCGCACACTCATCATCCCGCCGCAGCTGGGCTATGGCGCACGCGGCGCCGGCGGCGTCATCCCGCCCAACGCGACGCTGATCTTCGACGTCGAGTTGCTCGCTGTGAAGTGATGGTGGCAGCGACGTGCAACAGTTCCAAATTGAAACGGCCGGAGCACATTCGCTCCGGCCGTTTGCATTTGAAGATTGCTGCAGCAGCGCCCGTCACTTCGACTGCAGTTTGAACCCGGGCGGCATCTCGAGCTTCATCTCCTGTGCCGCCGCATCGCACGTGAATTTCAAGGAATGCCCGTCGGTGGTTTCCAGATTGGCTGGCCGGCCCGGCATTACGGCCGCAGAAAAGCGCGTCGAGGCGGTGGGATTCATGCCGTCCATGCCGGGATTGTCGCCAATCGCCACCGTCAATTGGCAGGCCCCGCTCTCCGACAGGAACGTGGTGATGCCATGCTTGGTCCCCATATAGAAGCTGACGCCCTTGCCAGGAGTCATGATGAGGGTTTGCGCGCCTTGCGCGAGTACGGCCGCGGGTATGACGGCAAGCAGCGCCGTCAAAGCGACGGCGGTCATTGATTTCGACATGCTCATGTTCCTTCTATGTGCTCGAAGTCACGGATGTTTGTCGTCGACGCCCCGGGCACGCCATGACCACGCGCCATGACCACGCCATGACATTGCGCGCGCCATCAGCATCGGCCGATGCCACTCGTGAGTGCGCGAGCTTTAGACCCCAACTCCGCGCCGGCGCCTTGCGAAAAGGCAAACGCCGCCTCGGCATTTAGATCGATTGAAAACGAGTGGAACATTGCTCCTTGCCGCATGCACCATGCTGCATCGGATACGACAAGGGCCGGAGCAGCGTTGCGCCCCGGCCCTGATGCTTACGGCCAATCGAAGAATCGTTTCGCGCTGTCATCGACGCAGCTCCCGCCATCAAGGCCGAGCCATCAAGTCGAAACCGCGGCGCGTTGCTGCACTCATTTCGAGGGTGCCGTGCCCCAGGTTGCCCGCATCTTGATGAGATCTTCCGTCGACGTGGTGGGCAGCGCCGGGCGGCCTGCGACTTCATTGGCTGAGGCCGTTGTCGAGAAAACGACAGGCATTGCTGCGCCGATCGCCGTGACGAGGGCGGCAGTCAGAACGAGATGTTTCATCTGAAATCTCCTTTGTGGTTTGGTTCGAGTTCTGATCTCGAATCCTTCTTGCCGGCACAGCGTTTGCTATTACGCGTGCTATTGCCCGCAGTCCGGACCAACTGGGAGCATGCCGCTTCCTTGCGCTATGCGAGCGTTGCAGCGACACGTCTATGAAAGATTGGAATGCTGCCACCAAATTCAAGGGCAAAACTGGCGGTCATGCCGCAGGTGGGGCCGTCTTGCCGGCGCCTGCCAAGCCTGCAAGGATGCGCGAACACCTGAAGAACGCCTGAACCCAGGCGCAGCCCCGGAGACGCCCTGCATGCCGATGAGTGCCACCGAGATCGAGACTATGATCAAGGCCAAGATTCCCGATGCCCACATCGAGCTCAAGGATCTCGCCGGCGACAACGATCACTGGGCGGCCCACGTCGTCTCCGCAAGCTTCAAGGGCAAGAGCCGCGTGCAACAGCACCAGATGGTCTATGACGCGCTCGGCGGTCGCATGGGCGGGGTTCTGCATGCGCTGGCGCTCACCACAGCGGTGCCTGACGGCGCTTGAAATGATGCGTCGCGTGCCCGTCTCTGACGATGAACGACTATTAGAAATCCCATATTTTCTGCGTGTCATTGACACGGCCGCACCGCAGATCCCATGTTCCCGAAAGAATATGGCCGATCAATTCGCGATACGCGAAGGCCACAATGCGAGGAAGGACACACTATGAGCCAGCAGGAGACCCACGCCTGGATCCAAAAGGAGATCGACGGCAACGACGTCGTCTTGTTCATGAAAGGCTCGAAGAATTTCCCGCAGTGCGGCTTCTCCGGGCAGGTGGCGCAGATTCTGGGCTATCTCGGCGTCGGCTACAAGGACATCAACGTCCTGGAAGACACGGCCGTCCGCGAAGGTATCAAGAGCTTTACCAACTGGCCGACCATCCCGCAGCTTTACGTCAAAGGCCAGTTCGTGGGCGGCTCCGACATCGTTCGCGAGATGTTCCAGGCCGGTGAGTTGCAGCAGCTGCTCGCTGAGAAGGGCGTTGCATTCGATAAATCCAAGCTCAACGCTTGAAGCGATCGGCGAAAGCAGCCTCGCCTAGCAGCGTCGGAGCGTATTAAGATCAACGGGACGTCGGCCATTGCCGAGGTCCCGTTTTTCATGCGGGCACACCGTCCTGCCACCTGTGGCGGGCGCGCTTACCACCGGGGCAGACCGCACATATGAAGCTTGGCGGGCGGCGCTTCTTGTTGAGCTTTGCCATCATCGGCGCCAGCGTCTGTTTGGCGTTGGGCGTCAGCTTGCCGATCATCAAGCTCACCAAGTACGTGTTCTGGTCGACCGAGCATTCCCTGCTCTCCACGGTCAACGTCTTGATTCGTGATGGCCAGCATTTCCTCGGCATCACGGTGGCGCTGTTCTCGATCGTTTTTCCGGTCATGAAGCTGCTTTATCTGCTGCTGGTCTCGACGTTGCCGCAGAGCGAGATCGCGCGCCAATCACGACGCCTGAAGCGCCTCGAGTGGCTCGGCAAATGGTCGATGCACGACGTGCTGGTGCTGGCGTTGACGATCTTCTTCATCAAGAGCCAGGGCGTCTATGACGCGGCGAGCCTTTATGGCGTCTACTTCTTCACCGCCGCCGTGGTGCTGATGATCCTCTCCTATGCCTGGCTGCGCGGGGACGAGCGCATCCCCAAGCTCGACCAAGCCGTGCCACTGCCGCAGCCGGCCTCCGGCAGGCTGTCGGTGGTGCGCAACTTCGTGCTGTCGTTCATCATCATCCTGGCGACAGTGTTCTTCGTGCTGGGTGTGATCCTGCCGGTCATCCGTTTCACCACGATCTACGTGTGGACCAACGAGCATTCGATCGCGACCATCATCTACGCGCTCTACAAGAACGAGGAGTTCTTCTTGTGTGGCGTGCTGTTCACGTTCTC
>CAZLHQ010000260.1:0-3089 GCA_964559355.1 uncultured Hyphomicrobiaceae bacterium
GCTGCCCGCCGATCCCCGAGGCGATGACCGGCACGCTCGCCTACATCCTCTCGTTTGGCAAATTGCCCGAACTCGATCACCTGGGACGCCCGAAGGCGTTCTTTGGTGAGACCATCCATGATCGCTGCTACCGGCGTCCGTTCTACGACAAGGGACTGTTTGCGGAAAGCTTCGACGACGAAGGTGCGCGCAAGGGCTACTGTCTCTACAAGGTCGGCTGCAAGGGGCCCATCGCCTACAACGCCTGCGCTACGCTGAAGTGGAATGGCGGCGCTTCGTTCCCGATACAGTCCGGCCACGGCTGCCTTGGCTGCTCCGAACCGCACTTCTGGGACCAGGGTGGCTTCTACAAGCCACTGGCAGCGCACGCCGGCATTTCAGCGCCGGTCATCGGCGCGGCAGCCGTCGCCGGTGCCGTTGCGGGTGGCGCCGCAGCCTGGATCGCACGCCGGCATCAGCAACGCTATCTCGCCGAGGTCGAAGCGCTCGACCGCTCGGCGGGCAAGGAAAAGGGGTAAGGCGATGGAGCTTCTCCAGTTCGCGCGCGGTCCCGCGCTCAGCATCTCGATTGCGATCTTCCTGCTTGGCACCTTGTGGCGGCTCGTCGGCGTTTTGATGCTCGAGCGGCGCCGCATGGATGCCGCAGCACGGCCCGGCGCTCCTTCGACCCTGGCAGCGGCGGCCTCCGGCATCGTCGCCAAGTTGTGGCCGCACAAGACGTTCCTCAAATCGTCGCTGTTCTCGGTCTTGAACGGCTACGTCTTCCACATCGGTCTTGCCATTTCTGTGCTGCTGTTCGCGCCTCATGTGCTGTTTGTGAAATCCCTGATCGGGATCTCGTGGCCGGCGCTGCCAAGCAACTTGGTGCTGGCCATCGCCGTCGTCACAGCCGCTTCACTGCTCGCCTCCCTGGCACATCGCCTGACCAACCCCGTGCAGCGGCTGATCTCGCGCGTCGACGACTATGTCAGTTGGGCATTGACGTTCCTGCCCGTGGTGACAGGCATCGCCGCGGTAGCCCACATCGGCGCGCGCTACGAGACCCTGCTGGCCGTACACATCCTGACCGTGTGCGCGTTCCTGGTCTGGTTCCCGTTCGGCAAGCTCATGCACGCATTCCTGTTCGTTCTATCGCGCGGCACGACGGGTATCCGCTTCAAGCAGAGGGGGGCTGAAGTATGACCGCGAAGACAACCACCAGCGGCGTTGCCTTCGACGCTCAGAACGAGGCGAAGGATGCCCGCCGGCGCGATCTGGCCATGCAGGCGTTCGTCCGCGACATCGCCATGTCCAATGCGGTGCAGCTCGAAGCTTGCGTCCGCTGCGGGATGTGCGCGAACGCCTGTCACTTCTTCGTGGCGACCGGCGATCCGAAATATACGCCCATTCGCAAGCTGCGTCCGCTCGAGCAGGCCTATAACCGTCACGTCGGACCATTCGCGCCCCTATTCCGCTTCCTCGGGCTTACACCAAGCGTGACGATCGAAGAGCTGGAAGAATGGCAGGAGCTGATTTTCGACAGCTGCACGCTGTGTGGCCGTTGCACGCTGGCCTGCCCGATGGGCATCGACATCGCTGATCTCGTCAAGCAGTCGCGCCACGGCATGTTTGCCGCGGGCCTCATTCCCGACCGCCTAGAGCTCATGGACCGCACCACCAAGCTATGGGGCAGCCCGGCAACTCCCGCGGAGGACTTCGCCGACATCGTGCGCGAGGCCGGCGAAACGCACGGCGTCGAGATGCAGATCGACAAGTCGCATGCCGACTACTTGCTGACCTGTGCGCCCGCCGAGTTGACCGAGCACACCAAGGCGCTCGCCGATGCCGCCAAGATTCTCAACAAGGTCGGATACGACTGGACCTATCACAGCCAGGGCTTCGAGGCCTCCAACATCGGCTATCTCAACGGCGATATCGATCTGCAGGAAAAGCTGACGCGGCAGATGATCGACACCGCGGTGAAGATCGGCGCACATACGTTGATCCTGCCGGAATGCGGCCATGCCTATGGTGCGGCTCGCTGGGAGTCGGCGCGCTGGTACGGCGACAAGGTTCCCGTGCGCGTCATCCATATGACGGAATTCCTCGATGAGGCGGTGGCGAGCGGCAAGTTGAAGCTCAAGCAGATCAACCAATCCGCTTCGCTGCATGATCCTTGCCAGCTCGTGCGACGTGGCGGTGTGCTGGCAGCACCTCGCAACGTCATGAAGGCGTTGGGCCTCGATCTCAAGGAACTGGCGGACGCCGGCACCGTCGGCTGGTGTTGCGGCGGCGGCGGCGGTGTCGTCTCCAACAAGCGCGCCGACCCGATCCGCTATCGCGCCTTCGAATTGAAGCGGCGCCAGGTCGAGGATGCCGATGCCGACCGTTTCGTCACCGCCTGCGGGCAGTGCCGGATCACGCTCAACCTCGGCGCCAACAAATACAAATGGGATCGTAAGGTCGAAAGCCTTCTCGAACTCGTTGCCGACAACATGATCGATTGAGCAGGAGCTTTCTGATGCAGAAGCGCGTCGTCGTCGATCCCATCACACGTATCGAAGGGCATCTTCGCATTGAAGCGAAAACGAGCGACAAGGGCGCCATCGAGGCGGCCTACAGCTCGGGCACCATGGTGCGAGGGATCGAGATCATCCTCAAAGGCCGCGACCCGCGCGATGCCTGGGCGTTCGCTCAGCGCATCTGCGGCGTCTGCACCCTGGTGCACGGCATCGCCTCGGTGCGCGCCGTCGAGGATGCGTTGAAATATTCGATCCCGAAGAACGCACAGCTGATCCGCAATCTCATGATCGCGGCGCAGTACGTGCACGATCACGTGATGCACTTCTATCATTTGCATGCGCTCGACTGGGTCGATGTCGTCTCCGCGCTGAGAGCCGATCCCAAGGCGACCAGCGAGCTGGCGCAATCAATTTCGAGCTGGCCGTCGTCTTCGCCGGGCTACTTCGCCGATGTGCAAAAGAAGGTGAAGACGTTCGTCGAGCAAGGCCAGCTTGGCATCTTTGCCAACGGCTACTGGGGGCATCCCGAATACAAGCTGCCGCCCGAGGCCAACCTGATGGCGGTGGCGCATTATCTCGAAGCGCTGG
>CAZLHQ010000261.1:0-3062 GCA_964559355.1 uncultured Hyphomicrobiaceae bacterium
CGGCGCGTTGATGCGCTTGGCGAGCGCGCGGGCGCGGACCACGCCGCCGACGTCGGGCGAGACGACGACGGTCTTGTTCTCGGGGAAGCGCTCGTGAATGTCGCGGGCGATGATCGGGGCGGCGAACAGGTTGTCGGTCGGGATGTCGAAGAAGCCCTGGATCTGGCCAGCGTGCAGATCGAGCGTCAGCAGGCGATGGACGCCGGCACGCTCGATAAGGTTGGCGACCAGCTTGGCCGAGATCGGCGTGCGCGGGCCCGGCTTGCGGTCCTGGCGGGCGTATCCGTAATAGGGTACGACAGCAGTGATGCGGCGCGCCGAGGAGCGCTTCAGCGCATCGATCAGGATCAGCAGCTCCATCAGGTTGTCGTTGGCGGGAAACGAGGTCGATTGCAGGACGAACACGTCCTGGCCGCGCACGTTTTCCTGGATTTCGACGAAGATCTCCATGTCGGCGAAGCGCTTCACCTGGCTCTTGGCAAGCGGGATCTTCAGGTAAGCGGCAATCGCCTCGGCGAGCGGCCGGTTGGAATTGCCTGCGACCAGCTTGACGCCCAGGCCGGCGCCCTTGCCATCTCCACGCGCGTCAAAGGGCATCGACCGGCTCCGCGACAGTTATATGACGCGGTGTCTAGCAATTGGGCCCGGGCGTGTAAACGGCCCGAGCCCAATTGGCTGTCGAGAGGTTTCCGGTTCGCTACGCGGCGTGCCATCGAAAGCCGATCAGCGGACTGAACGATCTTGCGGCGTGTTCCGGCGCGCTGGCGATCAGTTGGTCTTTGGCAGCAGCTTGAGAATGCCCTGGGCGGCGGCAGCCGCGGCGGCATCCGCAGTTGCACCCCAGGCGCCATCGAGCGCGCCGGCCGCAATCTCGTTCTTCTGCGAGACCGTGCCGACCGACTTGCCGGCCGCGTCCTTGACGTGCCAGTCGATCTTGATCGGCTGCTTGCCGTCCTTGGTCTGACCGACCTCGACCACGCCTTCGACGCGGTAGGAATTGCCAGCCGCGTTGGCAAGCGAAACGCCGTTCTTCGACAATTCGCGTTGCAGGGCGCTGGTCAACGAAATGCGGCCATCTCCAGGTGCGCCGGTCACGTTGGGCACGAAGGTGGTCGAGGGCCCATCGCGGCCAATGCTGCCGGTGGTGGGGCCGGCCGGCGGCGCGGCTGCTGCAGCGGTCTTCGTCGAGGCGCCAGCGGCCGGTGCGGCGGCGACCGGCGTGGCGCCGGCTGCGGGGCCACCGGAGGACGCCGGCTTTTGCGACGATAGCCATGTCACGACTTGGCCGGCGGCCTTGTTCGAGATGGTTTCGATCAGCGGCGGGGTAATCGCCTGCCAAGGATCGCGCTGGGCTGCGCCGGCGACGACTTCCTCACCCGTGATGCGGTTGAGGCGCTGTCCAGCCGGATCGGTCACATCCCAAATATAGGAGACCTTCACGCCAGCCTTTTCGCGCGCGGAGACGACATAGCCGCGCAACGTGTAGTCGGCCTTGTCGGTCGCGTTCTGCGCTACCGTGACCTTCTGTTTCTGCAAGGCGCCACTGAGGCTGGCCTGTAGCTGTTTGGCGACATTGTCGGGCGCACCGATGACCGGCGCCACGGCGAGCCGCGCGCTCGATTGCGCTGGCGGCGCGGTGTTCGCTACCTGCGTCGGCGGCGTATTGGAATCGGCCGAGCCCAGCAGGCTCGAGCTGGTTTCGCAGCCGGCAAGGCCGAGACCCAGAACAGCAACGGCACCGGCAAGTGCGAACGATTTGACTGCCCGACGCACCGCAGCAGCAGCATAAATGGTCGTCACGACGACGCCCCCCTTATCATGACCCGCTGTTTGATCCGGCGGCCGGCATACTTACCCTGCGGCCAATTGCTCCCTCGAAAACCGGTACGCACCCGCCCACGAATTAGCCAGCCGGCAAGCGCGATGTCCACCCTTTCGCTGGCGCCGTCCTCGATTATGCCACCTACAACGGGGTTCAATACCAACATCCCTGTGGATTGTGCACCTAAGCCACGAGGATGGCGGAGATTTGACGGCCGTAGTCGGGCTCTTTTCGGTGGCAGGAGCGGCGGTAGCTGAAGAATTCCGATTCGTTCTCGTAGGTGCAGCGCGTGGCGCTCTCGACGTGGCCGAGCCCCAGGCCGCCGAGCCGCGCCAGCACGTAGCCCGGCAGGTCGAAATGGGGGCGCGCGCCTTGTGTATGGCGTGAGAAGAAGCGCGCGTTGGCGGCATTGAGTGTCACCACCTCGGCCTCGAATTCGGGACCGACCTCATAGGCTCGAGGGCCGATACACGGGCCGATGGCGGCGATGATCCGTTCGCGCCGAGCTCCGGCCTCCTGCATGGTGGCGACGGTCGCATCCAAGATGCCGCCGACCGCACCGCGCCAGCCGGCGTGCGCTGCGGCGACCACCTTGGCCTCAGGGTCGGCAAAAAGCACCGGGCAGCAATCAGCAGCCAGAGCGCCGACAATGACGCCTGGGGTTGCGGTAACGACGGCGTCGGCCTTGGGCAGGTCCGAGGGATTCTGCGGCCCGCTGACGATGCGGGCGGTCGCCGAATGCGTCTGGTAGAGCGTCACGACGGGTGCGTCAGGCATGCCGAGCGCGGCGGCGACACGGCGGCGGTTTTCCATCACCCGTGCGCGGTCGTCCTCAGACCCGAGCCCGCAGTTGAGCGCGGCGTAGAGCCCGTCGGAGACACCGCCCTCCCTGCCAAAGAAGCCGTGGGCGATGCCAGGGATTGCTGAGAGGGCAGCGGAGGTGAGGGGGGAGGTCAAGGAACAGGTCTCCGGCGCGCGGCAAGTGCCGGCACCTTATAGAGCAGTTGCGGGCCAAGTCACGACCGCTCGTGACCCCGACCGGACTCGGTGCCGGCGCTCAACACTGTGTTGCAAGAGTGCTCGGCATCATGGCGACAACAGGCTGCGCCGCAGCAAAGCCGGTCTGCGGTCGCGATGGGCACGACTGGCAGCTTTGCCGCCGAGACTGCTTCCATTCTCATCGGCGTTACGGGCCCGGGCTGTGTGAAAACCCTCGCCGCCCGGCCGTCTGCATCTTGAG
>CAZLHQ010000262.1:0-2921 GCA_964559355.1 uncultured Hyphomicrobiaceae bacterium
CGCCGTCATCGGCGGCTCGATGGGCGGCATGCAGGTTCTCGACTGGGCGATCCGGCACAAGGAGCGCTGCTTTGCAGTCATGCCGATCGCGACGGCTGCGCGCCACTCATCGCAGAACATCGCCTTTCACGAAGTCGGCCGCCAGGCAGTGATGGCCGATCCCGACTGGTGTCGCGGTGATTATCACAGCGCTGGCAAGGTGCCCGAGAAGGGGCTTGGTGTGGCGCGGATGGCGGCCCACATCACCTACCTTTCCGAAGATGCGCTGCATCAGAAGTTCGGCCGCAATCTGCAGAACCGCGCTGCCCGCACGTTCTCCTTCGACGCCGACTTCCAGGTGGAGAGCTATCTGAGGCATCAGGGCTCCACGTTCGTCGACCGCTTCGATGCCAACTCCTACCTCTACATCACCCGTGCGATGGACTATTTCGATATCGCCGCGGAGCACGGCGACGTGCTGGCCAACGCCTTCAAGGGAACGCGCTCACGCTTTCTCGTCGTCTCCTTCACCTCCGACTGGCTCTATCCCACACGCGAAAGCCGCGAGATCGTGCAGGCGTTGAACGCGGTGGCCGCCAACGTCTCGTTCGTGGAGATCGACTCCAACAAGGGGCACGATGCTTTCCTGCTGGAAGAGCCGGAGTTCTTCGCGACTGTCGAAGGCTTCATCAACGCGGCGGCCCATCACCGGGGGCTCAACACATGAGCGGGAACGACATGTGCTCTGCCTATCCCCTCGGGGAGCGGCCGGCGCGGCAAAAGCGGTGCAAGTGTACGGCAACGTCCGCTCCGCGCCGGGTGAGGGGGAGAGCAACACGGGTGGCAACCAAGAAATCACCCCTCACCCTGCTCTCCCCAGGCGGAGAGGAAATCGCGATCGTCGCACGGGCCGGGAATGAACATCGGGGGAAAGGGGAAATCCATGTCTGACCGCATCGGCGCCCCACATCACAGCACCCTTTCGACCCTGCGCCCCGACCATCTCCTGATCGCCGAAATGGTGGCGACGGGCTCGCGCGTCATCGATGTGGGCTGCGGCGATGGCGCGCTGCTCGACCTGCTGGCGCACGACAAGGCCGTCGACGCGCGCGGCATCGAGCTGTCACGCGAGCGCGTCAATGCCTGCGTGGCGCGTGGCCTCTCCGTCATCCAGGGGGATGCCGACCGCGATCTGGCCGACTATCCCGACGACGCCTTCGACTATTCAATTTTGAGCCTGACGATCCAGGCGACCCGCCATCCCAAGGCCGTGCTGGAAAACCTGCTGCGCATCGGCCGCCGGGCGATCGTCTCGTTTCCCAACTTCGGCCACTGGCGCGTGCGCGGCGGGCTGCTGATCGGCGGGCGCATGCCGGTCACCGACAATTTGCCGGAGACCTGGTACGACACGCCCAACGCGCATCTGTGCACGATCCGCGACTTCGCCGATCTCGTGAAGGTCGTCGATGCCGAGGTTGAGGACGCCTTCTCCTTCAACGCCCGCGGCAAACGGCTTGGCATCAAGCAATCGATCTGGCTGCAGAACCTGCTCGGCGAGAAGGCGGTGTTTTTGCTGAAGCGGCGGTGAGGGCAGAACACGCGGTTGTGACCCATTGCTGAAGTGGGCATGATTGAATTTTGGTTGATGCGCCCTTCTGCTCCCGCTGGGAGCGGCCACTGAGCCGCGAGAAGGTCTAGCAATCAGTCGCCATTGCGCCACATCCCCGGCGTCACACCGGTGACGCGCTTGAAGGCGCGATTGAATGAAGCCTCGGATTCGTAGCCCACATCTGCCGCGATCACCGCGACGCTTTCCGCGCCGCTGCGCAAGCGGTCCGCGGCGAGCTGCATGCGCCAGTTTGTCAGGTACTCGATGGGCGCCTGTCCCAACACGGCATTGAAGCGCTCAGCGAGCACGGTGCGCGAGGTGGCGGCCTCGCGTGCGAGCTCTTCGACCGTCCAGCGATGGATTGGGTCGGCGTGAAGTAGCTGAAGCGCCCGGCCCAGCAGCGGATCCCTGACGGCGGCGAACCATCCTGTGGCGTTCGGTGGAGCCTGCGCGACGTGGTGGCGGATGACTTCGACGAACAGCAGCTCCATGAGGCGGCCGAGCATCAGCTCCGTGCCCGGCGTCGCCGCATCGGCCAGCTTAAGGATCTCGTGGACCGTGCCGGCAATGACTGCGCACACCTTGTCGTCGCCAGTGCGATCGACCACGAGCGGCGGCAGCGAGCGGAACACCGGAGCAAATACGAACTCGGCCGACTCGATGAACCCGCACACCATGCGCGTGGTCTCGCCGCCCCCGCCATGTTCGACGGTCCACAACCCGGTGACGGGACTCGGCTTCATGATGTCCGGCCCGAAGGCCATATCAACGAAATCTCCACGCCAGAACTTGTGGGCATCGGCGAACGGCAGCAGCAGCACGTCACCAGCGCTGACCTCGCGGCACTCTCCGGTCGCGATCTCGATCGTGCAGTCGCCCGCAGCGATCAGGTGGAAGACGCTGATGTGGCGAAGGTGTGCGAGTGGAGTGCTCGGCTCGTACTGGCGCGGACTGACGACTCCGAACGGCGCCGAAAAGCGGGCATTGAGAAACACGGAACCGGCGAGACGTAAGGCTCGCAAGGCCTCATACAGCACGTCGAAATCGGCCGATTTCATCTTCCGGCGTCCCTGCAAATGGATGCGGTATCCCGGACATGGAGGGACAGGGCCTCGAGGGCTATCCCTGTTCGCACGGCGGCAAACCGTGCCGACCTTCTGGAACAGTAGAGCAGCAGACCCTGCAACGTCGAGCAAAGAGAGCCAAACGCAATGACAACCGCGACCCTCCTTCCATCCGCGCACGACATCAGCATGATCAAGGGGCGCCAGCAGGCAGCCTGGAGCTCCGGCGACTACTCCGTCGTCGGCACCACGCTGCAGATCGTCGGCGA
>CAZLHQ010000263.1:0-2840 GCA_964559355.1 uncultured Hyphomicrobiaceae bacterium
GCCATGAAGGGCCACCGCCATATCTTCAACCTCGGCCACGGCATCACCCCGCCGCCCCCGCCGGAGAACGTGGCCTGGTTGGTGCAGAGGGTGAGGGGTGGTGTCTAGCGCGGTTCAGGAAATCGCTGTCGCATTACGCCATGGCCAGACTTGATCGGGCCATCCGGTGCGCAGCGGTCGAGCCATGAAGAACATGCGCCAAGCGATGGGTCAGTAGCGATGTCGGGGCGTGTTATGGCGGGCCTCGCGTGCCCTTGCAGAAGGCCCCTCATCCGCCCTTCGGGCACCTTCTCCCCAAGGGAGAAGGACGTCGTGGCGCAACCACCACGCGCCATCATCGGTCCTCTCCCGGGACGGGAGAGGATGCCGGCAGGCAGGTGAGGGACTGCGGATTCTGTATTGACGCTTGTGGTTGTCGCCTCTCCCCATGTTGGATGGAGAGGCGAAGTGTGCAGCGGTCAAGCCGTGAAAAACATGCGCGAAACAAAACGTCACGGCACCAGAGCGAAGAATACGAACGCGGCGAACACGACGAGATGGACGATGCCCTGGAGGACCGTGGTGCGTCCGGTGCCGAGCGTGATGATACCGAGCGCGATTGTCAGAAAAAGCAGGAGCTGGTCTTTAGGTTCAAGCCCGAGTTGTAGCGGTAAGCCGATGGCGAGACTGACCGCGGCGACGACTGGAATGGTGAGGCCGATGCTCGCCAACGCCGATCCAAGCGCCAGATTGAGGCTGTTCTGAAGTCGATTTGCGCGAGCCGCGCGCACAGCAGCCAGACCTTCGGGCAGCAGCACCAATCCGGCGATGAAAATTCCGGCCGCGGCTGATGGTGCGTTGAGACGCGAGATGCCGGCTTCGACAAACGTTGAGAGCAGCTTGGCGAGACCGACGATGGCGATGAGCGATACGATGAGAAGTGCAAGACTGATCGCAGCTTGGCGTCGCGTCGGCGGTGCGGCGTGTTCCTCGGCGGTCGTATGGTCGGCTTCGGGGAGAAAATAATCGCGATGCCGCACGGTTTGCACGAAAATGAAGGCGCCGTAGAGAGTGAGCGAGACGATACTGGAAAATACCAGCTGCGATGGGCTGAAGACCGGACCGGGAAAACTCAGCGTATAGTTCGGTAGGACGAGCGTCAGCACCGTCAACGGGGCCAGCACTGCGAGTGCCGCGCTCGCACCTTGGATCTGAAATCCTTGGACGTGGTGACGCACACCACCGACCAACAGGCTGATGCCGACGATGCCGTTACATACGATCATCACAGCGGAAAACACCGTATCGCGAGCCAGGCCGGCCTTGGCTTGAGGATCTGCGAGCATCATCGATACGATCAGCGCAACTTCGATGATCGTGACGGCGACTGCGAGAACCAACGTGCCGAATGGCTCGCCAATGCGGTGAGCCACGACTTCGGCGTGGTGAACGGCTGCGAACACTGTCGCCATCAGCACGACTGCCGCGCCGGCAGCAACGTAGGCTGGCATCGCATAGAGACTGCCGGCAGCGAGAATGAGCCAGGCTAAGGCGGGCCAAACCCAAGACCATGGCGGAAGCGAACCTGACGATGGGGCTGAAGCCATGGGCTATCGACACTTTCCTGGATGTGGCGACCCGATGGGCGCTTCGGTTCATGGACCATCCACTCGCCACGCCCGACCTTACCGCAGACCGCGCAAGTGCCGGCCATGAATGCTGGGTGAATATGGCATTCAAATCAAATTCAGTCGGTACGAGTCATCGTGAAGGGAGAATGTTGAACCTTCCTTCGCGGAGATGATTGATGTTCCAGACTCGCACCCTAACCCAACCCCATTCTGGTTCGCTTGCATTGTTATTGATACCGCTGCTCGCCGCGGTCATGATGCTGGTTTCGCCGCTGTCGGCTCGGCGCGCGGAAGCTGCCCCAAGCAACAGCTACGCGCAGGGCTATGCCGATGGCAAAAGAGTCGGCCGCCAGCACGGCTACACCGACGCTTTCAAGAACGCTTACAAGAAGTCCTATTTCGACGAGCTGCTGCGTGGCGGCAATGCCTACAGTCGTTCGGCCAAAGCCTCCGTTGTCAGCGAGCGCTATATTCGCGGCTACAAGGATGGCTACCGCGATGGCTATGAGCAGGGCTGGAGGTCTGGCCGCCGCGATGGCTCCAAGGCCGGCCGTGAGGATGCGCGCGATTGGAAGGAAGACCTGCGCGAAAAGATGCGCGAGTGCATGCGGCGCGGCTACGGCTGCTGACACAGAGCAGGTTCGATTTTGAGAGATCAAGTCAGCAATCGTCCCCCTTCCCGAATGTTACGGGGAGGGGGATTTTTGGAATTTTGTATTTGGTATACATAACTTAGCGCGTCAATTTGCGCGTTCGCAAAAGCATCGCGAAGGCTGGCGGTGTGCGGCGTGATCGTACAAAAGTCTAATCCGACTTCCTGGGTATAGTATCCAGGTGGAGGGTTAGGTGGAGAAGATCGGTCATGGGCGGCAAACTGAACATTCTCATTCTTGGAGCCTCATACGGTTCGCTTCTGGGCACCAAGGCGGCGCTGGCCGGGCATGACGTGACACTAGTCTGCTTGCCGCACGAGGCCGAGGCGATCAACCGCGACGGCGCCATCGTTCGCATTCCGGTCAAGGGACGCGACGGGCTTCTCGAGTTCAATTCAAAGACACTGACCGGGCGGATCACGGCGGCGGTGACGAGCGCGGTCGATCCGGCGCACTTCGATCTCGTCGCACTTGCCATGCAGGAGTCGCAGTATGCAGCACCGGGCGTGCGGCAGTTGCTGGCCCAGGTGGCCAAGGCAGGCAAGCCGTGCTTGTCGATCATGAACATGCCGCCGCT
>CAZLHQ010000264.1:0-2812 GCA_964559355.1 uncultured Hyphomicrobiaceae bacterium
CAGCAGGCAGGCCTTGATGATCTGCACCCAGGTGGTGGCCGTCATGCCGCCGAACGCCACGTAGACGATCATGAGGAGGCCGACCGAGATCACCGCATAGAGGTAATCAAGACCGAACAGCAGCTCGATCAGTTTGCCGGCGCCGACCATCTGCGCGATCAGGTAGAACGCGACGACAGTCAACGTGCCGACCGCCGACATGGTGCGAACCGGGACCGGTTGCAGGCGGAACGTGACGACGTCGGCGAAGGTGTACTTGCCGAGGTTGCGCAGGCGCTCCGCAATCAGGAACAGGATGATCGGCCAGCCGACCAGCCAGCCCACCGAGTAGATGAGGCCATCGAAGCCGGAGGCGAACACGAGGCCCGAGATGCCGAGGAAGGATGCCGCCGACATGTAGTCGCCGGCGAGCGCCAGACCGTTTTGGAAGCCGGTGATGCCACCGCCCGCGGTGTAGAAGTCGGCAGCCGATTTATTGCGGCTGGCCGCCCACTTGGTAATGCCAAGCGTGAACAGCACGAACAACGCGAACATCACAATGGCTTCGACGTTGAGCGCCTGCTTGCCACCGCCTTCGATGGCGCCGGCGGCCATTGCGCCACTGGTCATGGCGACCGTGGAGGCGAATATGGCCGAAGCTGTTTTGACAATGCGATTCATGGGTCAGACCTCCTCGGTGATCCGACGCGTTAGCGCATCGAACTCGCTGTTGGCGCGGCGCACGTAGATGCCGGTCAGGATGAAGGCGGAGACGATCACGAACAGACCCAGCGGAATGCCGACGGTTGTGACAGCGCCAGCGGCGATCGGGGTCGCGAGGAGCTGCTTGTTGAACGCCACCAGCAGCACGAATCCGAAATAGATCACCAACATGATGATCGACAGGATGACGCCAAACGAGGTTCTCTTGCGAACCAGTTCCTGGTAGGCGGGATGCGCCCTGATGCGGGCAATTTCTTCAGGTGACATGAGCGTTTCTCCATAGAGCACACGCAATCAGTCCTCCTGAATAGGCCCAGGAAGGCGTGACAGCGTGCGGCGGTATCAGATTTGAGCCGGCGCTTGTTGTGTGAATGTGTGGCTCGACCCTTGGCTTACTCTTTCGCCTGTCGCGTAACGTGCTGCGTTGCGACATGCGCGGCCAGGTGACGCTACCTATGACATGATTAGAGCGCCCAAAAAATTTAGCAGATAGTCTCAAATCGCTTCGAGATCGAAAGGCTTAAACCAAGGACTAATGCGCATTTGTCGATGCGATGGGCGCCAGGTCGAGGCCGGCTGAACTTTCGTCGACCTCGCCTGCGGTAAGGCTGTGGCGACACAAGCGCAACGCCATATTTCTTATCGGTGAGGAAGCGCCGGACTTGTAATATCTGAGCTGCTCAAAACGCGCGTCGTGCCAGTGGCGCGGCGTGTTCTTCAAGATTGCAAGGCGCAAAGCCAAACAAAAAGGCCGCCCTGCAGCTTGTGTCCGCAGCGACGGCCTTATTCACTGGCTTTGGGGCTTTATCAGAGCAACCCGGCTGACTTGATCTCGCTCTGGCAGCGCTGACCGAGCTGAAAGAACTTGGAGATGACGCAACGCTTCACCTTCGACACCGTCGGCTTTTCGCCGAAGCAAAGCCGGCGCACATCGCCCTCGCAAGCGGCACGCAGTTGCGGCGTGACCTCAGGCGGCAACTTGAATTCTTCTTCCGCTCTGGCGGACGTGGCGGCCATGATTGCCAGCGTGGCGACGATCAAAAGTTTCATGGTGCCTCCGTTGGGTTTGTTTTGATCAATAAGCTTAACGTGAAGTCGTTGCGGTGCCGGTGATGGCGTGACGGTGACGTCATGCCGGCGATTTCTTTTCGTCGCATTCTCCGACGCATTCGAAGCGCAAAGACCATGCCGGCGCGCCAGATTGAAGAGTGCCATCCGTCTCTGCGACAGCAGACCACATGACGTTTGCGTTAAGGCCGTCAGAGCCTGATCCAGTCAACGTGTTGTTCCCGCACGCACAACCGGCATGCTCGCACGCGTCTTCAGGCTGGGGAAAAGTTTACGATCAGAGCCGATAGATTGCTCCTGGCACTCATTTCATCGTTGGAATGGAGAATTCAGCGCCTTCGCGAACGCCCGATGGCCAGCGCGATGTGACGGTCTTGGTCTTGGTATAAAACCGGACCGCATCGGGGCCGTGCTGGTTGAGGTCGCCAAAGCCCGATCGCTTCCAGCCGCCGAATGTGTAGTAGGCAAGCGGTACCGGGATCGGCACGTTGACGCCGACCATGCCGACATTGACGCGGGCGGCAAAATCGCGGGCAGCAGCGCCATCGCGCGTGAAGATCGCAACGCCGTTGCCATACTCATGTTCGTTGGGCAGTCGCAGTGCGTCGTCGTAGGTCTTGGCGCGCACCACCGACAACACCGGCCCGAAGATCTCCTCGCGGTAGATGCGCATGTCGGGGCGTACATGATCGAATAGTGATCCGCCGAGATAGAAGCCCTGCTCGTAGCCCTGCATGCGAAAGCCCCGGCCATCAACGCGCAGGGTTGCACCTTCCTCGATGCCCAGGTCGATGTAGCTGCGCACCTTATCGAGATGCTGGCGCGTAACCAGCGGACCAAGGTCGGCGTCGAGTGATGTCGAGGGGCCGATCTTCAGCGTTTCGACGCGCGGCACCAGCTTCTCCATCAGCCGATCTGCCGTTTCCTCGCCAACCGGCACTGCCACCGAGATCGCCATGCAGCGTTCACCCGCCGAGCCATAACCCGCACCGATCAACGCATTGACAGCCTGGTCCATGTCGGCGTCGGGAAGGATGACCAT
>CAZLHQ010000265.1:0-2784 GCA_964559355.1 uncultured Hyphomicrobiaceae bacterium
CGCGCGGCGAGATCGCAGCGCATTCCAAGACCGTCTCGGCGCTGGTGAAGCCCGGTTACAGCCCATACGAACAGTATGCCGAGACAAGCCGCCAGCAGGGGCCGTGGACCGACATCTACGCGCTCGGCGCCACGCTCTATCATGCCGTCACCGGCAAGCGCCCGCCGGACGCCCCCTCGCGCATGGTGCATGACGAAATCGTGCCCGCGCGCGAGGCCGCGATCAGCTCCTACCGGCCAGCCTTCCTGAAAGCGATCGATCGCGCGTTATCGCTCGAGATCAAGGACCGCCCGCAATCGATTGCCCTTTGGCGCGGGGAATTGCTGGCGCCAGAGCCCGCTCGCCAGGGATGGCTGACAAAGGCGCTGGAGAAAAAGCGCGAGGACGAAGCCGTCCTTCAGCGCAAGGCGCAGGACAAGTTCTATCTGCATTCCCGCACGGTCGCGCCACCGCCGCCCGACCTGCCCGGACCGCAGGGCGGGTTGCTCGATTTTCTCGACAATCTCAACGGCGGCAAGGCTGCTGCCGATGCCAAGGCCGACGCAAAGCCGGCTGTGACGGCGCCCAACCTTGCCGGGGCGCAAGCTGCCGCGGCCGCCACCGTCGTTCTCGATGCCAAGGACCAGCCCGCCGCACTCAAGCTGAAAAAGGCCGCCGCCGCAAAGACTGCCGCCGAAGAAAAAGCACCGCCTCCGGCGCAGCCGCAAAAAGTGGCCGCACCGGTTGCCGCCCCCGCACGCAAGAAGGAAGCGCCGCAACCGCGCGTGTCTGCCGCCAAACCCAAGCCGATGAAGTCCAAGACGACGAGCCGCGTGCGGCCGCTGCTCATCAAGCTCGGCATCGGCGTTTGCGTGGCGGCGGCCGCAGTGATGGTCCAGAACCGCTTGCCCAAGGTCGTCACCGAGCCACGCAACCTTCCCACGGCCGCTTCGACGCCGGCTGCGCCACCCGCAAACCCATCACCGCAATTGTCCTCGACCGACGCCCACGCGGGCGGCGTCACCAGCCTTGCCTTCAGTGCTGACGGTAGCCGCCTGGTCAGCACCGGTGCCGACAACACCGTGAAGGTCTGGAATTCTGCGTCCATGAGCTTGGTGCGCCAGATCCCGATCGATGCCGGCGCGGCAACATCGCTTGCCGTCAATGGCGATCTGGCGCTGACGGGGCATGCCGATGGCCGCATCACGATGTGGGACATTGCAACGGCGCGCAAGCGTGCGTCCTACCGGCGCAACGAAGCTGACGTGTGGTCGCTCGCGTTTGCCGGCACACCCGGACGCTTCCTCACCGCCGCCCATGACTGGAAGGTGGCGCTGTGGGACGCGGCCCAAGATAGCGCGCCACTGCATGTTTTCGATGGCCACGACAGCGCGGTGCAATCGGTCGCCTATTCCAGCGCTGGCGGGTTATTCGCCTCTGGCGGCGCTGACAAGACGGTGAAGCTGTGGAACCTCGCCACCCTCGATCTGGTGCGCACCTACAAGGGTTCGGACGACTTCATAACTTCGGTCGCACTCTCGCCGGACGGCAAATTGCTGGCCGCCGCGAGCCTCGATGGATCGATCCGCTTGTGGAGCACGACATCGCAACGGCTGCGCCGCAAGTTCTACGGCCACCAGGGCGCGATTAACGCCATCAACTTCGCGTCCGATAGCCATCGCTTCGTCACCGCCGGCAACGACGGCACCGTGAGACTGTGGGACATCGAGCGCCGCCGCAGCGTGCGCGCCTACGCAGGCCATCGAGGAGAGGTCAAAGCCGCGGTCTATTCGCCCGATGGCGCACGCATCGCTTCGGCCGGCACCGACGGTACGGTACGAATCTGGAGCGGGCAGGCAAAATCCGCCGGCGGCAGTTGAGCGGCAGCTGAGGTGTGGTCATGCCCGAGCGCGCGCGCACCAGCGCCACACAGGCAAACACGACCGCGTCAAATGGCGAGCGCAGGCAAAAAGCAGCGTGGCGGTTTCCGGTCGCTGCTGTCGGGTCAGCCGCGCGCATGCTCATGACGAGCGATGTGGCGCGCCAAATCATCATACGCCGCGCAAGCAGCCCCGCAGCGGCGTGCGATCTCGGCAAGCTCGCCGCGTGCTGCCGACACGTCGCCCCGGCTCAAATGCGCCTCGCCGAGATAGGCGCGCGCGACGACGAAATTGGGATCAAGCGCCAGGGCCTTGCGGTAATAGGGAAAGGCGCCGTCGACATCGCCGGATTTTCGGGTGGCAAAACCAATGTAGGTGAGCGTGCGCGCGTCAGGGTTGGCGGACTGCTGCAAATACGAGATCGCCTCGGCATAGCGCCCAGTGCGCGCCATCCAATAGCCGGCGTAGAACAAATCCTCGTCCGTCGGCCGCGCCGCAGCGAGCCGTCCCGCGCAAGCGGTCCACCCCGGCGACCCCATGGCAAATCCATCGCACGCGCCTGCCGGACCCATGTCTTTGCCGGCACTGGCCGGCGCAGCAACCTGCACACCCGCCAATGCGACAGCGGCAAAAACGGCACGGACGAGATGCGAGGCGGTGCTGGAACCGGCGCGGCGGCAAATGTTCATTTCGGTTGTTTCCCTTGTGTGTTGTTCACTCCGGAGACCTGCCCCGGTTCGTTGTGGGCAACTCGTAGCGTTTCGCACTCCGCACCCTGCCTTCATGATACGGGAATCGCGAAATCATCTACGATAACAGCCGTGCAATCCGGACGCGGACGACCCGGTCGTCGCACGGACAATGCGCTACACTAGAGTGCTTCCGGAAAAGTGGGAACCGGTTTTCCGATAAGAAGCACGACAAA
>CAZLHQ010000266.1:0-2730 GCA_964559355.1 uncultured Hyphomicrobiaceae bacterium
GCGGAAAGGTCAGCCCGTTGCCCAGCCCGTAGGCGAAGAAGAGTTTCGCCGCCGAGAACACCATGTCGCTTTCACGGATGCCGAGCACTTCCTGGCCGTAGAGTTCGGCGGTGTGAATCAGGTTGGAATGGATGTGCACCGTGCCCTTGGGGGCGCCCGTCGAGCCGGAGGAATAAAGCCAGAAGCAGGCATCGTCGGCACGCGTGGGCGCCGCCTCGAGATGGTCGGAGCGCCCCGCGATCAGGGCCTCGAGCCCATCCTCGCCGTCGCTGCCCGAGACCACGAGGCGTTCCAGCGTGGCGACGCGGCCAAGCAAGGGCGCGAAGCTCTTCAAGAGCGATTCCGACACCACCGCCACGCGTGCACCGCTATCGCCCAGCATGTATTCGTAATCGCGCTCGGTAAGCAGGGTGTTGACCGCGATGGGCACCACGCCAGCCTTGATCGCACCGAGGAACATCGCCGGAAAGTCGATGCAGTCGAGCACGCACATCAGGATGCGATCGCCGCGTTGCAAGCCCAGCCCATCGATCAGCGCGTTGCCGCAGCGGTTGGCGCGCGCGGCAAGCTGGTCGTAGGTGTAGCGGCCGCCATCGTCAATGTACGCAATCTTGGCGCCTCGCCCGGCGGCAAGATTGCGTCCGAGCAGATCGTCGGCTGCGTTATAGGGGTTGGGGATGTCGATGCGCGGCGGACTGCAGCCGTGATCGGCCGTGCTCAAGGTATACATGACGCTGTCTCCTTCCTGACCTCGAATCGCCCCCGCCGGCCGACCGCCGTGCGGAGCGATGGACTCACGATTTTGTCGCCTGCCCCGATCGCAGAAACGGGCTTTGCTGCGGCTGGCGGACAACATGCATTAAAGTGCATCTTCTGCTCAATTCTCGCAACAGAATACCAACAACGACCGCGCTGTCAACTCCCTCGAGCACGGAAACCTGCGTCGATTCAACGAATTAGATAGAATCTAAACTGCAATATATTGCATTATGGTCTATGCTCGATCACGCATCGAAACACGCCGCGCCGCACCACGAGCAGCGCCAACGCCGGGCTCTTCATAAAGGCATTATTTGTCGCGCCATACCGCGCACCAGAAAGGCAGGATCGTAAATGAACGGCGACAACGACACCCTCGAACGACCCGCATCCCGCGCGCCGGCGCGGCAGGCCGGCACGCAGCCCGATACGCTCAGCGACAGCCAGTTTCTGCTCGCCCTGGGCAAGCGCGTGCGCGACACGCGAGACCGGGGCGGCTTGACGCGCAAGCAGCTCGCAAGCAAAGCCAGCGTATCGGAACGCCACCTCGCCCATCTCGAGGCGGGCGAAGGCAATGTATCGATCGTCCTGCTGCGCCACATCGGCATTGCGCTCGGACTGTCACTACCCGAACTGCTCGCTTGCGGCACAGAGGAATCGGCCGAGCAGCGCCTGGTGCGCCGGGTGCTCGAGCAACTGCCAATCCAGCGACTTGAGGACGTCGCCTTTCGCCTGATGCGCGACTTTGGCCAGGAGGAAACCGCGCGTCGCACACGCATCGCCTTGATCGGCCTGCGCGGCGCCGGCAAGTCCGCCCTCGGGCGTCGGCTGGCCGCCGAACTCGGATCTCGCTTCATCGAACTCGATGGCGAGATCGAGCGCGACACCGGCATGCCGATGGGCGAGATCTTCGCGCTCTACGGCCAGGCCGGCTACCGTCGCATCGAGCAGCGCTGCCTGCGCCAGGTCCTCGAAGGCAGCGAAGCGCTGGTGCTCGCGGCAAGCGGCGGCATCGTGTCGCAGGCCGACACCTACGACCTGCTGCTGTCCCGCTGCCTGACGATCTGGCTACGAGCCACGCCCGAGGAACACATGCATCGCGTCGCTGCCCAAGGTGACCTGCGGCCGATGGCTGGCAGCAACGAGGCGATCGAGGATCTGCGCCGAATCCTGGCCGCGCGCGAGCCGCAATATTTGCGCGCCGATCATGTGATTGACACCGCGGGGCGCGACGAGAACGACAGCTTCGAGGCGTTGCGCGCGACCGTCACCCGCAACGCCTGAGGCTCGGGGCAACGCAGGAAAGACGCGCGGCTTGCACGGCCCACAGCACACCATCGCAGCCGAGTTGCGCCAGCAGACGCCGGGCGGCGACCAGCCCCCAAACAAGCGCGAGACGCACCACCGACACACGCGGGACTGACTCCTCACAACCTCTGGCGCACGGGCGTGAACGATAAAAAACCAACCACCGAAGTGGTTGGTTTTTTAATTTGCATTGGTTGCGGGGGCAGGATTTGAACCTGCGACCTTCGGGTTATGAGCCCGACGAGCTGCCAGACTGCTCCACCCCGCGTCAGAGAAAGCAAAGTATAGCAGACTTTGCGCTCCTGGTGCGAGTCCCCGACGCCTCGCATCGCGCGACGATGCTCGCCGCGCTCGTGCATGCATCGTGCGCCCCCCGGTACCACGTGACCTCGTCGGCGACATCTCCGGAAACCAGGCTGTCCTGTCTTCCCGGTGTGCGTCGCGCCACGGCGCTGGTAATCTCGCCAGTTTCCGGCGCGCCGCGGTCCCGTCGATGCCTGCGATCCGCGCGCGAATCCCACCGTCCTCGGAACATCGATGCTGCCACCCACTGCCACGCCGAATCACGGCCGCACACCCTTGTGCGTGCTACGTCCATGAACCTCGCCGCGCATCTCGGGGTCGCCGACCTGCTGCGCAAGCGCGCCGTCGAGCGTCCCGACG
>CAZLHQ010000267.1:0-2697 GCA_964559355.1 uncultured Hyphomicrobiaceae bacterium
TCGTGCTTCTTATCGGAAAACCGGTTCCCACTTTTCCGGAAGCACTCTAGGCGCCTGCCAGGGGACGTGGCCATGCGCGGTCGCCAGGGCGGGAAAGGCCGCGCAATTGATCCAGCTCCTGGTGCTGATGGGGCTGGCGCGGCTTAATCAAACTTGTGATCTTACGATTCTATCGCGATGCGACGGTGCGCAGTGCTCGTGGCGTAGCGCTGCTCAGCCTGTCAGGGGAAAAGCTTGGCCTCGACCATCGACATACCCGTTTATAGCGATGCCCTGGTGGTGCTGGGCACGGCGGGAGTCATTGTGCCGCTGGTCAAGCACTGGGGGCTCAATCCAGTGCTCGGCTATTTGGCGGCGGGCATTATCCTGGGGCCGATGGGGCTTGGCAGTTTCATCGAGCAGGTGCCGTTTCTGTATTGGTTCACGGTCGTCGATGCCAAGAACGTTGCCAGCATTGCCGATCTCGGCGTCGTATTCCTTCTGTTCCTGGTTGGGCTGGAGCTTTCTTACAATCGTCTGATGGCGATGCGCCGTTTGGTGTTCGGGCTCGGCGGGTTGCAGATCTTGCTGTCGACGCTGTTGATTTCCACTGTTGCGGCGGCCGCGGGGTTGGCTGCGCCGGCGGCCATCGTGGTTGGCGCATCCCTTGCCTTGTCGTCGACCGCGATCGTTTTGGAAGTTCTGTCAAACGAAGGCAGGCTCGCCACAAATACCGGCCGCGCCAGCTTTTCGGTGTTGCTGGCGCAGGATCTCGCCGTCATCCCGATCCTGGTCTACATCTCGATCCTCGGCACCAACACCAATGCGTCGGTGTGGGACACCGGGGTGCGGGCGCTGGTGGTCGCGGTATTCGCCATTTCCTTGATTGTCCTGGTTGGTCGAGTGCTGTTGCGGCCGCTGTTCCGACTGGTCGCCAGCGTCAACTCGAACGAGCTCTTCATTGCCGCGCTGCTGTTCGTGATCGTCGGCACGGGTGTGATTGCTGCCGCTGCAGGATTGTCGATGGCGTTGGGCGCCTTCATCGCCGGATTGCTGCTGGCGGAAACCGAGTACCGCAAATCGATCGAAGCGACGATTGAACCGTTCAAGGGATTGCTCCTCGGCATCTTCTTCTTCACGGTCGGCATGAGCATCGACGTGCGTGAGATGGCGCGCGCTCCGGTTGCGCTGCTGGCGGGTGTGATCGGCGTCATTGGACTGAAAACGCTGATCCTGATGGGGCTCGGCCGACTGTTCCGCTTGTCCTGGCCGGCGACGGTCGAGATGAGCCTGCTTCTGGGTCCAGGTGGCGAATTCGCACTCGTCGCCATCGGCCTTGCCGCATCCCTGGGCGTGCTCAGCTATGAATCGGCAAGCTTCATCATGGTGTTGACGTCGTTGACGATGGCGACGATCCCGGCCCTTGGAATCCTGGCGCGGCGGTTCGCCCGCCGTCTTGAAAATCCGGCGACGCTGGCGCCGGAACTGGCGCACCAGCCGCAGCCACCGCCCACGCCCAAGATGCACGCCATCGTCGTCGGCTATGGCCGTGTTGGCAAGGTGGTTTGCTCGCTGCTCGATTTTCACAAAGTGCCCTACACAGCCACCGACTCCGACCCCGGTCTCGTCACCGAGGAGCGGCGCAACGGTCGCGAGGTGTTCTATGGCAACGCCGCCAGTCCTGCGTTCCTCAAGGCGTGCGGGCTGATGGAGGCGAGCGGCATCATCATCACGACCCAGGTGACAGCCGTGACTGAAGCGATCGTTTCTGAAGTGCGCCACATGCGCCCCGATATCCTCATCATCGCGCGCGCCCGCGACGCGCACCATGCAAGGCATCTCTACGCCATCGGCGTCAGCGATGCTGTGCCCGAGACGATCGAGGCGAGCCTGCAGCTTTCGGAAACGACGCTCGTCGGCTTGGGTGTGCCGACCGGGCTTGTCATTGCCTCGATCCACGAGCAACGCGATATCATTCGCAATGAATTGCAGACGGCGGCACGCCTCGCCGGGCGCCAGGGCACGAGGGCCGTGCGCGAGAAGTCGACGCCACCGGCCGGTTGAGAGGTTGAGCGACGTTGGCATTTGCCGCGTGCGCTGCCAACCACCTGTTGCCGGCCGATCGACCACATGCAAAGGGCCGGTCCTTACGGCCGGCCCTTTGTTCATCGAAAGGTGATCGCTTGCCTTTGGGCTCGAAGCGTTCAGGTGCGGCGGTCGAGCGGTACGAAATTGCGCTGCGGCGCACCGACGTAGAGCTGGCGCGGCCGGCCAATGCGCTGCTCGGGATCCTCGATCATCTCCTTCCACTGCGCGATCCAGCCGACCGTGCGCGCCACCGCAAACAGGACGGTGAACATGGAGACCGGGAAGCCCATCGCGCGCAGCGTGATGCCGGAATAGAAGTCGATGTTCGGATAGAGCTTCTTTTCGATGAAGTAGTCGTCCTGCAGGGCGATGCGTTCCAGCTCGATCGCCACCTTCAACAACGGCTCATCATGAACGCCGAGCGCGTCGAGCACTTCGTGACAGGTCTTCTGCATCACTTTGGCGCGCGGATCGTAGTTCTTGTAGACACGATGGCCAAAGCCCATCAGGCGGAAGCCCGAGTTCTTGTCCTTGGCCATCTTGATGTACTTGGGGATGTTGTCGACGTGGCCAATCTCCTGCAGCATGTTGAGGGCCGCCTCGTTGGCGCCGCCGTGCGCCGGACCCCAC
>CAZLHQ010000268.1:0-2499 GCA_964559355.1 uncultured Hyphomicrobiaceae bacterium
CGCTCATCAAGACGATGATGACGCGCTGCATCCACTGCACGCGCTGCGTGCGCTATATGACGGAGATCGCCGGCGTCGAGGAGTTGGGCCTCATCAGCCGTGGCGAGGATGCGGAGATCACCACCTATCTGGAAAAAGGCATCATCTCCGAGATGAGCGCCAACGCGGTCGATCTGTGCCCGGTCGGCGCGCTGACGCACCGGCCGTGGGCGCACAATGCGCGTCCCTGGGAATTGAAGAAGACCGAATCGATCGATGTCATGGACGCCGTCGGTTCCAACATCCGCGTCGACACACGCGGCGCAGAGGTGATGCGCATCCTGCCGCGTAACAACGATGCGGTGAACGAGGAGTGGATTTCCGACAAGACGCGCCACATCGTCGATGGCTTGAAGACGCAACGTCTCGATCAGCCGTATGTTCGCAAGGACGGCCGTCTGTTGCCCGCCACCTGGGACGAGGCGCTGGGTATCGTCGCGGACAAGCTGAAGGCAACCGATCCCAAGCGGATCGGCGTCATCGCCGGTGATCTTGCGGGCGCGGAAGAGATGTTCGCGCTGAAAGATCTGGCGGCCCAGATGGGTGTCGCCAATCTCGATTGCCGCGGCGTCAATGAGGCATTCGATCCGACGATGGGTCGTGCCGCATATGTCTTCAATACCACTATTGCTGGCATCGACGCGGCCGATGCAATCTTGATCATCGGTTCCAATCCGCGGCTGGAGGCGCCGGTTCTCAACGCGCGTATCCGCCACCGCTGGCGTCAGGGCGGCGTTGCCATCGGTGTGATCGGCGCACAGGCGCCCCTCACCTACGACGCCACTTATATTGGTGCTGGAACGCAGAGCCTTGTCGATGTTGCCAGCGGCACTCATGCCTTCGCCAAGGTGCTGGCAGAGGCCAAGCGGCCGATGGTGATCGTCGGCGCCGGTGCGTTTGCACGTGCCGATGCTGCCGTGGTGATGGCGCTTGCGGCGCGAATTGCCGAGGCTGCTCGGGTCGGGGCGGATTCCGGTTGGGCGGTCTTCAACGTGCTGCACTCTGCGGCGGCGCGGGTCGCGGGCCTCGATCTGGGGGTTGTTCCAGGTAGCGGCGGCCTTTCGACATCGGCGATGGTGGCGGCGGCAGGCAAGGGTGAACTCGACGTCGTCTGGCTGCTTGGCGCCGACGAAATCGATATGAGCGCGCTCGGCAATGCGTTTGTCGTCTACCAGGGCACACATGGCGATGCCGGCGCCCATCGTGCCGACGTGATTCTGCCGGGCGCTGCCTACACCGAGAAGAGCGCGACCTACGTCAATACCGAGGGCCGTGCGCAAATGACCGCGCGCGCCGTATTCCCTCCCGGTGAAGCCAAGGAAGATTGGACGATCCTGCGTGCACTGTCGGCGCGAGTTGGCCGCACGCTCGGCTACGACACGCTGCCCCAGCTGCGGGCGCAGATGTATAAGACGGCGCCGCAACTCGCGCGGATCGATGCACCGCATGCGGGCGAGGGCGAGGCGGCGGCGCTGTCCAAGCTCGGCAGTCCGGGCGGCATGGCCGACGCCACGGCCTTCGCGCCGACGATTGCCGATTTCTACCTCACAAATCCGATTGCGCGGGCCTCGGTCGTGATGGCCGAGCTCAGTGCGCTTCGCAAGGCGGTGGGCGAGTCCCGCGGCCTCAACGCGGCAGAATGACGGGGACGGGTTCGAAGCCATGCTCAAGTCGCTGATCGACTGGTTGCAGACAACGCTGCCGCTTCCCGGCTGGCTCGACTGGTTGTGGTGGACGGTGGTCTACGTCGGAGCGAGCCTTGCCGTGCTCGTCGGTCTGCTGGTGCTGATCGCCTTTCTTCTGCTGCTCGACCGCAAAGTATGGGCGGCCGTGCAGATGCGCCGGGGCCCCAACGTGGTCGGCCCGTTTGGTCTGCTGCAATCGTTCGCAGATTTCTTGAAGTTCGTGTTCAAGGAGCCGGTCATTCCCGCGGGCGCCGACAAGGGCGTGTTCCTGCTGGCGCCGGTCGCCACCGCCACCTTCGCGCTGGCCGCCTGGGCGGTGATCCCGCTCGACCAGAACAGCTGGGGCAAATGGGTGGTCTCCGATTTGAACGTCGGCGTTCTCTACCTGCTGGCCATCTCCTCGCTCGGTGTCTACGGCATCATCATGGGCGGCTGGGCGTCCAACTCGAAATATCCGTTCATGGGCTCGCTTCGCTCCGCGGCGCAGATGGTGTCCTACGAGGTCTCGATCGGCCTCGTCATCATCACCGTGCTGCTGCTGGTCGGCTCGCTCAACCTCACCGACATCGTCAACGCGCAAAAGACGGGGATCGGCACCAAGGTCGGCTTGCCGAACTCGGCGCTCGATTGGCACTGGCTGGCGCTATTCCCGATGTTCGTCGTCTTTTTCATCTCGGCGCTCGCCGAAACCAACCGCCCGCCATTCGACCTGGTCGAAGCGGAATCCGAGCTGGTTGCCGGCTTCATGGTCGAATACTCCTCCACGCCCTACCTG
>CAZLHQ010000269.1:0-2451 GCA_964559355.1 uncultured Hyphomicrobiaceae bacterium
CTTGAAGGAACCGCCCTTGAACTCGTTGAAGATTGCCCGATGCGGCTTGCCCATGACATTGACGAGCACGTTCAGCCGGCCGCGATGCGCCATGCCGAGCACGATCTCGCGCACGCCGAGCTGGCCGCCGCGCTTGATGATCTGCTCCAGCGCGGGAACCATCGCCTCGGCGCCGTCGAGACCGAAGCGCTTGGTGCCGGTGTATTTGACGTCGCAGAATTTTTCGAAAGCTTCCGCCTCGATCAATTTGTTGAGGATCGCCTTCTTGCCTTCGACGGTGAAGCGGATGTCCTTTTCTTCGCCCTCGATGCGCTCCTGAATCCAGGACTTCTCCGTGGAATTGGTGATGTGCATGAACTGCACACCGATATGCTGGCAATAGGTACGGCGCAAAATCTTTATGATCTGGCGCATCGTCGCGGTTTCGAGGCCGAGATAGCGATCGATGAAGATCGGCCGGTCGAGATCGGCCTCGGTGAAGCCGTAGGTCTCCGGCCGGAGCTCCTTGTGCACCGGCCGATCGGAAAGCCTGAGCGGATCGAGATCGGCGGCCAGATGACCAACGACGCGGTAGGTGCGGATCATCATCAAGGCGCGGATCGAATCCTGCGTGGCCCGCAGCGAAGCCACCGGCGACATGTCGAAGCCCGCGAAATGAGCGCGCGCCTGGAGCTTGCCGCGGATGTCGTGCTCGACGGCCTCATAGTCGCCCGTCAGCGCGCTCGTCAGTTCGTCGTTGACCGCAAGCTGGTTCAGCGGCACCGCCCAGGAGGCATGCTCGGCGTGACCTGGCTCGTCGGCGCCATGGCCGGTTTTCATGCTTTCGAAAAAGTGGCGCCACTCGTCGCTGACCGAGCCGGGGTTTTTCTCGTACTGGGCCTGCAGCTCCTCGATGTAGGCCGCATTGGCACCATCAAGAAAGGCCGTGCGAAGAAACTGGTCGTTCTGCGCCTGTCGCGACATTTGATATCCTTGAAAGTTTTGGCCTGGACGTCGACCGACGTTGCGCGGCGACGCTCACCGCGCCAGCAATACCGGGGGCGCGGCATTCCGTCACTATGTAGTCCGTTTGGGCCGCCTCTTTAAGACCGTCGAAAGAAGGGGTTCGAAGGTCGGTTTACTGCGTCCTCGTACTGTCGTGGCACACAACGGCTGTCCTGGGCTGAGCTTGGGGTCCGCGACCTCCAGGGTCAAGGCGCGCCTGCCTACCGATGCGCGCCAAGATCGGCTAGGCCTGGCATGGAGACCAACGCATGCCGAGCCTCAAGCCACGCGCCGCGACATACGCCGACATAGAGGCGCTGCCGGAGAACATGGTCGGCGAGATCCTGTTCGGCGCGTTGCACACACATCTGCGGCCGGCGCCACGGCTTCTCATGGCGACAGCCAGTCTCCTGTATGAGCTCGGAGAACGGTTCGACTGGAAATGTCCGGACCCAGAACGGAGGCTGTTGCTGCGGGAGCCGGAGCTGCACTTGGGCCCGCATGTCATCGTGCCCGACCTCGCCGGCTGGCGGCGCGAGCGCATGCCGAAGCTGCCCGACACGGCTTGGTTCGAAATGCCGCCCGATTGGATTTGCGAAGTGCTATCGCCTTCCACCGCACGCGTCGACCGCACCGACAAGCTGGCGATCTATGCAGCCTTCAAGGTGGCGCATGCGTGGTACGTGGACCCCGAGCAGCGGACGCTGGAGGTGTTTGCCCTCAGCGGAGACAAATGGCTGCTCGCAGCCACCTTCAAGGACGCCGACCCCGTCACCGCCCCGCCCTTCGAGGCGCATACGTTCGCGCTCGATGGGCTGTGGGAGGTGTGAGCGATGCAAATTCCTGCATTCGCAGGTTGCTTGCGGCAAGACCTGCTCAATTCCCCTTCAGCACCTCGACCAGCGTCTTGCCGAGGCGCGCAGGCGAGGGCGACACGCGGATGCCAGCCGCTTCCATCGCCTTGATCTTGTCTTCGGCACCACCCTTGCCGCCGGAGATGACCGCACCCGCATGACCCATGGTGCGGCCCGGAGGCGCCGTGCGTCCGGCGATGAAGCCCGCCATCGGCTTCTTGCGACCCTTCTTGGCCTGCTCGATCAGCCATGCGGAGGCATCTTCCTCCGCCGAGCCGCCGATCTCGCCGATCATGATGATCGATTGGGTTTCCGGATCGGAAAGGAACATGTCGAGCACGTCGATGAACTCGGTGCCCTTCACCGGATCGCCGCCGATGCCGACCGCCGTCGTCTGGCCGAGCCCCTCGTTGGTGGTCTGGAACACGGCTTCATAGGTGAGCGTGCCCGAGCGCGACAGCACGCCGACCGAGCCCTTCTTGAAGATGTTGCCTGGCATGATGCCGATCTTGCACTCATTCGGCGTCAGCACGCCCGGGCAGTTGGGACCGACGAGACGAGATTTCGACTTCTCGAGCCGCACCGTGGATGTCGACCAGAACGCGAACGGTGT
>CAZLHQ010000270.1:0-2441 GCA_964559355.1 uncultured Hyphomicrobiaceae bacterium
GACGTCCTGGTCCTCGGCCCGGGCAACGTCATGGCCAACGTGATGGTGCGCGTCAAGGGACCCGTCGCCGGCAGCTTCAGCGCGCCGGCTCAGGCTGCGGTGATCGACCAGGTCGGCTGTCACTACACACCGCACGTCCTCGGCGTGATGGTCGGACAGACACTCAAGCTGCGGAACTCCGACGGCCTGCTGCACAACGTGCATGCCCTGCCCAAGATCAACACGCCATTCAACATGGCCATGCCCGCCAACCGGACCGAAGCGGACACCAAGTTCGGCAAGGAAGAGGGCATGTTCCTGGTCAAGTGCGATGTGCACGGCTGGATGACCGCATACGTCGGCGTGTTCTCGAACCCGTTCTTCGCGGTCAGTGGCAAGGACGGCAAGTTCTCGATCACCGGCCTGCCGGCGGGCACCTACGAGGTCGAGGCCTGGCACGAGAAGCTCGGCACGCGCGCCGGCTCGGTGACCGTCGCCGCCGACAAGTCGGCCACTCTCGACTTCGCCTTCGCCCCCCCGGGCAGCTGACCCAGGAGACCTGACAGCCATGAGCGGCACCGAAGCCTCGCACGCCACCCACGGTGGCGCGCACGCCGAGGCCCACGACCATCCCGAGTTGGGCTTCCTGCGAAAGTACGTCTTCTCGACCGACCACAAGGTGATCGGCATCTGGTACGCGGTCACCGGTCTCTTGTTCCTGTTCTTCGGCTTCTGCCTGGTCATGCTGATGCGCTGGCAGCTCGCCTTCCCCGGCCGTGCGCTGCCCTTCATCGGTCAACTGTTCGGCGAGGCCCGGATGCCGGGCGGCTCGATGCTGCCCGAGTTCTACAACGAACTCGGGGCCATGCACGGCACGATCATGGTGTTCCTCGGAGTGGTCCCGTTGGCGGTCGGTGGCTTCGGCAACTTCGTGCTGCCGCTGCAGATCGGCGCGCCCGACATGGCGTTTCCGAAGATCAACATGATGAGCTACTGGTCGTACTTCCTGGGCGGCGTGACGATGCTGGCGAGCTTCTTCGTCCCCGGCGGCGCGGCGCAGTCGGGGTGGACCTCCTACGCCCCCCTGTCGGTCCTGGCCGGCGAAGGACAGACGATCTGGCTCATCGGCATGATCTTCCTGATCACATCGTCGCTCCTGGGGTCGATCAACTTCATCGTCACCGTCATCCAGCTGCGGGCGCGCGGGCTGTCCTACTTCCGCCTGCCGTTCTTCGTCTGGGCCCAGTTCGTCACCTCGTTCCTGCTGCTGCTCGCCTTCCCGCCGCTCGAGGCGGCCGGCATCCTGCAACTGATGGACCGGGTCGCCGGCACCAGCTTCTTCATGCCCACGGGACTGGTGGTGAGCGGCCAGGCGGTGGCTTACACCGGCGGCGGCAACCCTCTCCTGTGGCAGCACTTGTTCTGGTTCCTGGCCCACCCCGAGGTCTACGTGCTGATCCTGCCGGCCTTCGGCATCGTCGCCGAGGTGATCGCCAACAACACCCGCAAGCCCCTGTTCGGCTACAAGATCATGGTGTACTCGCTGTGGTTCCTGGGCTTCATGTCGTTCATCGTCTGGGCGCATCACATGTTCTTCACCGGCATGGGCACGACGATGGCGGCCTTCTTCCAGACCACCACGATGATCATCTCGATCCCGTCGGTGGCGCTGCTCACCTCGCTGCTCATCTCACTCTGGGGCGCCTCGATCCGCTTCACCACGCCGATGCTGTTCGCACTCGGTTTCCTGCCGATGTTCGGCATTGGCGGACTCACTGGTCTGCCGCTGGGCCTGTCCGCAGCGGACATTCCGCTGCACGACACCTACTACGTCATCGGGCACTTCCACTACGTGGTGGCGCCCGGAACCCTGTTCGCGCTGTTCGCCGGCATCTACTATTGGTTCCCCAAGGCCACCGGGCGAACGATGAACGAGAAGCTCGGCAAGCTGCACTTCTGGCCTTCGTTGGTGTTCATGAACGGCATCTTCATGCCGATGTTCATCGTCGGCCTGGCGGGCGTTTCGCGTCGCCTGTTCGACGGCGGCGCGTCCTACGACTTCGCCCAGCCGGTGCTGCACTGGAATCGCTTCATGTCCTATTCGGCCTGGGGGCTGGCGTTGGCGCAGATCCCCTTCGTCGTCAACTTCTTCTGGAGCATCAAGAACGGCAGGAAGGTGAGCGACAACCCGTGGGACGCCACCACCCTGGAGTGGGCCGCCCCGTCGCCGCCGCCACACGGCAATTTCACCACTCCGCCCGAAGCGCATCGCGGCCCCTACGACTACAGCGTGCCCGGACAGCAGCACGACTTCTCGCCGCAGTTCCAGGCCGATCAACGCGCGAGCTGAGGCCAGACACATGGAAATCCCTTACACCGTCGCCGATCGGCCGGACACCGGCCTCAACAACGGCAAGATCGGCATCTGGCTGTTCCTCGCCTCCGAGGTGATGCTGTTCGGC
>CAZLHQ010000271.1:0-2437 GCA_964559355.1 uncultured Hyphomicrobiaceae bacterium
ATCAACAAGTACTACATTCTCGATCTGACGCCGCCCAAGAGCTTCGTCCGCTGGGCGGTGGAGCAGGGCTTCACGGTGTTCCTGATCTCGTGGGTCAATCCCGATCAGCGCCTGTCGCACAAAACCTTCGAGGATTACATGAAGGAAGGCGTGTTGGCGGCGACCGACGCCGTGCGGCGCGAGACCGGCGTGCCCAAGTGCAACGTGCTGGGCTATTGCGTCGGCGGCACGCTCGTCTCAACGACGCTCGCCTATCTGGCCGCACGCGGCGAGCAGCCCTACATCTCCGCTACCTTCCTGACCACGCAGGTGGACTTCACCAAGGCCGGCGACCTGCTCATCTTCATCGACGACACGCAATTGAAGAGCCTCGAGGAGATGATGGCCGAGCGCGGCTATCTCGACGGCTCGCGCATGGCCAACGTGTTCAACATGATGCGGCCGCGCGATCTCATCTGGCCCTATGTCGTCAACAACTACCTGCTCGGCAAGAAACCGTTCCCGTTCGACCTGCTGTTCTGGAACCAGGATTCGACACGCATGCCGGCGGCTAACCACAACTTCTACCTGCGCGAGTTCTATCGCGAGAACAAGCTGGCAAAGGGCGAGCTGAAGATCGCCGGCACACCGCTCAATCTCTCCAAGGTGCGGCTGCCGATTTATCATCTGGCCGCGAAGGAAGACCACATCGCGCCGGCAAAGTCGGTGTTCATCGGCTCGCGCCTGTTCGGTGGCCCGGTCGAATATGTGCTGGCAGGTTCGGGTCATATCGCCGGCGTCATCAACCCGCCCGACAAGATCAAGTACCAGTACTGGACGGCACCCCGCGCGGCCGCCGACACGCTCGATGAGTGGTCGACAATGTCGCGCGAGACGCCCGGTTCATGGTGGCCGCACTGGGCCGAATGGCTGGCCCGCCAGTCGGGTGCATGGACGCTGCCACGCACGCCCGGCGAAAAGCTCGGTGTCGTCGAGGACGCGCCCGGCGCCTACGTCAAGGGCAAGAGCTGATCTCGCCATCGCGGCGGCAAGCTGACACAAACAATAGGCCCGCAGGTCATCCCTGCGGGCCTATTGTTTTTTACCGGTTTGGAATTCACCCATCTGCAAGCAGCGCGTCACGCCACCTCGAACTCGCCCTCGTAGTCGCTGGGCCAGATCACGCGATAGTCGTCATCCTCCTCCTCGCGGACCGCCGCGGCGAGCGGGTTCAGGTCTCGCTCCTCTCCTGCCTTCTCGATCAACGGCTCGATCATGTCCCAAACCTTCTTGGGCTTGGCCGTCTCGATCATGATATAGGCGGCGCCCGAGCCGACCTCGTGCCCTTCGACATCGGCAACACCATCCAAGAGCTCGATCAGCTCGTCTTCAAGCGCGATCACCTTGTCGAGCGCCTCGCCGCTCTCGTCATCGAACTGCACCACCAGTTGGTACTTGGCTGCCATGTATGTTCCCTCTTTGTGAATTGCTGCTGCGCCGCTTGGCCGTCGCCGTCACGCGATTGTGACCAGCGCGCGGTCGAGATCGGCGATGATGTCGGAGGCATCCTCGATGCCGACCGACAGCCGCACGACATCGGGCCCTGCGCCGGCGGCAGCACGCTGCTCGTCGGTCAGCTGGCGATGCGTGGTGGATGCGGGATGAATGACGAGGCTCCTGGTATCGCCGATATTGGCCAGGTGCGAGAAAAGCTCCAGCCCTTGAACCAGCTTGACGCCTGCCTGATAGCCGCCTTTCAAGCCGAACGTGAAGACGGCGCCGGCCCCCTGCGGACAAATCTTCTGCGCCAGCGCGTGATAGCGGTTGTTTTCGAGCCCGGCGTAATTGACCCAGGCAACCGCGGGATGCCGCTCCAGATGCCGGGCCACCGCCAGCGCGTTATCGCAATGACGCTGCATGCGCAATGGCAGCGTCTCAATGCCGGTCAGGATCATGAAGGCGTTGAACGGCGAGATGGCGGGCCCCAGATCGCGCAATCCCATGACACGGGCTGCAAGCGCGAAGGCAAAGCCGCCGAACGTCTCGGCGAGCTTCATGCCGCCGTATGACGCACTGGGCTCAACCAGCGTCTTGTAGCGATGGCGCGCGTTGATCCAATCGAAGGTGCCGCAATCGACCAGCACGCCGCCGAGCGAGTTGCCGTGCCCGCCAAGGAACTTCGTCAGCGAGTGCACGACGATATCGGCGCCATGCTCCTTGGGCCGGCACAGATACGGTGTCGCCAGCGTGTTATCGACGATCAGCGGCACGCCCGCCTTCTTGGCAATGGCGGCAATTGCGGGAATATCGATGACGACGCCACCGGGGTTGGCTACCGATTCAATGAAGATGGCGCGCGTCTTGGGCGTCACCGCGCGCTCGAAGGTGGCTGGATCGGTGCTGTCCGCCCACGCCACGTTCCAATTGAACTTCTTGAACGAGTGATTGAACTGGTTGA
>CAZLHQ010000272.1:0-2381 GCA_964559355.1 uncultured Hyphomicrobiaceae bacterium
TGGATGCCGCAAACCGTCTTTTCTATAGCGATGGCATCCGCGCGGTCAGTCTCGACTTGATTGCTGAAAAGGCGGGCGTGACGAAGAAGACGCTCTACTATCACTTCCGCAGCAAGGACGATCTCATCGCCGGCTATCTCACGTCTCGCGATCAACCCAACCTGACACTGTTTGCAAAGTGGTATGACGATGCCAAAGGTGGGGCTGCGGACAAGACCATGGAAATGTTTCGTCAGGTCGGGCGCAGCGCCCGCCATCCCAAGTGGAGAGGTTGCGGCTTTTTGCGGACGGCTGCCGAGCTTGCGAATATGCCGGGTCATCCGGCACGCAAGATTGGCGCGGCTCATAAGAAGAAATTCGAAGCCTGGCTCGCGCGGCGCTACGGCGAAGCGTGCCTCTCAAATCCAAAACAGCTTGCGCGCGGTGTTGTACTGTTGATGGAAGGCGCATTCGCCACGATGCTCATACACCGTGATGCCAACTACGCTGACGCCGCTGCCGAGGCGGCACGACTGTTGGTCATTTCACATGAGTGAGCCTGTTCGTCTTGCTCAGCTCGATCGATGTGCCAACCATGCCGCCGCCCGCCCCCTCTCCCCGTAAGGACGGTGATAGGGGGAAGGGGGGGGATTGCGAGGGCGGCAACCGGCCATATGCGAGTGTTTCGGAGTTTGCATCTCGTGCTGCCGTTGCCCACCCCAATTCGCTACGAGTCAGTGGCCCAAGCTGCAATCACACGCCATATTGCAGGTCATGAATCACTTCGATCAGAATCCGCCGCAACAAGGCATTCGCGCCGTGCCCGATGACGTTGCCGCTGCCGCGCGAACGCCTGCTCACCGCCTCTGGATCGAGCGCGTGCAGCTGACGAATTTCCGCAGCTATTCTTCCGCCGTTGTCGAAGCGACGGCGGAGCCCATGGTGCTTGTCGGTCCAAACGGTGCGGGCAAGACAAATTTCCTCGAGGCGATCTCACTGCTGGCGCCCGGCCAGGGCTTGCGGCGCGCACCATTCTCGGATTTGAGCGCCGCGGGTGGGGATGGCGGCTGGTCGGTTGCCGGCCGCCTGCACACTGCGCTCGGCGTCGTCGACATTGGCACCGGGCTAAACCGTGGCAGCAGCGGAAATGGTGGCGGCGAGGGTTTGCGCCAGGGCCGCATCGTGCGTATCGACGGCGAACCTCATTCCGGCTCGGGCGCGCTTGCAGACTACGTCGAGATGGTGTGGCTCACCCCCGCGATGGACGGTTTGTTCACTGGCCCTGCGGGCGAGCGCCGCCGCTTCCTCGACCGGCTGATCTTGTGCTTCGACGCCAGCTACCGAACGCGCGTCGGCCGCTTCGAGCGCGCCATGCAATCGCGAAACAAGCTGCTGGCCGATGGCGTGCGCGACAATGCGCTGATCGAAGGCTTCGAGATTGCGATGGCGGAGAACGGTGTCGCCATTGCCGCGCAACGCGCCGAGGCGGTGGCTTCCCTCGGTCAGGTCATCGCCCGACGCCGCGAGCGCTATCCAAATTCGCTGTTTCCCTGGGCCGACCTGGCGCTCGAAGGTACGCTCGAGAGCGAGCTCGCCAATCGCCCTGCGGTCGAGGTTGAAGATCGCTATCAGCGCGAGTTGAAGGCGGTGCGCGAGCGCGATCGCGGCGCGGGCCGCGCGCTATCGGGGCCGCATCGCTCGGACTTGAGTGTCAACCACGGGCCGAAGTCGATGCCGGCGCGGCTGTCGTCGACGGGTGAGCAGAAGGCGCTGCTCTACGGTATCGTGCTGGCGCACGCCGAGCTGGTCGCCGAACGCCAGAATGGATTGGCGCCGATCCTTCTGCTCGACGAGGTGACGGCGCATTTCGACGCCGAACGGCGCACGGCACTGTTTGCGGAAATCCTGCGCATCGGCGCGCAGGCATGGATGACGGGCACTGACAAAGCCGCCTTTGAGGCCCTCGCCGGCCGGGCGCAGTTCCGCCATGTCGGTGAGGCGCGGATCATGCCTGGATGAGCTGGCGCCACTCTTTCGTCGCGGCGGCGGAACTTGTTGAAAACCATGACAAAATGACGCCGTTCCGCCGATGCTGAAGTGGCTATTTTTGATGCCGTTGGTGGCCGGGTGTGCTATAGATGCGCGCCATCCCAGCAAGGGTCGTCGCTGGCTTGGCGGAGTGCTTGTTCAAAACGCCGGGTAACGACGTGTGCGCCGTCTCGTTGCGCACCGTGGCGAGCGGCAAAACGTCGTCGATGTGCGCGTCGTGAGCGCAGTGCAAAGCCAGCCTGCCGCGGTGGCATGCGTGTGCGCCAGAGTGCAGGTGGAGCGGCCCTGAGGGTGGCCGCAGCCGGGAGCTTCGAGGAACCTCGCATGAATAATGACAACAACGGCGAGAGCTA
>CAZLHQ010000273.1:0-2351 GCA_964559355.1 uncultured Hyphomicrobiaceae bacterium
GGGCGCCGTGATCGCGCAGCCAGAACATCAGCTTCTCGCTCGCGCCGATGTCGCCGAGCGCCCGGCACACCCTGGCCACGGTGTCGCGATCCAAGGACAGGAACGCTTGCGGGTAGTACAGCCGGTTCCCGATCTTCGCCGCGAAGACTTCGCCTCGCTCTGCTGCCGGCGCCAGCGCCTGCCGCGTCAGCCCCCAGGCTTGCGCCAGCTGCTCGCCGGGAACGACGAGACCTTCCTTGATCCACTGCACGCGAGCAGCCTCGCCGCGCGCGGTGGCACCGGCAAGACCGCCATGCCCCACGTCGGCCGACCTGATGGCAGGTTGTGCCGGATCCGCCGATCGCCGACCGCTTGACGGAACCTCCTGCAGGCTCAGGCCCTGTTTGCGCATGGCCGAGCGCATGCTCCCAAGATCACGGCTGAGGCGGCCCACGGTGGCCTCCAGCCGGTCGATGCGTCGAAGCAGGACGGGGGTGCTGCGATCTGTACTCATGGCGGGGATCATAAGCAAACATGGCAATTGTAGCAAGTCCAGATAATGCAGCAAATAGCAGCGGCTTAACCTCGCGGCCCGCCTCGATGACCTGCCGACGGCCTCGGTTGCGCGGCAAAGCCGTTGCCCCACGGCGGCTGCATTCGCTTTGACGCCCTGGCAGCCGAGGCACGGCAGTCTTCGTGCTTGGTGTGCCGGAGATCGGCGCCGAGATCGCAGTACCGACACCGCCCGCAACGCAATCATTGCGCCTCGCGCGGACACATGAGCATGCGACGGTGATCGGCCGGCCTATCGCAACCGATCACCGGCTGGCAAACTTGCCGAGCTTCCTGCCGGCGCTCGTGCTGGCACAGCCTTCACCCTGGGCCGTCCCCGGTTCGGGCTGAGGTCCCGGGTGTTCACGCATCCGGCGTTAGCGGTCGTGACCCGCACTTGAATCGGCCACTCCTGGCCAGTGTCGCGCAAGCGATGAATCGCTCCGCAGCAGCGGCCATCGATGGCGACCGACCTTGCGCCGGTCGTCGAATCTCCTCGGGCGCCTGCCCGCCGAGTGAGTCGCTCCGCCCTCTCGGGCCGGGGCGCCTCGAGCCTTCCTGGAATCCATCGCTCGCGAGAGCGACACGTGCCAGGCCGCGCCGTCAGCATCCTGTCCGCCGTCCCGGTGGGCCTGGACGCTGGCGAGCGGATCTCATCGGCTGCGCATCGACGATCCCCTTCCGCCAGGAAGCGGGATCCGAGATCGCGCGAAACGCAGGCTACCGGCGCCCAGCCGGCAGCTGAATCACGGGGACGCAAGTCCCGAAGGTGCGAGAGACCCACGCCTCGGCATGGGTCTCCTCGCCGATCCATTGGCCCGCCATCCGGCGGTGCCTTCAACCCGCATGGGGAACATCGTTTCTCCATCCGGGGACGTGGTGTGCCCTCTGCTCACGCAAAGGAGAACGACCATGTCATCGAACACGTCTCGCCACGTCGTGTGCCGCCTGCTCGGCGGCTCTGGCCGGCCACAGCTCGTCGCGGTGCCGACCCGCAAGCTTCCCGCCCTGTTCGTATCGTTCGGCCGTACTCCGGCCGATGCGGTCGTCGCGCTGCTCCCGCTGCCACTGGCGGCGTGAGTGCGTCGTGGACAAGGAGGAGTGGAAGAGCTTCTTTCGCTTCATCGACGAAGGAAGCGAAGCCGAGCTTCGACAGCGCAAGGACGCGCTTGCCGGTGTCCTGGCGAAGGTCACCGATCCTGGCGTGCGCTCCGACATCCGTCGGATGCTGCGCCTGATCGACGAGGAAGTGCTGATCCGTCAGAACCTGTCGTCACGCAAGCAAGCCCGGCGTTCGAAGAGCGCGTGAGGCGCCTCGAGAGGGATTCCAGTGTGGGCCGGCCCAGTGCCGCTGCCCACATCAGCTCCCTTTCGAGAGCGGCTCGCCCGCCGTCGATCACGCAAAGAGAAGTGCCGCAACGAGTCATCGTGAAAGCCTGTCCGTGGAGTGCCGCAACCGCAGCGCTTCCATGCTATCCCAATGGGGACCTGTCGTCCCCTGCCGGGGATGGTTCGTCTCCGCAAGCTCCGAAGGAGAGAACCATGTCCGAAGCTGTTGAGAGTACACAGCCGCCATCGCAGTTCAACCCCAAGCCGAACCGCCGCACGGCCGAGGAAGACCGAGCCTGGGCCCAGCTGTATGCCAGCGTCGGTCAAGCCGCCACCGCCGAAGAGGTGGTCAAGCAGCTTGATGCCGACGCGCCAGCCAGGCACTGCCACCTGGCGCTGTACCTGCGAGCCAGGACGACCCTGCGCGAACGCAAGGCGTAAGCGGCTGGGCGCACCGCCCTTGACGGCGGCGCGCCGTTGCGCTGCGGCGT
>CAZLHQ010000274.1:0-2338 GCA_964559355.1 uncultured Hyphomicrobiaceae bacterium
CACTTTTCCGGAAGCACTCTAGGCTCGCGCGATCAGAACTCGTGCGCCAGTTGCTGGAACGAAATCAGTCGTTTGCGATCAGCATCCCACAGCTTGAGCTTGATCAGGCTGAAGCTCTTCAACAGCGTGATGCGTCGCACGTCGCGAAGCTCGGGAAAATCGCGGATCAGTTCCGGCAGCCGGTAATAGGGCACGCGGCTGTAAAGGTGGTGAATGTGGTGCACGCCGATGTTGGCCGTCAGCCACGACAAGACCTTTGGCAAATCGAGGTAGGAGCTGCCGTAGAGGGCTGCGTCCTGGTGGCTCCATTTCTCGGACTCTTCCCAGAACGTATCCTCGAACTGATGCTGCACGTAGAACAGGAACACGCCGATGGTGGCCGCGATGGCGACGATCGGCAGATGCACCATCAGGAACGGTCCAACGCCGATCAACCACATCATCACGCCAAACAGCACGGCAATCGACAGGTTGGTCGTCATGGCGCTCATCCATGGGCGCAAGCCGCCCTTCATCTGGCCGATGGGCAGCCGTTGCTGCAGCATGAAAACGAACGAGGGGCCAATGCCGAACATGACGAGCGGGCTGCGGTAGAGGCGATAGGCGATGCGGCGCCACCGGGGCAGCGCCAGATATTCCGCTACCGTCAATGTCTCGATGTCGCCGACGCCACGATGATCGAGGTTGCCAGAGTTGGCGTGATGAGTGGCGTGGTTGCGCCGCCAAACCTCATACGGCGTCATGGTGAACACGCCGATGACGCGGCCGATCCAATCGTTGGTCTGGCGTGTCTTGAAGAATGCGTAGTGGCCGCAGTCGTGCTGGATCAGAAACAGGCGAACCAGCAAGGCGGCGGCTGGCACTGCAACCGCCAGCGTCAGCCAGTAGCTGATGGACAAGGCGGCCCAGGCGGCGGCCCACAAGATCAGGAAAGGAATGGCCGTGATGATGATCTCGAGGATCGAGCGGCGGATGTTGGGCTCGCGATAGCGAGCGACGATCGCCATCCAGTCGCGGCCTTTGATCGGGTCCACGGCTGTTGCAGTTTGTGCCTGATCCAAGTTCGTCCCCCCGAAAGTCGTCGTGCATTCTGGCGCGAATGGCACGACACTTTTCATGCGCCTTTCATGCGCCCCCACGGCACCTCACCGGCACCGCGCGCCGAAAAACGTATTGGGGTTAGCGCAAACCGGCTGATTTGGCCATTCAATATGCTGTCACTGATACGATTTATCCATTGGCCAAATAAGTGCGTTTCGCGACTGCGAAAAGGCTTGGTCTGCGCCGGATCAGAGACGCACGATCCCCCGCCCCGGAGCCGCAGCCCGGCATCGCCGATTTTTTGAGAGACTTGTGCCGCGTACCATTCACCTGGGTAGCGGTAGCCTCAGGCTTTGGGCCCGCCCATAACCTCGAACGTCAGCTTGGCGGTGATCCGGTAGGTTTTGAGCTTGCCCTTGGGATCGACGGTGGCGGAGAAATCCTGAATCCAGATCGATTTGATGCCTTTGACGGACTTCGACGCTTCCTTGATCGCCTTCTCGGCGGCGTCTTCCCAGCTCTTGTCGGATTCAGACATCAGTTCGATGACTTTGTTGACGCTCATCGCGGGCTCCTGTGCTGGTGGGTTGGGATCGCAGCGGCAGTCATGCCGTCACCAAGCTTAAGGCCCAAACTGCGCGCAGGAAAGCGATGTATGCGTATCGGGTGACCCGCTCATCCCGCCCTGGCCAGCGCCATCAGCCCCAGCAGCATCAACACGTTCATCAGGCTCGACAGGTTGACGTCGCCGAACTCCTTGACGCGGATTTCGCGCACCACCTCGACCTCGCGCACCTGCGGCTCGGTTCCCGCCATCGCCTCTGCCCCCCGCAGCCAGGCCCAGCCCCACCGGCCAATCGCGCGAGCCCCGCGCCAGGCGCGATAAGGGGCTTCGCGCCAGCCATAGCGGTACGCGAACACGGCGAGCACCAGCACCACGATCTGCAGCGCCGCCGACACCCAGCCGCCGATCAACAGCCAGACGACGCTCCACAACGCGGAAATGATCCACCACAGGATGCCCAGCACTGTTTCCATGCGGCTGCCAACGCTCCCTAATGCCGGTCCATGGCTCTGCCGTCGCTATACACCCTCTTGTCGCCGGCCACGACATGCTTTTCTAAGGTGACGCGATGGCCTATTTGCGTATAGTGCGCCGCCGAAAGACCTTGGAATTGCGCGAGAACCCGGATGCCCGCCAGCAAGATTGCCACCGCGCCTGCCGCTGCGACCGGCGCCGCCCTCAACCCGCGCGAGAGCTTCCAGGATCTGATCCTGACGCTGCAGCAATTCTGGG
>CAZLHQ010000275.1:0-2273 GCA_964559355.1 uncultured Hyphomicrobiaceae bacterium
GTCGAGGTAGGGGTGGATCAGCTTGTCCTTGATGAGTTGCCAGATGATGCGGGTCATCTCATCGCCGTCCATCTCGACGACGGTACCTTTAACCTTGATCTTCTGCATGGGAGCGACCTCGGACGCTTGGCTGAAAATTATCGGGCGGCGGGCACCATTTCGAGGTTGCCGCAGCGCAACAAGTCAGCGGAAGGGATAAGGGTGCGGTACCCCGAACGAAACCTGCGGCTGGGGGGTGGGCAGCCGTCGCGGGGCATCGTAAGTGGTCTCCAGTGTGATGATTGATTGGCTCTGGCCAAGCTTCGCGGCAGGGCTACGAGGCGGATTTCTCGACCACGACACCTATTACGACCACAGCATACGCCAGGAGCCGATCCATCAGTGTCTGATCCGATTGTGAGGACCATCGATCAAGTACCGAGCCTTGACGGTGGGCTTGCCCTTGCCGTGATCGTCCACCGTGCGCACGAGGACGGCATCGACAGCGTGCTTGGCGAAGGCACGGCAGCGCATCTGACACGCGGCGATCTTGAGCAGGCTCTCATCTATTGCGCCGAGCGCCGTTGCGAGCGCGACAATGCGGTATGCCCTGGCTGCAGGCTTCAATCCGAGCGCGCCGGCATCGCCACCCTCGACGACTACTGCGCGCAATATCGTGCGATCAACGCCGAGACGAGCGGCCTCACAATCAGCGGCGGCCGCGGAAGCGATGTGCAATCGGTGTCCTCGCTTGATTATCTCGCGCGTGCTTTCATGGGCGAGGAATACTGGTATTGGGCGCGCCGGGTTCTGCGCAAGGTACGCTATGGCTTGCGCACGTCCGACGACCTGTTCGATCCCGCCTTTGCCGCCGGCAATGGACCTGCCGTGATTTTGATGGAGCCGCAGATTGCCGAGAATGTCGGCATGGTGGCGCGCGCCATGGCCAACTTCGGGCTCGACGAGATGCGCGTCATCAACCCGCGCGACGGCTGGCCATCGGAGAAGGCGCGCGCGGTCGCCTCGGGGGCTGCGGCGATCGTCGATGGGGCAGGCGTGCACGCATCCCTCGCCTCGGCGATCAGCGATCTCAACTTCGTCGTCGCCACCACGGCGCGCCAGCGCGACATGCGCAAACCCATTCTGACCCCGGAGGAGGCCGCCGCCGAGATGCGCCGCCGAATCGCTACGGGTCAACGTTGCGCCATGCTGTTCGGCCGGGAGCGCAATGGGCTGGAAACCAGCGAGGTGGCCGATTGCGACGCCATCGTCATGATTCCCGTCAACGCCAAGTTTGCCTCCCTCAATCTGGCGCAAGCTGTTCTGCTGCAGGGCTATGCTTGGCTGCGATCGGGCGAAGAGGCGACGCTGGGTCGAAAGACGGACAACGACCGGCGAATCTCGTCGGGCTTGCACCTGGGTCACGACGTCCCCGCGAAACACGAGGATATTCAACGCTTTTTTGAGCACCTGGAAAGCGAGTTGGAGGCCGGGGGGTTTTTCGTGCCCGCTGAGCGCCGCCACGTCACGCAGCGCAACCTGCGATCGCTCTTCCTTCGCGCCGGCCTCACGGCCCAGGAGGTACGCACACTGCGTGGCATTATTGTTACGCTGACGCGCGGCAAGCAGGGCGGTCCAAAGTCGTCCACATAGGCCGCCATATTCGCGACACGTTTTCAGCCGAGCGATGCGGCTCGATGGTGTGTGGGGGCAACATTAGCGCTGTGGAAAGTCCCGCGCGGTGGTCCTGTCCTCGTAACAATAAATCTATAGACACCTGACAGCGCGTGGCTGGGCCAATACAAGGGCCGGGCGGACACGGGGCAGACGGAGATGCGGAACATGGCGATGACGCGGAATTTCAAGGCGGGGCGTATGCTCGTGATGGCGATGGCCGTTGCCGGGATCGGGCCGGCAACCGTCTCGGCGCAAGAGCTGAGCGACAAGTCGGTCAAGACGTTCATGGAATATGCCTGGTCGCTGGTGCCGGCGCAGTTCACCAAGCCGAATGGCGAAAAGATCCAGATCGACAAGAAGAAGAAGGACGAGGTGCTGGTGCCGATCGAGACCGCGCGCGAGGTGATCCGCGTCGGCCGGGTTTCCGCGCACGCCCAGGTCTGCAATCTGCCGGAAGATCAGGTGCAGAACTACCGTTCGTTGATGAAGCGCGAAAGCGACAAGAAGCAGTGGACGCCGCAGCAGATGATCTACATCAATCAGCTGCACCTGACGACGGTGATGCTGCTCACCGGCAAGATCAAGCTGGTCGAGAAGCAGGGCGACAAGCAGGTCGT
>CAZLHQ010000276.1:0-2266 GCA_964559355.1 uncultured Hyphomicrobiaceae bacterium
TGCTGCTCACCGGCAAGATCAAGCTGGTCGAGAAGCAGGGCGACAAGCAGGTCGTCATCGAAGAGGGCAAGAGCAATGTGCAGACGTGCTCGCCCGAGCAGGCGCAGAAGGTCAAGCAAATGATCGCCGAGTACGTCTCCAAAGGCCCGCCGATCTCGACCGTGATGGCGCTGCCAGGAGCCGAGGGTGCGGGCGATGGGACGGCTCCGGCCGCAGCGGCAGGCCCCGCCACGGCAACGCCGGCGGCCGAAGAGAAGAAATAGCCGCCTCTGCTGCGGCGGCACGTCCCTGGTCCGACGACGTCGGACCACCGGTTTTGCGGTTGACGCCAGCAGGCCGTCCAGGTATCTGAACCCATTCACGCGGGCCGCTTTTGGCCCGCGTTTCGTTGCGCACCCGCGGCTGTGGAGCGGAAACATCCACGGCCTGTCAGCGGGGCATCCCTGTAATTCGGGGTTGTCCGGCAGAGGAGGGGGCGCTCCAACGCCACCGGACGGCATGCCGCCGCCCGGGGCAAAGCCATTGAAGCTGGAGTGCTAACCATGACCAAGCGCGTTCGCGCCAAGCACAAGATCGACCGCCGCCTCGGCGAAAATATCTGGGGTCGTCCCAAGAGCCCGCTCAACAAGCGTGAGAGCCGTCCCGGCCAGCACGGCGAGCGCCGCGTCGGCAAGACCTCGGACTACGGCCAGCAGCTCAAAGCCAAGCAGAAGCTGAAGGGCTACTACGCCTCGCTCACCGAGCGCCAGTTCCGTCGCGTCTACGAAGAGGCCGCCCGTCTCAAGGGCTCGACGTCGGAGCACATCATCGGCCTGCTCGAGCGCCGCCTCGACGCGCTCGTCTATCGCGCCAAGTTCGTACCGACCGTGTTCGCGGCCCGCCAGTTCGTCAGCCACGGCCACGTCAAGGTCAACGGCCGCCGCGTCACCATTCCCAGCTATCGCATCCGCGTCGGCGACGTGATCGAGCTGCGCGACAAGGCGCGCGATATGGCGCTGGTGATGGAAGCGACCAAGAGTGCGGAGCGTGACGTGCCCGACTACATCGAGGCCGATCACTCCAAGATGACCGCCAAGATGACGCGCGTTCCCGCGCTGTCGGACGTGCCCTATCCGGTGCAGATGGAACCGAACCTGGTGGTCGAGTTCTACTCGCGCTGATGCTGTTTTAATCTGAACAGCTGGCTTGCAGATTTGGAGGCGGCGGCTCATCGAGCCGCCGCTTTGCTTTTGCCGCTTCGTGTCGATAGAGCCTTATTGACTGAGATGGAACCGCTTCCGGTCCCATCGAGGGCGTGAATCAGACTCTCACACAAGGTCTTGGAGCAGGCCACCAAGACACAAGTGATTCCATCAAAATCAAACCTGCTCTAGTCTGCACCCATGCAACATCCCATCCTACTCGCAACCGCCGCAGCACTTCTCGTCATCGGCTTTGTGTTGATGCGCTGGGCGTCGCGCTATGACGTGACCGGCCTTGCGGCGGACGCTGCGTGGCGCGTCGCCAAGAACCGCGGCCGTATCAATGTGAAGGCCGAGGCCGCCGACATGCTCAACGAGCAGTTCGGCCACATTCGCGAGGATGCCGAGCGCATCGGCTACGCGCGTGCCGCCGCCAAGCACGGCGCCGGCTTCTTTCTCGCCAAGTTCGTCGGCATCGCCGGCATCATCATGATGCTTGTCGGGGCCGGTCTTGGCGCTGCGGCATTTCTTGTTTGAGGCGTTTAGAGGCGTTCCGGGCTTGATGGAATCGCGAAACGGCTCTTGGACTTTGTTTTCTCGTGCTTCTTATCGGAAAACCGGTTCCCACTTTTCCGGAAGCACGTGAACGCCAGAACGGCGAAGCGGGTGTCAGCTCGCCCGCTTCATCGGCATCGGCACCACCTGGGGGTGCGGCGTCGAACTTCTGCCGGCGCCAGGACCAGAATCGGGACCATGTTCGCGCCGCCGCGGGGGAACCGTATTGGCCCAGCCATAGGCGAGCATGGTCATGATTGCCGAGGCGGCAAAGAAATAGACGCCTGGCAGCACGCTCGCCTCCGTGTAGCCCGACGAATTGACGTAGAAGATCATCAGGGCCAGCACCATGACGTCGGTCATCGAGTAGCGGCCGAGCCACTCCATGGTCGAGATCGAACGGGCGCGGAACTCCGGCGACAGGTCCGGCGAGGTGACGAGCGTCAGCAGGTAGAACAGCTTCAGGAACGGCAGCAGGATCGAGAACGTGAACAGCACGCCACACAAGAAGAACTCCTCGTTCTTGTAGA
>CAZLHQ010000277.1:0-2253 GCA_964559355.1 uncultured Hyphomicrobiaceae bacterium
GTTCTGCATGTGGGCGATGAGCGAGATGCCGGACGCCCAGAAGCGCGGGTCCTCATCGGCGCCCGGAATCTGCTTGCGGAACTCGGGCGCGAACTCGCCATGCACGGTGGAGGTATGCACGCCGACCTTCTCGAACACACGCCCGCCCATCATGCTCATGGTGCCGCCGCCGCCGTCCGATCCATCGTGGCCGGTGCGCTCCCACGGCGTCCGCTTGAACCGGCCGGGAGGGCGCAGCGAATACTGCACGCCGGAGGGAAGATCGTCCTCGAGCTTCTCGAAGGCGGCGCAGATGTCGTCGCGCAGGGCTTCGAACCAGGCGCGGGCACGCGACTTCATCTGTTGCAACTCGGGATCGGCGGGCAGCGGCATCGGTTCTTCCTATGGCAACGCGAGGGTGGGCCACCCCGGACATTCGGGCGGGCCTGTTAAGGACATGGTTTTGACCACGCCAGCGGCTAGTCCTGCAAGCCAATCGCTCTTTGCAGCGGCCAGCAAATGGCGGGCCAGGCGGTATTTGGTGAACGACAACAGGGTCGCGAGCGACACAAGGGCTGGGCAGAGCCTATGCTCGATCCCCATATGACGCTTGGGCACCGCCCAGCAGGGTGTCGCGCTGCTTCATCGGAGTGACAACCCGCACCCCAACTGGAACAATTTTGAAACCTCATGATCGACGACTTTTTCGCATGGCTTGAGCGTTGGCGCTCGCCGTTCCCGCCCGAAGAGCCCGACCGGCCGCCGGACCGGCTGTGGCCGTTTGTGGTGCACTACGCCCGCCCCTACTGGCCGTTGCTGGCGGCCTCGGCGGCGCTCGCCGCAATTTCGGCGCTGATCGAGGTGTCGCTGTTCTCCTTCATGTCGGGGCTGGTGGATTGGCTCGTGACGGCGGACCGCGCCACCTTCTGGCAGGCCAACGCCCCCCTGCTGATCGGCATGTCGGTTCTGGTCCTGCTGGTGCTGCCGGCGATCAAGTTCGTCTACGAGGCGGTGGTGCATCAGGGCATCATGGCCAATTTCGCAATGCGGGCGCGCTGGCAGGCGCATCGCTATGTGCTGCGTCAATCGCTCGCCTTCTTCCAGAACGACTTCGCCGGCCGCATCTCGGCCAAGGTGATGCAGACCTCGCTGGCCGTGCGCGAGGTGGTGATGAAGATCGCCGAGGTGATGGTCTATGTCTCGGTGTACTTTCTCGGCGCCGTGGCGAGCTTCAGCCTCACCGATGCGCGGCTTGCGGTTCCCATGCTCGCGTGGCTTGCCGCCTATGTGATCGCGCTGCGCTATTTCATCCCGCGCCTGGGACGCATCTCCAGCGAGCAGGCCGACGCCCGTTCGGTGATGACCGGGCGCGTCGTCGACAGCTACACCAACATTCAGACGGTGAAGATGTTCACCCATGCCGAGCGCGAGGACCATTATGCGCGCGAGAGCATGCAGATCTTCTTGACCAGCGCCTACAAGCAGATGCGGCTCGTGACGCTCCTGACATTCACGCTCAACTCTCTCAATGCGGCGCTGCTGTTCTCGGTAACGGCGCTGTCGTTGTGGCTGTGGTCGATCGACGCGGTGACGGCGGGTGCAATCGCGTTGACGATGGGGCTGGTGCTGCGCATGCAGGGCATGGCGCATTGGATCATGTGGGAAGTGGCTGGCCTGTTCGAGAACATCGGCGTGGTCGAGGACGGCATCGAGGCGCTGTCGCGCGAGCGTGACGTCGAGGACAAGCCGGGAGCCCAGCCGCTGTCAGTGCCCAAAGGCGAGATCCGCTACGAGGCGATTCACTTCAACTATGGCAAGGAGCGCGGGCTCGGCGAAAGAGGCGGTGTTATCGACAACCTGACGCTGACCATCAAGGCGGGCGAGAAGGTTGGCCTCGTCGGGCGGTCGGGGGCAGGCAAGTCGACGCTCGTTTCCGTGCTGCTGCGCTTTTACGATCTGGAGGCCGGGCGCATTCTCATCGATGGGCAGGACATTGCGGATGCAACGCAGAATTCGCTGCGCGCTGCGATCGGCATGGTGACACAGGACACCTCGCTGCTGCATCGTTCCGTGCTCGAGAACATCGTCTATGGCCGGCCCGAGGCAACCCGGGAGCAGGCGATTGCGGCGGCCAAGCGCGCGCATGCGCATCGGTTCATCGAAGGCCTCGTCGATATGAAAGGCCGCACCGGCTATGACGCGCATGTCGGCGAGCGCGGCGTCAAGCTGTCGGGTGGCCAGCGCCAGCGCATCGCCATCGCGCGTGTGCTGCTG
>CAZLHQ010000278.1:0-2241 GCA_964559355.1 uncultured Hyphomicrobiaceae bacterium
CACGACGAAACAAAGACCTGGAGCCGTTCCGCGATTCCATCAAAACCGGAACGGCCCTAGAGTTGAGCCAAAGTTGCGCCCAGCGCATGACGGCGGCAAGCTTGCCGCTTCGTCGAATGAGAGTCGAAAGAACAGTCCATCGCGAGGCTACCTGCCGTGCTCAAGCGTATCGCACTCCTGCTCCTTGCGTTCCCGGTGGCGTTGCTGCTGGTGACGCTGGCCATCGCCAATCGCCACTCCGTGCGCATGGTGCTGGACCCGTTCCGGCCCGAGGCCCCGGTGGTTTCCATGGATCTGCCGTTCTTCTACTACCTGTTTGGCGCGCTGCTGATTGGCGTGATTGCAGGCGGCAGCGCCGTCTGGCTGAGCCAGGGCCACTGGCGTCACACGGCACGCAATCGCACGCAAGAGGCGCGGCGCTGGCATGCGGAGGCAGATCGCCTGACGCGCGAGCGCGACGCCGAGGTTGGCCGCTCCAAGAGCCTCGCCATCGCCGGACGGTGAAGCGATGGTTGCCCCTTTCCACTCGCCTTGAACGAGCGTTGCGGTGAGGCGGAAAGCCCAGGCCAATGCCATTTGAACAGGCTTTCTCCTCCTTCATCGCTTTCCTCGACGCGGCCGCTGTCGTCGTGTTCGCCATCACCGGCGCGCTCGTCGCCAGCCGCAAGCAGATGGACATCTTCGGCTTTGCCCTGCTCGGTACGGTGACAGGCGTCGGCGGCGGCACGGTGCGCGACGTGTTGCTCGGCCACCTGCCGGTGTTCTGGGTCAAGCAGCCGGTCTATGCCGCCATTGCGCTCGTCGTCTCAGCCGTTGTCTTCTTCACCGCCCACATTCCAGAATCCCGCTACCGGTTGATCCTGTGGCTCGACGCCGTCGGACTATCGCTGGTGTGCGTGATCGGCGCGGACCGTGGACTTGGCGCGGATGCCGGCGCCTTCATCGCCGTCGTCATGGGCGTCATCACGGCCGTGTTCGGCGGCATCATTCGCGATGTGCTGGGCGGGGAAAGCCCGGTCATCCTGCGCCGCGAGATCTACGTCATCCCGGCACTGATTGGTGCGCTGACATTCGTCAGCTTTACCGGAGTCGGCGCTCCCTATCCCGTGGCGGCGGCAACGGGCTTTTTGCTCTGCTTCAGCGTCCGCGGTCTCGCCCTCTATCATGGCTGGTCACTTCCGCCCTATAAGTCGCGACCGGGCCGGTCAACCAGTTCGCCCCCCGCCGTTCCCACGCCCGATCGAGAAAAGCCTGCGCCATGACCGACGCCAAGATATGCGGCATCAAGACGAGCGAAGCGCTGGAAGCGGCAATCGCTGGTGGCGCGCGTTTTATCGGCCTCGTGTTGTATGAGAAAAGCCCGCGCAACATGCCGCTCGAAACAGCCGCGGCGCTGGCCGACATGGCGCGCGGCCGGGTGCAGGTGGTGGTGCTGCTGGTCGATCCGACGGACGAGCGCGTCGCGCAGGTGGCCGCCGTGGTGCGCCCCGACATGCTGCAACTGCACGGCCAGGAAACACCCGAACGGGTTGCCATCATCCGCGCAATCAGCCAGCTGCCGATCATCAAGGCGGTCGGCGTCACCACCGAGGCCGACGTCCGATCGGGGCTCGCTTATTACCATCCGGGCACGCTTGCCGACCTGGTTCTGTTCGATGCCAAGCCACCCGCGGGCGCACAGATGCCGGGCGGGCACGGCCTCGCGTTCGACTGGCAGATACTCGCCGCCATACCCGTCGACATGCCCTACATGCTGGCAGGCGGGCTTAACCCTGGCAATGTGCGCGAATGCGTGCTCAAGACCGGTGCGCCGGCGGTCGACGTCTCGTCGGGCGTCGAGACCGCGCCGGGCGAAAAGTCGCCCGAACTCATCGCCCGCTTTCTTCAGGCCGTAAAGACGGCTAAGCAGACGCTCTGATACTGACAGCACTCGCTGGGTGCCGCCGTTGTCCTCTCCCGGGACGGGAGAGGATGTCGCGAAGCGACAGGTGAGGGACTTGGATCGAAAGCCCCCTCATCCGCCCTTCGGGCACCTTCTCCCTGGAGGGAGAAGGCAAGATGTGCACACTCCAGCCTCGAAGCAAGATTTACCGAAGGCACCATCCATGGCCACTCCCACGACCAAGAGCAACGAGATGAAGCCCAACAGCCTGCGCACCGGCCCCGATGAGCGCGGTCACTTCGGCCTGTTCGGCGGCCGCTTCGTCGCCGAGACGCTGATGCCGCTGATCCTCGACCTCG
>CAZLHQ010000279.1:0-2240 GCA_964559355.1 uncultured Hyphomicrobiaceae bacterium
CCAGAAGTCGGGCATCAGCCACGGGTGCGGGTAGGAGGAGATGCCCTTGCCGTCGACCTCCTGGCGGAAATTCAAGATCTGTTCTTCGCTGAGGCGGCCTTCGATGAAGGCGCGCGCGTAGATGCCGGGTGCGGAGTGGCCCTGCACGAAAATCAGATCGCCGCCGTGGGTCTGGGACGGTGCATGCCAAAAGTGCGTGAAGCCGGTGGCATAGAGTGTCGCCGCCGATTGGAAGGAGGCGATGTGGCCGCCGAGCTCGGAGGATTCCTTGTTGGCCTTGAGCACGATCGCCGCCGCGTTCCAGCGGATTGCGGCGCGCACCTTATTCTCCAGAACGCGATCGCCCGGATAGTCGGGCTGTTGATCGGGTGGAATGGTGTTGATGTAGGCGGTGTTGGCGGCAAACGGCAGGTGCGCGCCTGAGCGGCGCGCGGCCGCCACAACGTCCTCGAGAATGTCATCGGCCTGGCCGGTGCCTTCGAACGCAATGACCGAGTTGATTGCGTCGACCCACTCTTTCCGCTCTGCGATGTCGTCGAGCTTGGCCATGTTATCCTCTGATTTTCAAAGAGGCATTTCGCGATATTGCGAGACGCCGGACTGCTTAGGAGACGCGAGTAGGCTGTTGGAAGACTGGCGCATGTGTCGGCTCGGTTGCCGTCCGAATGCGCCTTGCCTCTCGATAAATCTGCGAGAGTTGATAGCGCAGCGATAACAACGCTGCGGTGGTCCGGTTGCGGCATGAGAGCCGCGCCAGAATGGCCGAGACGTGCACCTTCACGGTCGATTCGTGCAGGCCGAGCATGCGAGCGATCTCCTTGTTGGAGAGGCCTTGGCTCAACAAGGCGAACACGCGCTTCTGCTGGGCAGTCAGCTGGCTGATGCGCGCCCTGTCGGCCTCGCCGATCGTGGCTGTCGTGTCGGGGCCGCAGTCAACTCCAGTCGTCGTATCGGTCATTATCTGGCGCGGTGGAACTTGTTGCACCGTCAATACCCTTTCGAGATGTCGGTCACACTGAATCGACCTGCCTCTGGTAGTTAGGGAGCGGTGGGGCGCCGGTCGGACGAGGCGCCCTGCCGCGATTTTCATGCAAAGCCTCAGCGATCGAGGTGCCTTTGATCGGCACGTCACAACATTCCAAGCATCCGCGGCAGCCACAGTGAAAGCTCGGGGATGTACGTCACCATCATCAGGAACGCGAGCATGGTGAACAGCCACGGCAGTACGGCGACCGAAGTCTCCGTCAGGCCCATCTTCGAGATGCCGCTTGCCACATAGAGATTGAGGCCGACCGGCGGCGTGATCATGCCGATTTCCATGTTGACGATGATGAGGATGCCGAAGTGCACGGGATCGATGCCGAGCTTAGCCGCCACCGGGAACAGGATCGGCGCCATGATCAGCGTGATTGACGACGGCTCCATCACCGTTCCGGCAATCAGCAGCAGTACGTTGACGATCAGCAGGAATCCGATCCATCCGAGGCCCTGCGCCACGATCCAGTTGGCGATGGCCTGGGGGATATTTTCGTGCGTCATCAGGAACGAGAACAGCACGGCGTTCGTGATGATGTAGAGCAGCATGGCGCTCATGTTAGCGGACGCGAGCAGCACCTTGGGCACTTCCCGGAGCGTCATGTCCTTGTAGACGAACACCGAGATGATGAAGGCGTAGACCGCACTCATCGCCGCAGCTTCCGTCGGCGTGAAGATGCCGGCATAAATGCCGCCCATCACGATGACGATCAGGAACAGCCCCCAGAAACTTTCCGTGAAGGCGCGGAGCCGTTCGCTCCAGCTCGCCTTGGCAAGCCGCGGATAATCGTTTTTCTTGGCGATCCACCAAGTAATGCCGCCGAGCATGAGTGCCAGCATCGCGCCGGGCACGACGCCAGCGACGAACATCTGTCCGACGGAGGCCGCCGAGACGCGCTGCCCCGTCGGTCCTTCGACCAGCATGCCCGACGTCGCCACGCAGTACATGACCATGACGATCGACGGAGGAATGAGGATGCCGAGCGCGCCTGAAGACGCGATGGAGCCGATGCCGAACCTGGTGGGGAACCCCTGCTTCACCATCGCCGGCAGAAGGATCGAGCCGATGGCGACGACGGTCGCGGGCGACGAGCCCGAAACTGCAGCAAACAGCGCGCAGGCGAACACCGCAGCGAGGCCGAGGCCGCCGGACCAGTGCCCGACCATGGACGACGCGAAGCGGATCATGCGCCGCGCAACACCTC
>CAZLHQ010000280.1:0-2183 GCA_964559355.1 uncultured Hyphomicrobiaceae bacterium
CTTGCGCACCACCGGGCGCTCCTCGATGCGATGCATGCCGAGGATGCCGGACTGCGGCGCGTTGAGAATCGGTGTCGACATCATCGAGCCATAGACGCCGCCATTGGAGATGGTGAAGGTGCCGCCCTGCATATCCTCGATGCCGAGCCGGCCATCACGCGCGCGCTTGCCGAACTCGGCGATCTTGGCCTCGATCTCGGCAAGGCTCAGCCGGTCGGCCTCGCGCAGCACCGGCACCACGAGACCCTTCTCTGTGCCGACCGCAACGCCGATGTGATAGTAGTTCTTGTAGATGAGATCGGTGCCATCGATCTCGGCATTCACGGCCGGAATTTCCTTCAGCGCCTGGATGCACGCCTTGACGAAGAAGCTCATGAAGCCGAGCTTCACGCCGTGCCGCTTCTCGAACAGGTCCTTGTACTGGTTGCGCAGCGCCATCACGTTCGACATGTCGACATCGTTGAACGTGGTCAGCATCGCGGCAGAGTTCTGAGCGTCCTTCAAGCGCCGGGCGATGGTCTGGCGCAGTCGCGTCATCTTCACGCGTTCCTCGCGCGCCACATCGTTGGGCACGGAGGGCGCGCGCACCTGCTGCAGCGGAACCGGCGCGGGAGCGGCCGCATAGCTCACGGCTTGTGCGGTGGCGGTTGCGGAAGCCGGCGCGGCTGCGGACGGCGATACGGATGGTGGCGTCGCACCGCGCTCGATGGCCGAGGCGACGTCCTCCTTCAACACCTGGCCCCGCTTGCCCGTTCCCTGCACGGCTGTCGCATCGATACCGGCCTCATCCAGCGCCTTGCGTGCTGCGGGCGATGGCGGCATGCCCCCACCGGCTGGCGCCGCAGGAGCCTTGCCGACGCTCTCCAGCTTGGCGGGCTTGGCCTCGGCGGCTGCGACGGGAGCAGGCGCGGGTTTGCTTGCCGGTGCGGATGGCGCAGCCGCTGGCGCCGCACTTGCCGCCCCGCCCTCGCGGACGTGACCGAGGACCGCGCCGACGGCAACGGTTGCTCCCGCCTGCACTGCGACGTCGCCCAGAACACCCGATGCGGGTGCGGGCACCTCGACGGTCACCTTGTCGGTCTCGAGCTCTACCACCGGCTCGTCGGCCTTTACCGCATCGCCGGGTTTCTTGAACCACTGTCCCACGGTCGCTTCGCTAACGGATTCACCAAGTGTGGGAACACGAATCTCGATCGCCATGTCTCACGTCGTCCTTTCGCGGTGCCGCCCACCGTTCGCGGCGCGGCTGGTTCTGAATAGGTCAGCAATTAGAAGTGGGCTAAATCCGCCCACCACGTTCGATTAAGGCTCAGCCCAACGCATCCGCCACGAGCTTCTTCTGCTCCTCGGCATGCTTGCGGGCAAGACCGGTGGCGGTTGAAGCGGATGCCGGCCGGCCGGCATAGCGCGGCCGTTTGACGGCGCCGCCGACGTGATCGAGCACCCACTCCAGATTGGGTTCGATGAATGTCCACGCCCCCATGTTGCGCGGCTCCTCCTGACACCAAACGACGTCCGTGACGCTGGGGAACCGCGACAGCTCGTGGATCAGCGAGCGCGCCGGGAACGGATAGAGCTGCTCGACGCGCATGATGTAGGTGTCCGTCGCTCCCGCCGCCTCGCGGGCGTCGATGATGTCGTAGTAGACCTTACCCGTGCACAGCACGATGCGCTTGATCTCGTTCTCGGGCTTCAGCACGATCTTCTCGGTGCTGTTCGGCCGATTGATGCGATCGGCGTCGTCCCACAGAAGACGGTGGAACGTCGTGCCCTCCGCCATCTCGTCGAGCCGGGAGATCACGCGCTTGTGGCGCAGCAGCGATTTCGGCGTCATCACGATCAGCGGCTTGCGGAACTTGCGGTGCAGCTGGCGGCGCAGAATGTGAAAATAGTTCGCGGGCGTCGTGCAGTTGGCAACCTGCCAATTGTCTTCCGCTGAAAGCTGCAGAAAGCGCTCCAGTCGCGCCGAAGAATGTTCGGGACCCTGTCCTTCGTAGCCGTGCGGCAGCAGGCAAACGAGGCCCGACATACGCAGCCACTTGCGCTCGCCCGACGACAGGAACTGATCGAAGATGACCTGCGCGCCATTGGCGAAGTCTCCGAACTGGCCTTCCCACATGGTCAGCGCATTGGGCTCGGCAAGGCTGTAGCCATACTCGAAGCCCAGCACGGCCTCCTCCGAC
>CAZLHQ010000281.1:0-2173 GCA_964559355.1 uncultured Hyphomicrobiaceae bacterium
GGCGAAGCCAACGGATTTACAGTCCGTCCCCTTTAGCCACTCGGGCACCCCTCCAAACCAGATTCGTGCGGCTCGGACCCCTGTTAACCCGCACGTCCTAAGAACCTGCAAGTCTCAAGAGCCCAAACGAAATCGCCCCGCAGCGGCAACCGCGGGGCAAGCACCGTCTTATGCGAATGCGCCCCCCCGGTGTCAATCCCAAAAGCACATCTGCACCGCCGGAACAGGCCGCCAAGGCGCGCCCCGCCTGACGCGTCATGCATGCACCTTGCCGGCCCCGCCCGGTTTGCCGTATGGCCTTGTCATGACCGAGCGGCAAAGGCGCACCGCCTTCAGGCAGCCGTATCAGTGCCAGCCGCAGAAGGCCCAATGCATGAAGCCCAATCCGCCTAAATCCGCAGCTAAGGCCGGCCCCGCCAGCGGGGATCATGGCAGGGACCGCGGCAGCGACAAAGGCAAGGGCGGCCATCGCAAAGGCGGCCCGGGCAAGCCCTGGCGCAAGGAGGCCCACCGGCCCAATGCTGGCCATCACCACGCGAGCCCGACCGCCGAGGCCGCCGACGATGGCCATGTTGTCCTCTATGGCATCCACGCGGTCACGGCTGCCCTCGCCAACCCTGCCCGCCGCATCTCCAAAATCCTGTTGACCGAAAACGCCGAGAACCGGCTCGCCGACGCCATCGCCCAGCGGCAAATCCCCGTCGAGCGCGTGCGCCCCAAGGACCTCGACCGCCTGCTCGGCGCCGACACCGTCCACCAGGGTGTGATGGCGCACAGCGAGGCGCTGGATGAGCCCGAATTATCCGATTTGATCGCGGCAGCCGAAATGACCGGAGCGCCGCTGGTGGTGCTCGATCAAGTGACCGACCCTCACAACGTCGGCGCCGTCCTCAGGTCAGCCGCCGTGTTCGGCGCCTCCGGCCTCGTCACGACGCGCCGTCACTCCCCACCCCTCAACGGCACTCTGGCGAAAGCGGCTTCGGGCGCGCTGGAGCTGGTGCCGGTGGCTCTCGTGCAAAACCTCGCCCGCACGCTCGCCGAGTTGAAGCAGGCCGGTGTCACGGTGATCGGATTGGATGGCGAGGGCGACATGCTGATTGACGACCATCCGATGCAAGGCGCGGTGGCATTCGTGCTCGGCGCAGAGGGAAAAGGCCTGCGGCAGCTGACGCGCGAGACATGCGATGCCGTCTGCCGCATCGGCACTTCAGACGCGCTGGCGAGCCTCAATGTTTCGAACGCGGCGGCAATTGCGCTGCATCTGTCGGCCATGCGCCGCCGTGCCAAAAACAGTTGAGAACTTGCTGAAATCAGGACTGCCGCGTCTTCGAACCGATGCCAGGGCGCTTTTCTTGACGCTACTGGCGCGGCTGCAACGGCTCTGGCGGCTCTTTACCCTCGTCTTCACCGTCGTCCGGCGCCTCGAGTGGCAGCGACATGATCGCAATGCCCATCTTCAACGCGCCGAACGTCAAAGCAAACGAGGAAAAGATCAACAGCATGGGCACAAACGGCTCAGCACTGTCCTGCAGCAGCTCTTTGATACCGCCGAGATCCGTCAACACCACGATCGCCGCAGCGACGATACCCAGCGCCACGCCATAGCCGCAGTGCAAGGCAAGGAACTCCAACAGGCTCGGCGGTCTTGCATCGCCCGGAACGGTTCGAGGGAAATATCTTTGTGTCATTGGCTGGCCCAATCGGCGATCTCCACCGCCCGTCGGGGCGGCGAGCGCACCCATAAAGTGACATTGTTGGGCCCAGCATATACACACCCGGCGCAGATGACACAGTGATACGGGTCACGCCTGCGTGAAAGGTGCTGACCAGGGTCAGGCGTTCACGGCGCGCCAACGAAAATCGGGCCGGTCAGCTTTCGCCAACCGACCCGATGCAATCGATTCAACGCGGATCAACTCGGACGCGATTTCACCGTCGCGAGCATAGGCGACAGTCGCCTCGTGTCACCAATGATGACGCCGATGGCCCTTGTGGTGGCGCTTGTGCCACTTGGCGTGATGATAGCCGCGCTTGGGCGCGCCCCATGCCTGGTAGTAGCGCGGCAGCTTGTAATGAGAAACGCGGCGCTTGTGGCAGCGCGCCCGCACCCCGTACTGCGAGTTGTAATAGGGATAATTGCCGCGCGGCTCGTTACGATACGCGTAGGGGTCCG
>CAZLHQ010000282.1:0-2136 GCA_964559355.1 uncultured Hyphomicrobiaceae bacterium
AGGTCGAGACCGGCTCCGCGATCACGTGGAAATATCCGAGCTGCATTCTGCGCGGCGACAATTCGCAGGGCGAGTTCTACTCGATCGCGATTTCGAACGGCCACCAGCAGGTCGATAGCGGCACCAAGATGATTCACCTCGGCAAGAATACGACGAGCCACATCATCTCCAAGGGCATCGCGGCGGGACATTCGGAGAATACCTATCGCGGGCTCGTCTCGGCGCACCGCAAGGCGACGAACGCGCGCAACTTCACGGCCTGCGACAGCCTGCTCATTGGCGACAAGTGTGGCGCACACACCGTGCCCTACATCGAAGCGAAGAACTCGACCGCCCACTTCGAGCACGAGGCGACGACGTCCAAGATTTCAGAGGACGTGTTGTTCTACTGCACGCAGCGCGGATTGTCGGAGGAGGAAGCGGTGGCGCTCGTCGTCAACGGCTTCGTGCGCGACGTGCTGCAGCATCTGCCGATGGAGTTCATGGCGGAGACGCAGAAGCTGATCGGCATCTCGCTGGAAGGAAGCGTCGGATAAGCCCAAACATCAAGTCATGGCCGGGCTTGCCCTCGCCGTACAGGACCTGACGCACGAACGACGCTCGAGTGAATTGAAAGCATGGCACGCAGCAGCAGCGAGATCTGGATCAAGCCCAAGACGCACGGCGAGGTGCCGCCGAGTTTACTAAGACTTGGGCAAGGCGGCGATGATTTGGCGCGCCTGTTCGGCGGTTATCTGTGTGAGTTCCATGATTTGGCCGACCTTGAGGTGAAAGTAGATCTTCTGTCCGGAGTGCACATTGTATTTGGGGCCGGAGAAGAGGATCAAAACTTCGGCGAGCGAGTTCGGGTGGACCGCACTGACCGTGTGCTCGCCTGCGCTTACCGGGAAGGATCTGTGAGTGCAGCTTTTGACCCAGCCAACCGCCTTGTCGTCAATCAATATGGAGGCCGTTGGTTTGAACAGGTCAATGGTTTGACCGATCAGAAGCTCGATCGGCACACACGGAGCCACGATGACGATGGCAGTCCCGCCGCGCGCCGACTTTGCCGCCGGCTTGGCAGCGGGCGTCGTGGCGGTCTGGGCGACGGCAGTCGTTGCGATCGTGATTGCGGTGGTGAAGGCAAATGCAATTCGGCGCAGGGACATGACCAATCTCCTCTGATGGCGGATAATGCCTATCAGCCTTTCGGTCGCAAGCTCAATTGGACGGCTGTGCATATCTCGTGAGGATGATGTGGTCGTGCGACGGCGTGTCTTGCGAGCAACGGATTGGATGGACGGAATGAGAACAGCGAAGCAGCACTGGTTCAAGCCCAAGACGCACGGCTATGGCGCGACGCCGTCGACGTGGCAGGGCTGGCTGGTGACGCTCGGCTTCGTCGCCGTCATCACGTTCTTCTCGGTCGCCGTGATGCTGGCGATGCGCGAGACGAAACCCGTCGCCGGCTATCTCGCCTGGGCGCTGATGGTGTTGGGCTCGGTCTACGCCTTCACGCAGTTCGCCAGGAAGCGCACCGATGGCGAATGGGCGTGGCGCTGGAAGGGCCAGAAGTACGCCGACCTCTATGCGCCTGAGAACACCGCGGGTCCGTGTGGGCCGAAGGGTTGCAGCAAGGATTGACAACAAGACGCGCTGCGGTTCGGCCGGGCGCCACTGGATGAAGATGGAGTGAGTGAGCAATGCTCGAGATCAAGAACCTGCACGTGAAGATTGCCGACGAGGACAAGCCGATCCTCAAGGGTATCGACCTCGTTGTCCCCAAAGGCGAGGTACATGCGATCATGGGGCCCAACGGTTCGGGCAAGTCGACGCTCGCCTATGTTCTCGCCGGTCGCGAGGACTATGAGATCACCGAAGGCGACATTCTCTGGAATGGCGAGTCGATTCTGGAAATGTCCCCCGACGAGCGCGCCGCCAAAGGCGTGTTCCTCGCCTTCCAGTATCCGATGGAGATTCCCGGCGTCGCTGGTCTGACGTTCCTGCGTACCGCTGCCAACGCCGTGCGCAAGAAGCGCGGCCAGGCCGAGCTGACGACGCCGGAGTTCATGAAGCTCGTCAAGGATCGCGCGCAAAAGCTCAACATCGAGGTCGATATGCTGAAGCGGCCGGTCAACGTCGGCTTCTCGGGCGGCG
>CAZLHQ010000283.1:0-2099 GCA_964559355.1 uncultured Hyphomicrobiaceae bacterium
CGTCCGCAAGCTGCACGAAACGAAATCCCCAGCCGACGCACAGCACGAACACGTCCGGATAGCTCTGATTTCGCGCCACGATGTCCTGGCCGGCGGGCACCACGCGATGATATTGCCAACGCGTGGGCGCCTCCGGCCCGGTATCCCCCGAGATGCCCAGCACCGCATCGCAAAAGCCGAGTGCAAAATGCGGGCATGCTGCGCACGGCGACAGGTTATTCATCGATCGTTGCTGACCGCCACATTGCCGGGTTTGCGCGCCGGCGACGGCCTTGATCCAGGTTAACAACCTTCATCAAGCCCTCGCAGCGGTGCGCTATTACTTATGTGAGCAACCTGCCGGTTAGTCAACGACCAGCCGAAGCCTGCCGGCAGCGCGTGCCACATTGCCTGCACAAGCGAACGAGGCAGGCCGCGCGACTCTGATGAAGCAGGCGGACTCGCCCGAACCATCCAGATAGCAATTCCTGCCCGCCGCTTTCGCCGCATACATGCGCTCATCGGCGACCCTGACCAGGGTCACGGCATCCGCGATGCCCTCGCTGCTGTACTCTGCAAATCCGAGGCTCGCCGTTACCTGCCCGCCCTCCGGGCGCTGCCCGAGCCCATGAGCCCCGATCGCCTCGATCCGCCGGCGCGCCGCAGCCAGGTCGGCACGCGGCATGCAGAGCACGAATTCCTCGCCGCCCCAGCGGATGAGAAAATCGTTCTGCTCGAGGATGTCGTCGATGGAATGGGCCGCCTCGCGCAATACATCGTCGCCGGCAACGTGTCCGAACTTGTCGTTGACAGCCTTGAAGTTGTCGATGTCGATGAATGCCAGGGCCATCGGCTGCTTCTTGCGCAATGCGCGCGAGAACTCGCCTCGCAGCCTCTGCTCGCCCGCGCGCCGCGTCAGCGCTCCGGTGAGCCGGTCGCGCACCGAATGCTCCGTGAGCGCGATCAGCAGCCGGAGCTGGCTCATGGACGCGAATGCCGCGACGGAGATGATGAGGCCCAGCCGAAGCAGCGTCGCCGAGGGCGAGGCAAACAGCTCGGGCCTGGAAGCCACCGACAGCATCGCCAGCGCAAGGACAGGCAGGCTCAGGATGATGCTCTCGAGCGCGGTCAACGGAAACACACTGAAGCTGACCGCGATCAGGAAGGGCGCGTACAGGTAGGCCGTGGACACGAACACGGAATCGCCGATCGCCGAAAAGCCGTCGACCGCCGAATGTACGCCGAGCAGAAAGAAAACGGGGATCAGGACCAGGGCTCCAACCGCGGTGAACTGTCCCGCAGGCAGCAGGGCGCGCGGTCCAAAGGCAAGAAGCGCGAACGCGCCTGCGGCAATCATCCGCTCGGCTGCGACGATGCCCCAAGAGGGCCAGCGCATCGTACCGGCATCGACAACTATCCACGCCAGGGTCATGACGAACAGGGCGCCCGCGGCCATTCGCACGCGCGAGCGTATCATGCGCCGGCGTTCTCGCGAGACTTCGAACGGATGTCCGATCGGGACCAGCAGGCTGACCAGCACGGCGTGGTCGAGCCAATGACGGCCCGCACCGCCAGCTGCGGCAACCGGCCGCCGGTTGCGTGATTTCATTTCTTTACGCTCCCCACCCGGACGCACGGTAATCTGCAAATTCCTAACCGGCTCCTATGCGACATTACCTGGATCATGTCGCACCGTTCGGACGTGCGGCGACACGCCCTTCGCCCGATGCCACCGGGCAAAACCTGCATCAAGACGATCGCATCGACGATTAACCAATCCGCCAGAAAGCCATCGCGGTTGCCATCGCAGAGAACTCAGCTTCGGTCGGACGCGCGGAGCCGGCCTCGCCTTGCCTCGAAAAGCGACATGTGCGTCAATGTTCGCTATGATGCGGTCGAACGGCGCCGGGCGGCCCCTTTGCCTGCGCCGACAGACCTGCAATTCAAGGGAGTTCACATCATGAAACGCCGTACGTTCCTCAAGGGCAGCGCGCTGGCAGGCGCAACGACGCTGGTTGCCGCGCCCGCGATCGCGCAGAGCTCGCCCGAGATCAAGTGGCGCCTCACCTCGAGCTTTCCGAAGTCGCTCGATACCATTTTCGGCACGGCGCAGACCTTTG
>CAZLHQ010000284.1:0-2075 GCA_964559355.1 uncultured Hyphomicrobiaceae bacterium
AGGAGCACTCGGTGGTGCTGATCCGCGGCGGCCGCGTCAAAGACTTGCCGGGCGTTCGCTATCACATCATCCGCGGCGTGCTCGATACCCAGGGCGTCAATGGCCGCAAGCAGCGCCGCTCCAAGTACGGCGCCAAGCGTCCGAAGTGATCGCCGCAGCCGCGTGAGGCCCGGTGCGGGGCTCGGCGCGGGAAGCTACGAACTGCAATTTGCAAGGACACGACCTCATGTCTCGTCGTCACAGTGCCCAGAAACGCGAAGTGAATCCGGACCCGAAGTTCGGCGATCTCATCATCACCAAGTTCATGAATGCGGTGATGCGCGACGGCAAGAAGTCGGCCGCCGAGAACATCGTCTATGGCGCGCTGACGCAGATGGAGAAGAAGGGCAAGTCGGACCCGGTGCAGATGTTCCATCAGGCGCTGGAGAACGTCATGCCGGCGGTCGAGGTTCGCTCTCGTCGCGTTGGTGGCGCAACCTATCAGGTGCCCGTCGAGGTTCGCTCGGAGCGCCGTCAGGCTCTCGCCATTCGCTGGCTGATCACCGCGGCGCGCAATCGCAACGAGAACACCATGATCGAGCGGCTGTCGGGCGAATTGCTCGATGCTGCCAACAACCGCGGTACGGCGGTGAAGAAGCGCGAGGACACGCACAAGATGGCGGAAGCCAACCGCGCCTTCTCGCACTACCGCTGGTAACGGACCGATCGGAGCACGACAGATGGCCCGCGAATACGCAATCGAGGACTACCGCAACTTCGGCATCATGGCGCACATCGATGCCGGCAAGACGACGACGACCGAGCGGATCCTCTTCTATACCGGCATCAGCCACAAGATCGGCGAAGTGCACGACGGCGCTGCCACCATGGACTTCATGGAGCAGGAGGCCGAGCGCGGCATCACCATCACGTCGGCGGCGACCACCTGCTTCTGGCCCGGCCGCGACGGCAAGAAGCGTCGCTTGAACATCATCGACACCCCAGGCCACGTCGACTTCACCATCGAGGTGGAGCGCTCGCTTCGCGTGCTCGACGGCGCCGTGTGCGTGCTCGATAGCAACCAGGGCGTCGAGCCGCAGACCGAGACCGTCTGGCGCCAGGGCGACAAGTACAACGTGCCGCGCATCATCTTCGCCAACAAGATGGATAAGACGGGTGCGGACTTTTACATGTGCGTCCAGGACATCAAGGACAAGCTCGGCGCACGCCCGGTTCCGATCCAGCTGCCGATTGGCGCTGAGAGCGACTTTGCCGGCGTCGTCGATCTGATCGAGATGCGCGGCATCATCTGGGACGGCGACGACAAGGGCGCCACCTTCCGTTACGTCGACATTCCTGCCGATCTCGTCGATCGCGCCAACGAGTTCCGCGGCGCCATGATCGAGGCGGCCGTGGAATTGGACGATACGGCGATGGAGGCCTATCTCGAAGGCAACGAGCCGGACGCGGAAACGCTGCGCAAGCTGCTCCGCAAAGGCACCGTCACCGGCACGTTCTATCCGATGATGTGCGGCTCCGCCTTCAAGAACAAGGGTGTGCAGCCGCTGCTCGACGCCGTCGTCGACCTCTTGCCCTCGCCGCTCGATCGCGAGGCCTATCACGCCATCGACGCCAAGACCGGCGAGCCCGCCATCCGCAAGCCGGCCGACAGCGAGCCGCTCGCCATGATCGCCTTCAAGATCATGAACTTCGAGCACGTCGGCTCGATCACCTTCTGCCGCATCTACTCGGGCAAGCTCGAGCAGGGCATGTCGCTCGCCAACACGACGCGCGACAAGAAGGAGCGCGCCGGCCGCATGTATCTGATGCATGCCGACGAGCGCCAGGAGATCAAGGAAGCCTTCGCCGGCGACATCGTCGCGCTGCAGGGTCTCAAAGACACGCGCACGGGTGAGACGCTGTCGGATCCCAATCGTCCGGTTATTCTGGAAAAGATGGAGTTCCCAGAGCCGGTCATCGAGATGAAGATCGAGCCGAAGACGAAGGCCGACCAGGAGAAGATGGCGCTGGCGCTCAACGCACTTGCGCTGGAGGATCCTTCGTTCCGCGTCGGCGTCGACCAGGAGTCGGGCGAG
>CAZLHQ010000285.1:0-2060 GCA_964559355.1 uncultured Hyphomicrobiaceae bacterium
AAATCGCACGCACGGAATGGTATCGCGAGGGCCGCGTGCCGCTGCACACGCTGCGCGCCGACATCGATTTCGGTTACGCCAAGGCGACGACGGCTTACGGCATCATCGGCATCAAGGTGTGGATCTTCAAGGGCGAGATCATCGAGCACGACCCGATGGCATCCGAGAAGCGCGCCATGGACATGCAAGAGGGTGGCGGCGGTGGTGGCCGGCGCCGGGAGCGCGGCGATCGTGGAGATCGTGGCGACCGCGGCGACCGTGGTGGCGAGCGCCCATCCGAGACCTGAACCCAGGATCAGAACCGCCTGGATCTATTACGCTTAGGATTTTGAACGATGCTGCAACCCAAACGCACGAAGTTCCGCAAGGCCCATAAGGGTCGCATTCACGGGAATGCGAAGGGCGGCACTGCGCTCAACTTCGGTTCGCACGGCCTCAAGGCGATGGAGCCCGAGCGTATCACCGCGCGCCAGATCGAAGCGGCACGCCGTGCCATCACGCGTCATATGAAGCGTGCTGGCCGCGTCTGGATCCGCATCTTCCCGGATCTGCCGGTAACGTCGAAGCCGGCCGAAGTCCGCATGGGCTCCGGCAAGGGTTCGCCCGAATACTGGGCAGCGCGCGTCAAGCCGGGCCGCATCATGTTCGAGCTCGACGGTGTGCCCGATCAGATCGCGCGCGAGGCGCTGCTGCTGGGTGCCGCCAAGTTGCCGATCAAGACGCGCGTCGTCACCCGCATCGGCTAAAACGGATGAGACGAGGCGCTTGGTCATCGGCGCCCGAATGGATTGAGTGAGGACGTAGGAACATGAAGGCAGCCGAGTTCAGGGACATGTCCCTCGATCAGCTCGACGACCAGCTCGTCAAGCTGAAGAAGGAGCAGTTCAACCTGCGCTTTCAAGGCGCTTCGGGGCAGCTCGAGAACACCTCGCGCGTGCGCCAGGTGCGCCGCGACATCGCCCGTGTCATGACGATTGCTCGCCAGAAGCGGGCAGGTAGCGCAAAGAGCGCGTAAGGGAGAATCACGATCATGCCGAAGCGCGTGCTTCAGGGAACCGTCGTGTCCGACAAGAACGACAAGACCATCGTCGTCGAGGTGGAGCGCCGCTACACGCATCCGCTCCTCAAGAAGACGGTGCGTCGTACCAAGAAATATCACGCCCACGACGAGGCCAATAAGCACAAGGTCGGCGACCGCGTGCAGATCGTCGAGAGCGCACCCATTTCGAAAAAGAAGCGCTGGACGGTGGTCGTCGAAGGCGCTTGAGCAACGCCCCGGCGCTGCTGCAGTTGAAGGTTTGAGGCGCAAGCCGAAGTAAAGTTTGGCCGCTCCGCGGCCGGCAGGAAGGATGGAACGCGATGATCCAGATGGAGACAAATCTCGACGTCGCCGACAACTCGGGCGCACGTCGCGTGCAGTGCATCAAGGTGCTCGGCGGCTCCAAGCGCAAGTACGCGACGATCGGCGACATCATCGTCGTCTCCGTCAAGGAGGCGATTCCGAAGGGCCGCGTTAAGAAGGGCCAGGTGATGAAGGCGGTGGTCGTGCGCACAGCCAAGGGCGTGCGTCGTTCCGACGGCTCGCTGATCCGCTTTGATCGCAACGCGGCTGTTTTGATCAACAACCAGGGCGAGCCCATCGGCACCCGTATCTTCGGGCCGGTGACGCGCGAGCTCAGGGGCAAGAACCACATGAAGATCGTTTCGCTCGCGCCGGAGGTGCTCTAATGGCCGCGCAGAAAATTAAGAAGGGCGACCATGTCATCGTGCTCGCAGGGCGTGACCGCGGCAAGCACGGTGAGGTCGTCGAGGTGCGTCCGCGCGAGGGCCGTGCACTGGTTCGCGGCGTCAACATGGTGCGCCGTCACACGCGTCAGACGGCGCAGACCGAAGGCGGCATCATCTCCAAGGAAGCCGCCATCGATCTGTCCAACCTCGCCATAGAGGATCCGCGCGACGGCAAGCCGACCCGCGTCGGCTTCAAGGTGATGGACGACGGCAAGAAGGTCCGCATCGCCAAGCGTTCGGGCGAGATCATTCCGGAGAAGAAGTAAGCCATG
>CAZLHQ010000286.1:0-2037 GCA_964559355.1 uncultured Hyphomicrobiaceae bacterium
GCCGCCGCGACCCTCGCCGGCGCTGATATCCTCATGAAGGTCCGCCGTCCGAGCGCCGCCGAGATCGGCGCATTGAAGCCGGATGCGATGGTCTTCTCGATCCTCGCGCCGTTCGACGATCGCCCGGGTCTCGATGCCTTGACCGCGACCGGTCGCAGCCTCTTTTCGATGGAATTCATGCCGCGCATTACCCGCGCGCAGTCGATGGACGTGCTCTCGAGCCAAGCGAACCTCGCCGGCTACAAGGCCGTGATCGATGCCGCCGCGATGTTCGAGCAGGCAATGCCGATGATGATGACCGCCGCGGGCACAGTCCCTGCCGCCAAGGTCTTCGTCATGGGCGCCGGCGTCGCCGGCCTCCAGGCCATCGCCACCGCCCGCCGCCTCGGCGCCATCGTCTCCGCGACCGACGTCCGTCCCGCGGCCAAGGAACAGGTCGCCTCGCTCGGCGCCAAGTTCATCGCCGTCGAGGATGACGAATTCAAGCAGGCTCAGACTGCCGCCGGCTACGCCAAGCCGATGAGCGCCGAATACCAGAAGAAGCAGGCCGAGCTGGTCGCATCGCACATCAAGGCCCAGGACATCGTCATCACCACGGCGCTGATCCCCGGCCGCCCGGCGCCCAAGCTGATCACGGCGGAGATGGTGCGCTCGATGAAGCCCGGCTCGGTGATTGTCGATCTGGCCGCCGAGCGTGGTGGCAATTGCGAGGCAACCAAGCCCGGCGAGACGGTCGAGGTCAACGGCGTGACCATCTTCGGACCCATCAACTACTCCGGCCGGCTGGCGTTCAACGCCTCCAGCCTCTACGCCAAGAACTTGTTGTCGTTCATGGAAACCCTGATCGACAAGAAGGAGAAAAAGCTCGCCGTCAACTGGGACGACGAAATCGTCAAGGGCACGCTCGTCGCCAAGGATGGCAAGATCGTGCACCCGAGCCTTACCCAGCCGGCGGCGTGAAGGAGAACGCAATGAAGCGCGCAATTCATTTCGCCATTGGCCTTGCGGCTGGCGCTGCAGCCCTGCTTCCGGCCAGCGTGGCATCGGCTGCCGGTGGCGGCAGTGGCGATGGGGCGGTCGATCCGTTCTTCTACATGCTGATGGTGTTCGCGATGGCGATCTTCGTCGGCTACTACGTGGTGTGGTCGGTGACGCCGGCCCTGCACACGCCCTTGATGAGCGTCACCAACGCCATCTCCTCGGTGATCGTGGTCGGCGCATTGCTGGCGGTGGGCGTGAAGGGCGTTTCCTCGGGCTCCACCGCGGCGATGATCTTCGGCTTTCTCGCTCTCGTCATGGCGTCGGTGAATATCTTCGGTGGCTTCCTCGTCACCGCCCGCATGCTGGCCATGTACAAGAAGAAAGAGAAGAAGTGAGTGGCCAGTCGTGAGCGGTGAATGGTGCGGGCCCCGATCGATAGTTACGAATTGCTACTTGCCGCGCGGCTTGGGATGGTCCCAGCCGATCACGTCGTTCGGCCAAGGGATACGACAATACGTGTGAGCAAGATGCTTCGGGCACTTGTCCGGCGTCTGGAAGAGCGAAAACCGTGAGTGCAGGGCGCAGTACCACCACTGGCCATTCACCACTCACCATTCACGAGCATCTGAAATGAGCGCCAATCTCGTTGCCGTCCTCTATCTCGTCTCAGGCATCCTGTTCATCTTAGCCTTGCGCGGACTCTCGCATCCCGAGACGTCTCGACAGGGCAACACATACGGCATGATCGGTATGACGATTGCCGTGTTGACGACGCTGGGCGTCGCCAGCCCGATGTCGGTCGGCACCTGGGCGTTGATCCTGCTGGGTCTCGGCATCGGCGGCAGCATCGGCGCCTATACAGCCAAGAAGATCCCGATGACGTCGATGCCCGAGCTGGTGGCCGCGTTCCACAGCCTCGTCGGCCTCGCCGCCGTGTTCGTGGCAGCCGCAGCGCTTTACGCGCCCGAAGCCTTCGGCATCGGCACCAAAGGCGCCATCAAAGGCGCCAGCCTGATCGAGATGAGCCACCGCACCAAACCCTTCGAGAGCGTGCTG
>CAZLHQ010000287.1:0-2014 GCA_964559355.1 uncultured Hyphomicrobiaceae bacterium
TCATGGTCGGCGGCGTGCTGTTCGCGGTCGAGATGGCGCTGCTTGATTGCGGCGTCGGCATCAAGGCGGGCTCGGGTACGGGCGCAGCAGCCGAATATTTCCGTTCGACGGCTACCAAGTCCGCGACCAGCGTGACACCCGCGGCATCCAAGAAGGCCGCTTGATCGATGGGGCGGCACGCAATCGCAGTGCCGCCCTTGTCACTTTCCCCGTCGATTCGACGCACCAAGAGCCGCACACGCCAAGCGTGAACCTGCGGCCGATCTGGAAACGCAAGGACCCAAAATGAGCTACACCCTTTATCCCGTTCGCAAGCAGCGCCTGCAACGCTCTTATCTTGCCGTGCCCGGCTCCAACCCCAGCATGATCGATCGCGCCCTCAAGAGCGCTGCCGACTATGTGTTTCTCGATTGTGAAGATGCCGTGGCGCCGCCGGACAAGGAGCAGGCGCGAAAGAATATCATCCAGGCGTTGAACGATCTCGATTGGAAGGGCGCCGGCAAGACCGTATCGGTGCGCATCAACGGCCTCGACACGCATTACATGTATCGCGATGTCGTCGACATCATGGAGCAGGCCGGTGCAAAGCTCGATACGATCCTGATCCCCAAGGTCGGCGTGCCCGCAGACGTCTACACTGTCGAATGTATCGTCAGCCAGATCGAGGTTGCGAAGGGACTGTCGAACCGCGTCGGCACCGAGGCGCTCATCGAGACGCCGCTCGGCATGGCCAACGTCGAGGCGATCGCGGCCGCACCGAGCCGGCTTGAGTCGATGCACTTCGGCGTCGCCGATTACGCCGCATTCAACAAGGCGCGCACCGTCGTCATTGGCGGCCTTAACCCCGATTATCCTGGCGACCAGTGGCACTTCGCGCTGTCGCGCATGACGGTTGCTTGCCGCGCTTACGGCCTGCGACCGATCGACGGACCGTTCGGCGATTTCTCTGATCCCGATGGCTACACGGCGGCGGCAAAACGCGCCGCGGCTCTCGGCATCGAAGGCAAGTGGGCCATCCATCCCTCGCAGATCGAACTGGCCAATGCGGTGTTCTCGCCGCTGCCGGCGGAAATCGATCGGGCCAAGCGCATCCTGGTGGCATTGAAGGAAGCGGAAGCGCAGGGCAAGGGCGCGGCTTCACTCGATGGCAAAATGATCGACGCGGCGTCCGAGAAGATGGCGCGCAACATTCTCGTCGTCGCCGAGGCGATCGCCAAATCAGCAGCGAAATAAGGGGTTCTGGCGCAGGCCCGCGGGTGCGCCGGCGCGCACTCAGCGACAACCCTCGAGGAAAGCATTCGTCAAGGAGGTCCGACATGGACATTCACGAATACCAAGCCAAGGAACTTCTCTGCAAATTCGGCGTGCCAATTCCGCGCGGCGGTCTTGCCTATAGCCCGGAGCAGGCCACGTATCGCGCCAATGAGATCGGCGGCTCGAAGTGGGTGGTGAAGGCGCAGATTCATTCGGGTGCGCGCGGCAAGGCCGGTGGTATCAAGCTGTGCCGCAACGATTCCGAGCTGTGGGAGGCGGCGGACGAGCTGTTGGGTAAGCGGCTCGCCACCGTGCAGACCGGCCCGCAAGGCAAGATCGTTTCGCGCCTCTATATCGAAGAGGCGACCGACATCGCCCGCGAGTTCTACGTGTCCTTCGTCATGGATCGCGCGGCCGAGCGCATTGTCGTTGTCGCCTCGGCGGCGGGCGGCATGGATATCGAGGAGATTTCGCACAAGGAACCCGATTCCATTCTGCGCGTGGCGGTCGATCCTGCGGTCGGCATGCAGGCGTTCCAGGCGCGCGAGATCGTGTTCGGTCTCGGCGTCGAGCCCGATCTGGTGCAAAAGCTCGAGCGCACGCTGCTTGGCGCCTACCGCGCCTTCCGCGATCTCGATGCAACGCTGGTGGAGATCAACCCGTTGGTTGTGACGAAGGACCGTCACGTCCTTGCGCTCGACGCCAAGATGAGCTTCGACGAGAACGCGCTGTTCCGCCGTCCGCAGATTTCCGAGCTGCG
>CAZLHQ010000288.1:0-2013 GCA_964559355.1 uncultured Hyphomicrobiaceae bacterium
CGGCCCTCGATGCCGCCTTCAAGCACAGCTTTGAGCGATTTGTAGGAGGTGTCGTCCTTGTCGAAGGAGAGGTCGTCGCAGAAAACAATGAAGCGATTTTGATTGTCGCGCATGTGGGCAAGGCAGCGCGGCAGCGAGGCGATGTCCTCGCGGTGAATTTCGACGAGCTTCAAGCCTGCACTCGTGGCCGGCGTCGAAGGTGTCTGCGCGGCGACGTGGCCGTGCACCGCCTTGACGAGTGAGGATTTGCCCATGCCGCGTGCGCCCCACAACAGCGCATTGTTGGCGGGTAGCCCCTTGGCGAAGCGTTCGGTGTTGTCGAGCAACTGGCGGGCTGTGTGGTCGACGCCTTTGAGCAGATCGAGCGGCACACGGTTGATGTGGGCGATGGGGAGGAAGTGCTCTGGATCGGGTTGCCAGACGAAACCTTCCGCCGCGCTGAAATCGGGAGTGGCGGCGGGCTTGGGCGCCAGGCGCTCCAGTGCGCGTGCGATGCGTTCAAGCTGCTCCAGGCTCGCATCGTCGAAGGCGGAAGAATCATTCATTGGCGTATCTCGGCGGGTCATGGTCCCAGGCAGCCCTTGCGGTTCAGGTCGAGGCGGCGCTGCGGCAGGGGGGGGTGGGCGAAGGATCGAGTGCAAACGGTCGTCATCGGGCCGGGTGATACGCCGCAGTCATCGGTTTTGCCAGTATCTTTGGGTCTTATTGCTGTCAAACCGGTAGTTGCATTAGGGCCACGCGGCACTATAGTCGCGCGCGAACAAGCCGTCGACGCTTCGACCCGCCATCTTGCGATGGCGGGTGAGGGCGTTTACATGCGGCCTGATTGAAAGAAGGATACCCCGATGAACTTCATCACTCCGGCCTATGCGCAGGCCGCTGGCGCCCCGGGCGGCGATATGCTGACCAGCCTCATCATTCCGATGACGCTGATGATTGCCATCTTCTACTTCCTCATCATTCGCCCGCAGCAGACGCGCGCCAAGCAGCACCGCGAAATGGTTGATAAGGTGCGCCGCGGAGATACCGTCATCACCTCGGGCGGTTTCGTCGGCAAGGTGACGAAGGTGACGGAAGCTTCCGATGAAATCGAGGTCGAGCTGTCCGACAGCCTCAAGGTGCGCGTGCTCAAGGGAACGCTCATGGACGTCCGCTCCAAGGGCGAGCCGGTCAAGGAAAGCTGATTTGTTTCGCGCCGCGACCATGCCGCCATGCTGCGGTGGACGCGATGCGGTTATCGCGTGCGAGGGGTGTGGTCCACGGCGATGAGCTGCAGGATCGACTGCGCGCAATTTTTTCGTCGGCAAGAGAGGCCCATCCTCCATGCTTCATTTCAGCCGCTGGAAGATCATCGCGATCATCCTGACCTGCCTGGCGGGCATCGTGACGGCGTTGCCCAACTTCTTTTCCAAAGAGAGCGTCGCCAGCTGGCCGAGCTTCTTGCCGCACAAGCAACTGAGCCTCGGCCTCGATCTGAAGGGCGGCGCACATCTGCTGCTGGAAATGGACTCGGCCGCCTTGCGCAAGGACTGGCTCGAATCGATCCGCGACGACGTCAGGAAGCAGTTGCGCGAAGCCAAAATCGGTTTCACCGGCATCGGCGTCTCGGGCAAGGCGATCCAGATCAATCTGCTGAAGCCCGAGGATACCGACAAGGCGATGACCGAGTTGAAAAAACTCGTGCAGCCGATCGGCAATGTCATCCTCGGCACATCCGGCAACAACTATGACGTCGTGCGCACGGAGACGCCGGGGCTCATCACGCTGACGCCGACCGAGCAGGCTTTCAACGAACGGCTGGCGAATGCGGCGGGTGCATCTGTTGAAACCGTGCGCCGCCGCGTCGACAGCGTCGGCACGACCGAGCCCAATATCGTGCGCCAGGGGCTCGAGCGCATTCTGGTGCAGGTGCCGGGTTACGAGGACACCAAGACGCTGAAGGAGCTGATCGGCAAGACCGCCTAGCTCACCTTCCACGACGTGCATCCCCAAATCAGCGCCGAAGAGGCGCAG
>CAZLHQ010000289.1:0-2010 GCA_964559355.1 uncultured Hyphomicrobiaceae bacterium
GATCAGGTAGACCTTCTTGACCGCCTTCTCGTCCTTCATGAAGGTGGTCAGCGCCTCCATCTTCATCGACGTGTCGGCATCGAAGCGGAAGTGCCAGAAGCTGCACTTGCTGTTCGTCAGGTCCGGGTCGACGGCAGCGTTGTTGAAGAAGACGACTTCCTTGCCCGGGTTGCGCTCGTTGTGCTTGTTGATGGCGTCGAGGATGGCCGCCGCGGCGCCCGAGCCGTTGCCCTGCGTGACGTAGCGGATGCCCTGGTCCATCGCGGCCTTCAGCACCGTCAGGCTCTCCTGCGGCGAAGCCTTGTTGTCGAACGAGACGATCTCGAACTTCACGCCCGCCGGGTTGCTCGCGTTGAGCTTCTCGGCCATGAACTGGAAGGTCTTCAGGCTGTTCTGGCCGATGTTGGCGAACGGGCCCGACAGCGGATCGATCCAGGCGATCTTGACGGTCTCGCCCTTCTGCGCCCAGGCGGCGCCGGTCATCACCATCACACCGCAAACGGTGCCCAGGACGTGTTTCGTGAAGTTCATCGAGCTCTCCGGAAGTGGGGGTTTGTCTCTGCGGGACAAAGCCTTCGGACGGTAGCGGAACACCCCCCTGCCGCGTCTTGGGGACTACCCCGAACGCCCTTGTCACTGGGGGGACAAGCGTGGTTCACACGCTCGGCAGCTTGTGGTCCTTGAACATGTCGCGCAGCTTGAGCTTCTGGATCTTGCCGGTCGCGGTGTGCGGGATCTCGGGCGCGAACACCACGTCGTCGGGGATCTGCCACTTGGCGATCTTGCCGTCGAAGAAGGCCAGCATCTGCTCGCGCGTCAGTTCCGCGCCGGCCTTCTTCACCACCACCAGCAGCGGGCGCTCGTCCCACTTCGGATGCCGGCACGCGATCGCGGCGGCCTCGAGCACCGCGGGGTGGCCCATCGCGATGTTCTCCAGGTCGATCGAGCTGATCCACTCGCCGCCGGACTTGATGACGTCCTTGCTGCGGTCGGTGATCTGCAGGAAGCCCTCGGCGTCGATCGCCGCCACGTCGCCGGTGGGAAACCAGCCGTCGACCAGCGGGTCGCCGCCTTCGCCCTTGAAATAACTCTTGATGATCCACGGACCCTTGACGTGCAGGTCGCCACTGACCTTGCCGTCCCACGGCAACTCCTTGCCCTCGGGATCGACGATGCGCATCTCGACACCGAACACCGCACGGCCTTGCTTGACCAGCACGTCCATCTGCTGGTCGGACGGCAGGTCCTGGTGCTTGCCCTTCAGGTTGCACACGGTGCCCAGCGGCGACATCTCGGTCATGCCCCAGGCATGCAGCACGGTGACGCCGTACTGATCCTTGAAGGCGCGGATCATCGCCGGCGGGCAGGCCGAGCCGCCGATCACCGTGCGCTTCATCGTCGAGAAGCGCAGCTTGTGCTCGGCCATGTGGTTGAGCAGTCCGAGCCAGACGGTCGGCACGCCGGCGGCCATGGTGACCCGTTCGGCCTCCAGCAGCTCGTACACCGATTTGCCATCGAGCGCCGCGCCGGGGAACACCAGCTTGGCACCGGTCAATGCGGCGCCGTACGGAATGCCCCAGGCGTTGACGTGGAACATCGGCACTACCGGCAGCACGCTGTCGCGCGCCGACAGATCCAATGCGTCGGGCAGCGCGCCACCATAGGCGTGCAGGATCGTCGAGCGGTGGCTGTACAGCGCCCCCTTCGGATTGCCGGTGGTGCCGCTCGTGTAGCACAGCGCCGCCGCGCTCTTCTCGTCGAACTGCGGCCAGTCGTAGCGATCGCTTTCGCGGCCGATCCAGGCCTCGTAGCTCTGCAGGTTCGCGATGCCGGTATCGCCCGTCAGCGCATCGGCCTCGCACAGGGCGATCCAGTGCTTCACCGTCGTGCACTTGGACCACACCGCCTTGACGATCGGCAGGAAGGTCATGTCGAAGCACAGCACCTGGTCTTCGGCATGGTTGGCGATCCAGGCGATCTGGTCGGGCGCCAGGCAGAGATCATCGTCAC
>CAZLHQ010000290.1:0-1946 GCA_964559355.1 uncultured Hyphomicrobiaceae bacterium
CTGCGCACCTCGAGCACGACGCGCGCGCCAGCCCCCCCCGCCGCGGCGTGGCCGAAGCCAGGGTCCATGAAGCCGGCGTAGTGGACGCGGAACTCGCCGACCAGCGGGTTGAACGGCACCATCTCGGCAGCATACATCGGCGGCACGTGCACCGCCTCCTTGGAGGCGAGAATGTAGAATTGATCGGGATCGAGGATCAGCCGGTTGCCGCCGCGCGCATGGATCGGCTCCCAATAGTCGAGCAGCGCACACGAGCCCGGCTGGTCGACGTCGACAAGGCCGGTGTGGCGCTTGGCGCGATAGCCGACGAGCCCGGCCGCATCACCGATGAGATCGACCGAAAGCGCAATGCCGCCCTGGATGTCGGCGCCGGCGCCACCGGTCACCAGCGTATCGCTCGCGTGCAGCGCTGAAAGATCGGCATCGCTCAAGGTCGGCTGGCCACGACGGAAGCGGATCTGCGACAGCGTCGAGCCGCGGCGCACGACGATCGGAAAGGTCTGCGGGCAAATCTCTGCGTAGAGCCCACCCTTATAGCCGGCGGGAATCGTATCGAACGAAGCGACACCATCGGCGATGACACGAGTGAACACGTCAAGCCGCCCGGTCGAGCTCTTGGGGTTGGCGGCGGCACAAAGGTCTGCGGGGAGCGCCAGTCCCTCCAGCAACGGAACGACATAGACGCAGCCCGTCTCCAGCACCGCACCTTCACTCAGATCGATCCTGTGCAAGGACAGCTGCTCGAGACGATCGGCAACAGAAATGCCGGGCCCCGGCAGGAAGCTCGCCCGCACCCGATAAGCCACATCGCCAAGCCGCAAATCGAGGCTTGCTGGCTGCACCTGCTTTGATCCGAACTCTGCTGCAGGCTTCACCTGCCCGCCGGCAGCCAGCGCGCGGATCGCCTGCGCCGGCAGGATACCCTCGCCGTGTGGCGGCGCGGCCCCTGCCACCGCCGTTCCGACCGGCTTTTTCTGCGCTTGCGACTTGGCCATTTTGAAGCCCCTCCGTGACCCGCTCTAACCCATGCCCCCCTTGACGCCAAGGGGCATCAAGGGCTAATCCCCGTGCCATCACTCGTGGCGATTTGGCCGGCCGGCTTGCAGCCACGTAAAACAACTCGCTAAAACGGCCGTGCGCAAACCCGGACCATCCACTCGCGGTCCCTGTGCGCCGGTCCTCCGGCAGCCGGGCAGGTGGATCCGGGTTTTTCAATGCGCGCTGGTCCCAAGCCTGCGCCGCCGATCTCAAAGGAGCGCAACCATGGCCGACGACAAGCAACGCCAGATCAGCGCCGATCCCGCCAGCTGGGCGCCGGAAACCCAGCTCGTCCACGGCGGCATCTTGCGCTCGCAGTTCGGCGAGACCTCCGAAGCGCTGTTTCTCACCCAGGGCTTTGTCTACAAGTCCGCCGAACAGGCCGAAGCCCGCTTCAAGAACGAGGACCCGGGCTACCAGTATTCGCGCTTTGGAAACCCGACGGTGTCGATGCTGGAAGAGCGCACCCGCCTGCTCGAAGGCAAGGGTGCCGAAGAAGCACGCGCCACCGCCACCGGCATGGCCGCCGTCACCGCGGCAATCCTGTCCTGCCTCAGCGCCGGCGATCACATCGTCTCCGCACGCGCACTCTTCGGCTCATGCCGCTACATCGTCGAGGATCTGTGCCCACGCTTCGGCATTGCCTGCACGCTCGTCGATGGCCGCGATCTTGCCGCCTGGAAGGCCGCGGTGCGCCCCAACACCAAGGCCTTCTTCTTCGAGACACCCGCCAACCCCACGCTCGAGCTGGTCGACATCGCCGAGGTCTCCAAGATCGCCCACGCCGCCGGCGCCAAGGTGATCGTCGATAACGTCTTCGCCACGCCCCTGCTGCAACGGCCGATGGCGTTTGGCGCCGATGTCGTCGTCTATTCCGCCACCAAGCACATCGACGGCCAGGGCCGCTG
>CAZLHQ010000291.1:0-1929 GCA_964559355.1 uncultured Hyphomicrobiaceae bacterium
GCAGGGCACCTTCGCCTCCAAGGTCGCGCTGGCCGATGGCGGCGTCTCCGTCACCCGCGAGGTAGACGGTGGATTAGAAACGATTGCCCTCAAGCTGCCGGCCATCGTCACCACCGACTTGCGCCTCAACGAGCCGCGCTATCCCTCGCTGCCCAACATCATGAAGGCGAAAAAGAAGCCGCTCGATGTGAAGAAGCCCGGGGACCTGGGCGTCGACATCGCGCCGCGCCTCAAGGTGCTGGGAACGGCCGAGCCAGCAAAGCGGCAGGCCGGCGTCAAGGTCGGCTCGGTGGCCGAGCTGGTGGCTAAGCTGAAAACAGAGGCGGGAGCGATCTGATGGCACTGCTCGTTCTCGCAGAACACGACAACGCGAAACTCAATGCGGCCACTGCCAAGGCTGTTACCGCGGCAAAGGCGATCGGCGGCGACATCCATGTGCTGGTGGCCGGTTCGGGCGCGGCGGGTGTGGCTGCCCAAGCAGCCAAGCTCGATGGCGTCGGCAAGGTTTTGCATGCTGACGCGCCGCACCTGGCCAACGCGCTGGCAGAAGAGGTCGCGGCATTGCTCGTTTCGATGATGGCAGGCTACGACACGTTGATTGCGCCCTCCACCGCGTCTGGCAAAAACGTCCTGCCTCGCGTCGCCGCATTGCTCGACGTGATGCAGATCTCCGACATCACCGCCGTCAAGAGCGCCGACACCTTCGAGCGGCCGATCTATGCCGGCAACGCCATACAGACGGTGCAATCGGCCGAGCCCAAGAAGGTCATCACCGTGCGCACCGCTGCATTCGCAGCCGCGGCTGAAGGCGGCTCTGCGACGGTCGAAACGGTGACGGCGCCAGCATCCGTCGGCTTGTCCAGCTTCACGAGTGCGGAGCTGACAAAATCGGACCGGCCAGATCTCGCCTCCGCCCGCATCATCATCTCCGGCGGTCGCGGTCTGCAATCGGGCGACAACTTCAAGACACTGATCGAGCCGGTGGCCGACAAGCTCGGCGCGGCGATTGGCGCCTCGCGGGCCGCCGTCGATGCCGGGTTCGTGCCCAACGACATGCAAGTGGGGCAGACCGGCAAGGTGGTGGCGCCCGAGCTTTACATCGCCGTCGGCATCTCAGGCGCAATCCAGCACCTGGCCGGCATGAAGGATTCCAAGATCATCGTTGCAATCAACAAGGATGAAGAAGCGCCGATCTTCCAGGTTGCGGACTACGGCCTCGTGGCAGACCTCTTCCAGGCTCTGCCTGAGCTCGCGTCCGAGCTTTCGAAGGCGGGGCGGTAACGACAACAAGAAACCACGGTGAGCCAACACGGGGCATCGGGCTCCCCAGCATAACAGACGGTCGGGAAAGAAGGACCATCGATATGGACGCTGCAGTCAAGGCGCCGAAGAAGGCGAAAGCCGCCACCGGCACGGACAACAAGGCGCAGACCAAGATCAAGAAGATCGGCATCATCGGCGCCGGTCAAATGGGTAATGGCATCGCCCACGTGATCGCGCTGGCCGGCTTCGAGGTGTTGCTCAACGATCTGAAGAAGGAAGCGGTCGACCGCGCCTTGCAGACGATCGAGAAGAACATGAGCCGTCAGGTCACCAAGAACCTCATCGAGGCGAACGATCGCGATGCAGCGTTGAAGCGCATTGGCTATGCGCCCGACTTCGCCGCGTTGGGGGACTGCGATCTCGTCATCGAGGCAGCCACCGAGGACGAGAGCGTCAAGCGCAAGATCTTCATCGATCTGTGCCCGCACCTGAAGAAGGATGCGTTCATCGCCTCCAACACCTCGTCGATCTCGATCACGCGGCTCGCCTCGACAACGGACCGTCCTGAGCACTTCATCGGCATGCACTTCATGAACCCGGTGCCGATGATGGAGCTGGTCGAGCTCATTCGCGGCATCGCCACCGACGACACCACTTTCGGCATCA
>CAZLHQ010000292.1:0-1929 GCA_964559355.1 uncultured Hyphomicrobiaceae bacterium
GGTCCAACAAGCCCTATCGCTGCAAGATCCGCGCGCCGGGCTTCCCGCATTTGTCGGCAATGGATTTCATCAACCGCGGCCACATGCTGGCCGACGTGTCCGCTATCCTCGGCTCACTCGACATCGTGTTCGGCGAGATCGATAGGTGAGCGACAGCCTTCCCGCCTGCCCCAAGTGCGGCTCCGTTCATACCTACGAGGACGGCGCGCTGCTGGTGTGCCCGGAGTGCGCGCACGAGTGGTCGCCCGATGCCGCGGCGGCGGCAGACTCCGACGACGATGGCCCGCGCGTCATCAAGGATGCGGTCGGTAACGTGCTCGCCGACGGCGACAGCGTGACCGTCGTCAAGGATCTCAAGATCAAGGGCTCCTCGCAGGTGGTGAAGGTCGGCACCAAGGTGCGCAACATCCGCCTGATCGACGGTTCTGGCGGCCACGACATCGACTGCAAGATCGACGGCATCGGCCCGATGCAGCTGAAGTCGGAGTTCGTCAAGAAGGCGTGAAGCACCATGTCCAAGCCAAGCATTTCTATTGTCGGCAGCATGCGTGTGTTGGCAGTAGCGTGTACGGCTCTCGTGCTGCTGCTCACGAAGGCTAATGCAGACGAATATCGCGATTGGTCGTCTCAGGGTAAGGTCTGCGAGAAGGACGAGCCCAACTTCGGCTGGTGTCAGTCACTCCTGCGCAAGGACGGGTGGGAGTTGAAGCATTTATCCGAGAGTCCGGAAAATATCGTCGATGTTTTGTGGCGGCTCGAAGTCTGGGTGCGTAATCAATCGGCTTTGGTCTGCGAGTATCGGGGTGGGCGCGGCGGTATTCGAGTGCAGGGGGGTCTGGAAGCGCCGGCAGTCGCTCCTTGAAACGCCGTCATGCCGGCGGAGGCCAGCACCCACGCAAGTTGCCGCAAGTGATCTTCTGGATTGACCAAGAGCGCGCGCCGCTGGCCGCAGCATTGCAGCACCCGCGTTGACCGTGCGGATGCTCGCAGGCGCTTGCGGGAACTTCGAGCACGCGTGATGCTTACTTCCTTCTCCCTCGAGGGAGAATGTGCCCCGGAGGGGCGGATGAGGGGGGAATCTCGAGGCTCGCTGTCGCGACACAGCCCCTCACCTGCCTGCCGGCATCCTCTCCCACGGGGAGAGGAACGCAGAACGCCGACGCTGCTGAGGAAATCATAAGCGGATCTTGCCGAGTCGAGCTGGCCCACGCATAAAGCGGCACCATTCAAACCGCCGAACGAGCCGAACGCCCCGCCCATGATCCGCCTCGACAACATCTCCAAGCAGAACGGCCACCAGATCGTCTTCATCGAGGCGTCGGCCGTGCTCAATCGCGGCGAGAAGGTCGGCCTCGTCGGGCCCAATGGCGCGGGCAAGACGACGCTGTTCCGTTTGATCACCGGCGAGGAGCAGCCCGACGAAGGCCAAATCTCGACCGATCGCGGCATTACCATCGGCTATTTCAGTCAGAACGTCGGCGAGATGAGCGGCAAGAGCGCCGTCTCCGCCGTGATGGACGGTATCGGGCCGGTGAGCGCGCTCGCGGCCGAATTGACAGAACTCGAGCACGCCATGGCCGACCCCGAGCGCGCCGACGAGCTCGAGACCTTGATCGATCGGTATGGCGAGGCGCAGGGCCGTTTCGAGGAACTGGGCGGCTATGCGCTCGAGGGCAAGGCACGCGAGGTACTGGCGGGCTTGAGCTTTTCGCCGCAGATGATGGACGGCGACGTGGCCGAGTTGTCTGGCGGCTGGAAGATGCGCGTGGCGCTTGCCCGAATTTTGCTGATGCAACCCGACGTGATGCTGCTCGACGAGCCGTCGAACCATCTCGACATTGAAAGCCTGATCTGGCTCGAAGCATTCTTGCAGGGCTTCGAGGGCGCGCTGCTGATGACCTCGCACGACCGCGAGTTCATGGATCGCAT
>CAZLHQ010000293.1:0-1844 GCA_964559355.1 uncultured Hyphomicrobiaceae bacterium
AGTTGCCGGCGATCGACAGGCGCTCGTGGTAGCAGAAGCGCGGGATCTCGGCGCCCGCCTGCTCGCAGGCCTGCAACAGCGTGATGCCGTCTGCAACCTCGATCTCTTTGCCGTCGACGATCAATTTCTTGGGCATGTGTCACGCTTCCGCTTGCTGGAGATCACCTCTCCCCTCGGGGAGAGGTCGGCGCATAGCGCCGGGTGAGGGGGCAGGCTGCTGGCCAAACGCCAGATAGACCATCTCCAGAACACCATCGATATCGTTTTGGACGCCCAGGTTGGAAAACCGGATGACCCTCAGCCCGTTTGCTTCGAGATGCGCGGCTCGTTTCGTGTCACGCTCGATCTCTTTCGAAGTCGAGTGGGTTGCGCCATCAACCTCGATAACCAACTTCGCGTCAAAGCAGAAAAAGTCGAGCACGTAAGGGCCAAACGGAACTTGTCGGCGGAACTTCCAACCGTTGATCTGCCTGTTGCGCAGCCGACGCCAAAGCGCCTTCTCGGCTTCGGTCTCGCGACGCCGGAGTAATTTGGCCAAACCTGTCGACTGCCTATGCATCCTCTACTTGATCTCCGCGAACTCGTGGCACGCCCCCTCACCCCAGCCCTCTCCCCGGGGGGAGAGGGGGAAGGACGAGCACGCCTCACTGTCGACGATCAATTTCTTGGGCATCAGATTGCCTCTAGCCTCTCGTCTACTCTGCCGCCTGCGCGTGAGCCTTTTGGTATTGATCGATCCGCTGCTCCATCACCGGACGGAAATTGCGGATCAGGCCCTGCACCGGCCAGGCCGCAGCATCGCCCAGCGCGCAGATGGTGTGACCCTCGACCTGCTTTGACACCTCGAACAGCAAGTCGATCTCGCTCTTCTTGGCCTCGCCCTTCACCATGCGTTCCATCACGCGCCACATCCAGCCGCAACCCTCGCGACACGGCGTGCACTGGCCGCAACTCTCGTGCTTGTAGAAGTAGGAGAGCCGCGCGATCGCCTTGATGATGTCGGTCGACTTGTCCATGACGATCACGGCAGCGGTGCCCAGACCCGACTTCGCCTTCACCAGCGCGTCGAAGTCCATCGTCATGTCCTCGCAGACGTCGGCGGTGATGCAGGGCACCGAGGAGCCGCCGGGGATGACCGCAAGCAGATTGCTCCAACCGCCGCGCACGCCGCCCGCGTGCTTCTCGAGCAGCTCCTTCAAGGGAATGCCCATCTCCTCTTCCACCACGCACGGCTTATTCACATGGCCGGAGATCTGGAACAGCTTGGTGCCGGTGTTGTTGGGCTTGCCGAGTGCTGCGAACCAGGTGGCGCCGCGACGTAGAATGTCGGGCACAACGGCAATCGATTCGACATTGTTGACGGTGGTGGGCGCACCATAAAGGCCGCAACCGGCCGGGAACGGCGGCTTCAAGCGCGGCTGGCCTTTCTTTCCCTCGATGCTCTCGATAAGCGCCGTTTCCTCGCCGCAGATGTAGGCGCCGCCGCCATGATGGACGACGATGTCGAAATCCCAGCCGTGGATATTGCCCTTGCCGATCAGCCGGGCGGCGTAGGCCTCATCGACCGATTTCTGGAAGCGCTCGCGCTCACGGATGTATTCGCCGCGAAAGTAGATGAAGGCGGTGTGGGCGCGCATCGCAAAGGAGGCGAGCAGCATGCCTTCAATCAGGATCTGCGGATCGTTGCGCAGAATTTCACGGTCCTTGCAGGAGCCCGGCTCGCTCTCGTCCGCATTGACGACGAGGTAGCTCGGACGCGGGTCGTTCTTGGGCATGAACGACCACTTGAGCCCGGTGGGGAAGCCCGCACCACCGCGCCCGCGCAGGCCCGACGCCTTGACCTC
>CAZLHQ010000294.1:0-1842 GCA_964559355.1 uncultured Hyphomicrobiaceae bacterium
TGGCGTAACGCGCCAGCAGATCGACGACCATGATGCCGGTGACGAGAATTTCGGCTTACGAGGACTGCTCGACATAGGCAGGCGCGGTGGCATGGATCGGCCGGTTCTCAGCGCCCTGCACCGGGCCCGCCTCGTCGACCGCCTCGCCGATCACGTTCATGATGCGCCCGAGCGTGGCGTCACCCACCGGCACGGCAATCGGCTGGCCAGTGTCCTTGACATGCTGGCCGCGCACCAAACCTTCGGTGGAGTCCATGGCGATGGTGCGCACCGTGTGCTCACCCAGATGCTGGGCTACCTCAAGAACCAGGCGGTTACCCTGGTTCGTCGTCTCCAGCGAATTCAGAATGGCGGGCAGATGCCCGTCGAACTGAACGTCGACGACGGCGCCCGTGACTTGACGGATCTTACCAACTTTGCTGTCAGCCATTGTTTTCGTCCTTGCGTACGGGTCAGCTTGTTAGAGCGCCTCGGCGCCCGAAATGATTTCGATGAGTTCCTTGGTGATCTGCGCCTGACGCTGCCGGTTGTAGGTGATCGTCAGACGATCGATCATTTCGCCGGCATTGCGCGTGGCGCTATCCATCGCGCTCATGCGGGCGCCCTGCTCGGACGCCGCATTCTCCAGCAGGCCGCGGAAGATTTGCGTGGTGATGTTGCGCTTCAAGAGCTGGCCGAGAATCACTTGCTCGTCGGGCTCGTATTCGTAGACCGAGGTGTCGCGCGCGGCGCCGGCCGCCGCCTTGGCCTCGGGGATCTTGGCGGGGATCAGCTGCAGCCCGGTGGGCTTTTGCGAAATCACCGACTGGAACTCGGAGAAGTAGAGCGTAGCGACATCGAACTCGCCAGCATCGAACATCTCCATCACGCGATTGGCGACACCCTCCGCATCGCCGAACGCGAGCTGGCGCACGTTGCGGAAATCGCGCCGCTCCACGATCTGCTTGTTGAGATCGCGACGCAGGTTGTCGGCGCCCTTGCGGCCGACGGTCATGATCTTGACCTTCTTGCCCGCGGCGAGCAGCCGGTGGGCATCGGCGCGAGCCAGCTTGGCGATGTTGGAATTGAAGCCGCCGCACAAGCCGCGCTCGGCCGTCATCACGATCAGCAGATGCGTCTCGTCCTTGCCCGTGCCGACCATCAAGGGAGACGCGCCTTCACGGCTCGTCACCTTGCCGGCCAGGTTGGCAAGCACCGCGTCCATGCGCTCGGCATAAGGACGCGCGGCCATCGCCACTTCCTGCGCACGGCGCAGCTTGGCGGCGGCGACCATCTGCATCGCCTTGGTTATTTTTCGCGTCGCCTTCACCGAGGCGATGCGATTGCGTAGGTCTTTCAAGCTCGCCATTCGAGCATCCCTGTGCGTTCCCCCTCTCCCTGCAAGCGGGGAGAGGAAAGTCTCAGAATCAAGCGGTGAAGCTCTTCGCGAACTTATCGAGCGTCTCGATCAGCTTCTTTTCCGTTTCGGTGGAAAGCGCCTTCGAGGACCGGATCGATTCCAGGATGTCCTTGTGCTGGTCGCGCAGCGTGCGCAGCAATTCGGCCTCGAACCTGCCGATCGCGCTGACCGGCAGCGCATCGAGATAGCCGCGCGTGCCGGCGAAGATCACGCACACCTGCTCTTCCATCTTCAACGGCGAGAACTGCGGCTGCTTCAACAGTTCCGTCAGGCGCGCGCCGCGGGCGAGCAGCTTCTGCGTCGCCGCATCGAGGTCGGAGCCGAACTGGGCGAACGCCGCCATTTCGCGATACTGGGCAAGCTCGCCCTTGATCTTGCCGGCCACCTGCTTCATCGCCTTGGTCTGCGCCGAGGAGCCGACGCGCGACACCGACAGACCGACG
>CAZLHQ010000295.1:0-1758 GCA_964559355.1 uncultured Hyphomicrobiaceae bacterium
CCACGAGGCAGGCCATGCCATCGTCAACATGCTGGTGCCCGGCAACGACCCCTTGCACAAGGTGACGATTATTCCGCGTGGCCGTGCGCTGGGCGTCACCATGAGCCTGCCCGAGCGCGACAAGCTCAGCTATTCGAAGGAATGGTGCGAGGGCAAGATCGCGATGGCCTTCGGCGGCCGCGTCGCAGAGCAGCTCGTCTATGGCAAGGAGCACCTCAACACGGGCGCTTCGAGCGACATCACGCAGGCGACCAGCATCGCCCGCAAGATGGTGACAGAGTGGGGTATGAGCGAGGCGCTGGGTCCGCTGCTCTACAGCGAGAACCAGCAGGAGGTGTTCCTCGGCCACGCCATCACCCAACGCCAGAACATGAGCGAGGATACCGCCAAGCTCATCGACGTCGAAGTTCGTCGCATCGTGGTCGCGGGCTACGACAAGGCCTGGCAGGTGCTTTCGGCCCACCGCAAGGAACTCGAGGCGATCACCCAGGCTCTGATGGAGTACGAGACGATCTCGGGTGACGAGTGCCAGGCGCTGATGCGCGGCGAGAAGGTCGTGAGGCAGTCCGACGACGACGAAACCAAGGGGCCGATCGGCTCGGCGGTTCCGATCGCTGGTCGAACGCCGCGCCCGCCACGCGAGGAGCCCGACGCCGGTGGCATGGAACCGCAGCCGATGGGTTGATTACAGTCGTCAAAGCAGCGACATTCGAAGAGCCCCCAGGTATATCCCGGGGGCTCTTTCGTTTATCGACCACGTGAGGCGCGACTATGCCCATGCCGCAGCGTTCCGGTTACTACGTCCGCCCGGTCATAAGCCTGGGCGTCGATACGCGGCGGGAGGACCGGCGCAAATCTGCGATCGTCTCACATCTATGCGGACGGCCGGACCTTGTCTTCACGCATGTCGAGGTGATGGTGCGCAAGCATCTGGTGCCGCAGCAACGCACACGCTGGCTGGTGGCCTCGCAGGGCGCCGTCGGGCTCGAACACCTCGACTTGATCGAGGATGCGCAAACAGTCGCCCGTTTCAAGTCGATGCACGAGGCGCTGGTCTCGCCACGGCCGCACTACGCGGGTCTGGCGATGAACCGAACCCACATCATGGGCATCGTCAACGTGACGCCCGACAGCTTTTCCGATGGCGGCAGCTTCGACAGAACGCAGACCGCCATAGACCACGCACTGCGGCTTGCCGAAGAGGGCGCCGACATTCTCGACATCGGCGGAGAATCGACGCGGCCCGGATCGGACGCCGTGGCCCTGGAGGAAGAGCTGCGCCGCGTTATTCCGGTGATCGAGGGGTTACGCGGCAGAACGGATAAGAAGATCTCGGTCGATACGCGCAAGGCCGAGGTGATGCGGGCCGCTGCTGCGGCTGGCGCCGACATCCTCAACGACGTCTCGGCATTGACTCACGATCCAAAAGCGTTGGAGACGGCGGCGGCAACCGGTCTGCCGGTCATGCTCATGCATGCGCAGGGCGACCCCAAGACCATGAATGACAACCCGGTCTATGACGACGTGGTGCTCGACGTATTCGATTTCCTCGAAGAACGCATTGCTGCGTGCGAGGCGGCCGGCATCGCGCGCGCGAAGATCGTCGTCGATCCCGGCATCGGCTTTGGCAAACACCTTCATCACAACGTCGCGGTGCTCGCCGGCATGAGCCTCAATCACGCGCTCGGAGTGCCGTTGCTGCGCAGCGCCTCGCGCAATAAGATGATCTGGCAATTTTTAAAAGATGTATATCACAAG
>CAZLHQ010000296.1:0-1618 GCA_964559355.1 uncultured Hyphomicrobiaceae bacterium
CGACCTGGTCGGCGATCACCAGCACCGAGTCCAGGCCCATGGCCTTGAACTTCTGGGCCAGCAGCTTGGTCTTGGGCGCCTCGACCTTGATCGAGTCGACCACGGCGACGCGCCCTTCGCGGGCCAGCTGCGAGAAGATGGCGGCCATGCCGGCGCGGTACATCTTCTTGTTGACCTTCTGCGAGAAGTTCTCTTCCGGCGAGTTCGGGAAGATGCGACCACCCCCGCGCCACAGCGGCGAGGAGGTCATGCCGGCGCGAGCGCGGCCGGTGCCCTTCTGGCGGAACGGCTTCTTGGTCGAGTGCTTCACCTCGGCGCGGTCGAGCTGGGCACGGGTGCCCTGGCGCGCATTGGCCTGGTAAGCGACGACGACCTGGTGGACGAGCGCCTCGTTGTAGTCACGCGCGAACACGGTGTCCGGCGCGTCGACCTTGGCGGTGGCCTGGCCCTGTTCGTTCAGGAGCTCGAGTTGCATCACTGGGCTCCCTTCTTGACCTTGACCTTCACGGCCGGGCGCACGACCACGTGGCCGTTTTTCGCACCCGGAACGGCGCCACGCACCAGCAGCAGCGAACGCGCCTCGTCGACGCGCACGACGTCGAGGTTCTGCACCGTCTTGGTCACGTCGCCGAGGTGGCCGGACATCTTCTTGCCCGGGAACACGCGGCCCGGGTCCTGCGCCATCGAGATCGAACCCGGCACGTTGTGCGAACGGCTGTTGCCGTGCGACGCGCGCTGCGAGCCGAAGTTGTGGCGCTTGATCGTGCCCGTGAAGCCCTTGCCGATGGACGTGCCCTGCACGTCGACCAGCTGGCCGACGGCGAAGGTGGTCACCGGCAGCGTGGCGCCCGGCTTGAGGCCGGCGGCGACGTCGGCAGCGACGCGGAATTCCTTGAGGACTTCACCGGCTTCGACGCCCGCCTTGGCGAGGTGACCGGCTTCGGGCTTGGTGACGCGGGACGCCTTGCGGGCGCCGTAGGCCACCTGGACGGCGGTGTAGCCGTCGGTCTCGTCGGTCTTGACCTGGGTGACGCGGTTGTTGGACACGTCGAGCACCGTCACGGGAATGGCGTCGCCATCGTCCGTGAAGATGCGCATCATGCCCACCTTGCGCCCCAGCAAACCGAGACGGTTGCTCAGACTCATGTGTTTTCTCCAATGCCCCGCATCGATTGGCAGGGCTGATGAGTTTGGCCCGGTACGCCCTTGGGTAGAGCGGCTGCCGGGCCGGAAAACCGCAGATTCTACTGCAGCTTGATTTCGACGTCCACGCCGGCCGGGAGGTCGAGCTTCATCAGCGCGTCCACGGTCTTGTCGGTCGGGTCGACGATGTCCATCAGGCGCTGATGCGTGCGGATCTCGAACTGGTCGCGGCTGGTCTTGTTGACGTGCGGCGAACGCAGGATGTCGAAACGCTGCATGCGCGTCGGCAGGGGCACCGGGCCCTTGACGATGGCGCCGGTGCGCTTGGCGGTGTCGACGATTTCCAGAGCCGACTGGTCGATCAGCTTGTAGTCGAATGCCTTGAGGCGGATGCGGATCTTCTGCTTGGACATGTCCGCTCCCCTTACTCGATGATCTTGGCGACGACGCCGGCGCCGACGGTGCGGCCGCCTTC
>CAZLHQ010000297.1:0-1615 GCA_964559355.1 uncultured Hyphomicrobiaceae bacterium
GGAAAAGTGGGAACCGGTTTTCCGAAAAGAAGCACGATAAAACAAGGATCTAGAGACGTTCCGCGATTCCATCAAAACCGGAACGGCTCTAGGGTCAGGCAAATAATGCCCTCCTTATCGACCAGCTTTGCAGGACGATGCCACTCTTGCACACAGACATGTACAGCTTTCCAACCAGAACCGTGCTCAACAACAAGAACGTCGAACACGTTGTCGCTTACTGCGGCCATTGGGGTTCCTCCCTTCGTCTGTCACACCGCCTCATTCAGATAGCGGCGATGGAAACGGCGGCCGAGCGAGGTCAGAACTTCGTAGCCGATGGTGCCGCCAGCCGCGCCAAGCGCTTCGATGGTGATCGAGGGGCCGATCACTTCGACCAGTTCGCCAGGCTGTGGCGGCGGCCCTTCGATATCGGTGACATCGACGGTGATGAGATCCATCGACACGCGGCCGACGATCGGCGCGAGCTGCCCGCGGATGGCGACGAAACCACCCTCACCGCCGGTCGCTCGTGACAAGTGTCGGAAGAGGCCGTCGGCGTATCCAGCCGCAATGACTGCGATGCGAGCCGCGCGGGTCGGCGACCAGGTTGCCGAATAGCCAACGGTTTGGCTCGGCGCGACATCGCGGATCTGCGCGATTTTCACATGCAGCGTGACCGCAGGCGCAACGGGCGCCGCGCCACCGCGAAATGCTTGTCCGCCATACAACGCATAACCGGGGCGCACCAGATCGTAGTGATAGGCCGCTCCGAGCATCAGGCCGTCGGACGCGGCGAGGCTGCGCGGGGCGCTGGGCAGCAGAGGGGCTAGGCCCTCGAAGACATCGCGCTGCTGCGCGTTCTTCAGCGAGTCGGGATCGTCCGCACAGGCGAGGTGGCTCATCACCAGCAGAACATCGAGCCGGTCGAGCAAGTGGGAGTTGGCGGCGAGCGCGCGCACCTCGCTTGCCGGCAGACCGAGCCGGTTGAGGCCAGTGTCGACATGCAGCACACACGCCAAGCTCTCGTCGCGCGAGGAGGAAAGCTGCGCCCAGCGCTCGGCTTCCGCAAGGCTCGATAGAACCGGTACGACGCCTGCAGCGCGCATCGCCTTTTCCGCCCCCGGCAGCACGCCGTCGAGCACGAGGATGCGCGCCGATGGAGCAAGGCCACGCGCGAGGATGGCTTCATCGAATGTGGCGACGAAGAACGTGCGGCAGCCCGCAGCGGCCAGAGCCGGAATCACACGGGCGGCGCCGAGCCCATAGGCATCCGCCTTGACCACGGCGGCGCATTCGGCCGGGCGCACCAAATCCGCCAGCGCGCGCCAGTTGGCGGCAATGCGCGCCAGATCGATGGTGACGACGCCCGCGGCAAGTGCCGGCACCTCGCGATGCTCGTCGGTCTGCGGTTGCCGTTTCGTGCTCAAAGGCTCAATCCCGATCCGGGAGCTGGTAGTCCTGGGCGAGGTTGCCGAAGCGCGTGTACTGGCTCTCAAACGACAGCGCCACCGTGCCGACCGGACCATGACGCTGCTTGCCGATGATCACCTCGGCCTTGCCCATGGCCCGCTCCATCTCCTGCTGCCACTTGAAGAACTCGTCCGTGCCCTCCGACGGCTTCTTGCGTTCGATA
>CAZLHQ010000298.1:0-1602 GCA_964559355.1 uncultured Hyphomicrobiaceae bacterium
GGGCGCCGTGATCGCGCAGCCAGAACATCAGCTTCTCGCTCGCGCCGATGTCGCCAAGTGCCCGGCACACGCTTGCCACGGTTTCGCGATCCAGGGACAGGAACGCTTGTGGGTAGTACAGCCGGTTGCCGATCTTCACCGCGAAGACTTCGCCTCGCTCTGCTGCCGGCGCCAGCGCCTGTCGCGTCAGTCCCCAGGCTTGCGCGAGCTGCTCGCCGGAGACAACGAGCCCATCCTTGATCCACTGCACGCGGGCAGCCTCGCCGCGTGCGGTGGCACCGGCAAGACCGCCACGGCCCAGATCGGCCGGCCTCGTGGCTGGCTGCGCTGCATCCGCCGACCGCCGACGGCTCGAGGGATGCTCCCGCAGGTCCAGGCCCTGCTTGCGCATTGCCGTGCGCATGCTGCCAAGGTCCCGACTGAGGCGGCCCACCGTGGCCTCCAGCTGGTCGATGCGGCGAAGCAGGACGGGGGTGCTGCGATCTGTGCTCATGGCGACATCATAAGCAAACAGGGCAACTGTAGCAAGTCCAGACAGTGCAGAAAACGGCAACCGCAGGAGCAGCCCGCGGATGTTCTGCTGGAGCACGGCCGCCCGTTGGCGAATGCGGTTGGAGACGGCGAGCGCTGCAGGCTCACGGCGCCGCCACCGTCAGCAACACAACCATCGCGCATCACCCGGACACATGATCATGCGACGGTGACCGGCCGGGCTATCGCATGCGGTCGCGTGGTGGCAGACTCGGCAAGCTTCCTGTCGGCGTTCGTGCTGGCACAGCCTTCACCCTGGGCCGTCTTCGGTTCTGGTTGAGGTTCCGGGTGCTGAGGCATCCGGCGTTAGCGGTCGTGACCCGCACTCGGATCGGCCACTTGCTGGCCATGTCGCGCAAGCGATGAATCGCTCCGCAGCCGCGGACATCGATGGCGACCGACCTTGTGTCGATCGCCGAATGCCATCGGCACGAAGGTGCCGGTGGCCGGGTCGCTCCGTCCTCACGGACCGTGAGTAGCTCAGACCTTCCCTGAATCCGTCGCTCGTGAGAGCGACACGCATCAGATCGAACTCAGCCTCCGTTGCTGAAACGGTGGCCAGGATCAGATGCGCGCCGACGGTCCATCAAGGACCCGAGAGCGCGCGAACCGAAGGTTGTCGGCGCAAGCCGGCAGCCTGAATCCCGGGGACGCAAGTCCTGAAGGTGCGAGAGACCCATTGCTTCGGCATGGGTCTCCTCGCCGATCCATGGGCCCGCCTTTCGGTGGTGCCTTCAACCCGCATGGGGAACACACGTTTCTCCATCCGGGGACGTGGTGCGCCCTCTGCTCACGCAAAGGAGAACGACCATGTCATCGAACACGTCTCATCACGTCGTGTGCCGCCTGCTTGGCGGCTCTGGCCGGCCTCAGCTCGTCGCGGTGCCGACCCGCAAGCTTCCCGCCCTGTTCGTACCGTTGGGCCGTACTCCGGCCGACGCGGTCGTCGCGCTGCTCCCGTTGCCTCTGGCGGCGTGAGTGCGTCATGGACAAGGAGGAGTGGAAGAGCTTCTTTCGTTTCATCGACGAAGGAAGCGAAGCCGAGCTTCAACAGCGCAAGGATGCGCTTGC
>CAZLHQ010000299.1:0-1570 GCA_964559355.1 uncultured Hyphomicrobiaceae bacterium
GCCACGGCGACGACATGGTGCCACTGGTGCGCTATTCGACGATCGCCGGCATTCCACTGCCTGACGTCGTCAAGATGGGCTGGATCACGCAAGAGCGTGTCGACCAGATCGTCGATCGCACACGCAAGGGCGGCGGCGAGATCGTTGGCCTGCTGAAGACCGGATCGGCCTATTATGCGCCTGCCGCTTCGGCGATCGAGATGGCGGAGAGCTATCTCAAGGACAAGAAGCGCATCCTGCCCTGCGCCGCCTACCTCAACGGCGAGTATGGCGTGAAGGACATCTATTGCGGTGTGCCGATCGTGGTGGGTGCGGGCGGTGCCGAGCGCGTCGTCGAGGTCGACTTGAACGGCGCCGAGCGCGAGATGTTTATGAAGTCGGTGAACTCGGTCAAGACGCTGGTCGAAGCCTGCAAAGGCATCGCGCCCGGCCTTGGCGCTTGATGGATTGGCGGCGCGCACGGACAACCGGCGCGCCGCTTTCACTTCCTGCGGCGACGACCGTGTCGACAAGTTCTCGCGTACGGCAGAAGCTGCACCAACCAGAACGGCAGTTTGCGGTCGCCTAAAGCTGGCATATGGTATACCAATGTACAGCACAGGGCGGCAGCGTCGCTGCCGGACGTACACGAGTCACGAGCTGTACCCTAAACCTGGGCCGGCATTTTTGCGGCACTCACGCGCACGGCACCCACGCTCAACACGGCGGATATAAGCGATGAACATCCACGAGTATCAGGCAAAGCAGGTTCTCAAGAGCTATGGCGCGCCGGTCGCCGCCGGCATTCCCATCGAGGAGGCCGACGAGATCGAGGCGGCGGTGCGCGCGCTTCCCGGCCCGGTCTGGGTGGTCAAAAGCCAGATCCACGCCGGCGGCCGCGGCAAGGGCAAATTCAAGGAGCTCGGTCCGGACGCCAAGGGCGGCGTGCGCGTCTCCTTTTCGGCAGAGGATGCGATCCGCAACGCAACCGAGATGCTCGGCAAGACGCTGGTAACGAAGCAGACGGGTGCGGCCGGCAAGCAGGTCAATCGCCTCTACATCGAGGATGGCGCCGACATCGCACGCGAGCTCTACCTGTCGATCCTGATCGATCGCACGGTCGGCCGGCCCGCCTTCGTCGTTTCCACCGAAGGCGGCATGGACATCGAGACGGTTGCGCACGACACGCCAGAGAAGATCGTGACGCTTGCAATCAACCCGGAGACGGGCGTGACGGCGGCGGACGCGGGCAAGCTGTGTGATGCCTTGAAGCTCGAAGGCGCGGCGCGGGCCGACGGCATGGAGCTGTTCCCGATCCTCTACAAGGCATTCACCGAGAAGGACATGAGCCTGCTCGAGATCAACCCGCTGATCGTCATGAAGGACGGCCGCGTGCGGGTGCTCGACGCAAAGGTGTCATTCGACAACAACGCGCTGTTCCGCCACGCTGACATCATGGCGCTGCGCGATATCACCGAAGAGGACGCCAAGGAGATCGAGGCGTCGAAGTACGATCTGTCCTACGTCGCGCTCGATGGCAACATCGGCTGCATGGTCAACGGCGCCGGCCTCGCCATGTCGACCATGGACA
>CAZLHQ010000300.1:0-1532 GCA_964559355.1 uncultured Hyphomicrobiaceae bacterium
TGCGCAGCACCTGGAAGATCGGATCGAGGCCGCGCATCGCCCACTGGCTCTGGCCAACCAGCGCACCGAGCAGGATGCCGACGACTGCAGCCAGCCCAAAGCCGATGGCGACACGCTGCAGGCTCGTAAGCACGCGCCATCCTAGACCGATGTCCTGCGGGCCATTGACGAAGAACGGGTCGACGATGAGATCGCGCGAGTCGCTCCAGATCTTCATTGGCGAAGGCAGTGACGATTTGGAGTCGGCACACGCCAGCTGCCAAATCAGCAGCAGCGCCACCAGCACCAGCAGCGGCGGAACCACGGTCGCCGCAAAGTTTGCGATCATTGTACCTGCCGATCCGCTGCGTGCGAGGCGACCGCTTGTAGCAGTCGCTGCCACGGCCGGCGCCGGTTCACTGCGCTCCACCTTGGTCCGCACTGCTGGCGCGGTTGCATCGATCATCGCGGCGACCGAGGCGGGCAGATTGCCTGCCGGTGTCGCAACGAGCTCGTTGGTCGAAAGAATGCTCATGTCTGCGCTCCGCTTCTTCGATGAGTTTTGTCGGACGCTCACAATCGTCACACCATGGCCCGCTTGATCGAAAGCGACTTCAGGTAGGCCATGGGGTCCGCGGGATCGAAGGTCTTGCCGTCGAAGAACTTCTCGACACCGCGGCTGTCGCCGGTCGGATGGCCCGCGACGCCGAGCGCCTTGGCCGCCTCGATCCACAGGTCAGAGCGATTGGTCTTGTCGACCAGCGCCTTGACGTCGGTGTCGGGTGCGAACTTGCCCCAGCGGATGTTCTCGGTAACGAACCAGGTATCGAGGCTCTTCCACGGATAGGACGTGGCGCCGTTTTCGCCCCAGAACTTCATCAGCAGGTTGGTGCCCTTGGCGACCTTTCCGCGACCGTAATTGATGTCACCCTTGATGCGGCCGATGATGTCGGGCACCGGCACGTTGAACCACTGCCGCTTGCCGATGATCTCGGCCATCTCCTGCTTGTTCTCCATCTTCTCGCACCACATCTGCGCTTCCATCGTGGCCATCATGATGGCCATGGCCGCCTTCGGGTTGGCATCAACCCAGTCGGCGCGCATGCCGAGGATCTTCTCGGGGTGCTTGAACCAGATTTCTCCGGTGGTGGCGGCGGTGAAGCCGATGTCCTGGTTGACGAGCTGCTCGTTCCACGGCTCGCCGACGCAGAAGCAATCCATGTTGCCGACCTTCATGTTCGCCACCATCTGCGGCGGCGGCACGACGATGGTCGAGACGTCCTTGTCGGGGTCGATGCCGGCGGCCGCCAGCCAGTAGCGCAGCCACACGTCGTGCGTGCCGCCGGGGAAGGTCATGGCGACCTTCACGTCCTTGCCCTCGGCCTTCTTCCTGGCGAAGGCCTCTTTCAGCCCGCCGGCGTCGAGGCCGACCTTGGCGTCCCTGTATTCGTTGGAGACCGAAATGCCCTGACTGTCGAGATTGAGGCGCGCCAGAATGTACATGGGCGTGCCGACATTGTTCTGCGTCACCTTGCCCGCCGTGATGAGATAGG